>NZ_NEJY01000006.1:0-264720 GCF_002113255.1 Pseudomonas sp. B14(2017)
TTTGTGTTCTTTCGAATAAGATTTTCGCACTGATTTTGCCTCCAATTGGGCGCCATCATAGCGCCCGAAGAAGGTGTCCAAAATCATTAGGCCAGTTCAGCTTGCCGGCGATAGGCCGCAAAGCGGCCTCAATGGCCCTTGACCGCCATCGTCCTGGGCCGGAACCACCACCCCTGCTGCATCCCCGCCGCCGCCAGCAGGATCAACGCCACCCCCAGCCACTGCAACGGTGCCAGCCGGTGCCCGAACGCCACCCAGTCCACCAGAATCGCCGCAATCGGGTAGATGAACGACAGTGCCCCGGTCAGCGCCGTGGGCAAGCGCTGGATGGCGCTGTACAGCAACACATACATCAAGCCGGTGTGCACCATGCCCAAGGTCACCAGGCTGGCCAGCGCCGGCACTTCACCCGGCAACCCGCCAAGCTTGACCCACGGCGCCAGCAACAGCACACCCGTGGCAACCTGGATCAGCGCGATCAGGTGCGGTGGCGTGCCACTCAGGCGCTTGATGATCAACGCCGCGATGGCATACAGGAAGGCCGCCCCCAGCGCCAGCGCAATGCCCAGCAAATAGTCCTCACCGCCACCCTGCCCCGCGCCATGGGCACTGACGATGGCCAGCATGCCGAGGAACGCCACGCTCAGCCAGGTGACCTTGGCCAGGGTGATCTTCTCGCCCAGGAATACTGCCGCCAGCCCCACCAGCATGAACGGCTGCACGTTGTACACCGCCGTGCCGATGGCAATCGACGCCCGCGAGTAGGAGGCGAACAGCAGCACCCAGTTGCCAACGATGGCCACACCGCTGGCAATCGCCAGCAGGAACGCCGTGCGGCTGATTACGCCCGGCCGCAGGAAGCCGAACCCCGCGCAGATCGCCAGCAAGGTCACGGCACCGAACACGCAGCGCCAGAACACCACCTCGAGCACCGGCTGGCCGGACACCAGCACGAACCAACCGATGGTCCCGGAAATCAGCATGGCAGCGACCATTTCCAGCGAGCCACGACGCAATGAACTGTCCATCTCACACCTCCTGTTGAAGACGGCAACAGTATGCAAAGGTTGCTGGTCGGCCTTCCAGCGGATAACGAAGGAAGATTGGCATGTTTGCCTTTACTATCAAGGCAAATCACGCGAACTACCTGATTGAGGTGACCATGACCGATGCCATCGACCAACTGCTGATCAACGCGCTCATGGAAGACTCGCGCCGCTCGCTCAAGGCCCTGGCGCAAATCAGCGGGCTGTCGGCGCCCAGCGTCAGCGAACGCCTGCGCCGCCTGGAGGAACGCGGCGTGTTGCGCGGTTACACCGTAGAGGTCGACCCGCGCGCCTTTGGCTACCAGCTGCAGGCCATCGTGCGCATCCGCCCGTTACCCGGGCAGCTGCAGGAGGTGGAACGGCAGATCGTCGCCATTCCCGAGTTCACCGAGTGCGACAAGGTTACTGGCGAGGATTGCTTCATCGCTCGGCTGCATGTGCGCTCGATGGAGCAGCTGGATACCCTGCTCGACCGCATCAATGTGCTGGCCGAGACCAACACCGCCATCATCAAGAAAAGCCCGGTGAAGCGGCGGTTGCCGCCGATGGATTGATTTCTTCCTGTTCTGGCCTCTTCGCGGGCACGCCCGCGAAGAGGCCAGCACAGGAAAAAGCTGACTAATTTTTGTACACAAGAATGTCACCATAAGTGCCGTTTTTGTGTGCACTTTCCAAGATGACGCCCCAATACGTTACACACTTCCCACAACTTATTCTGACCAAATGATCAACTAAATCATCCTCGAAAAATTTAAACCTGTTCATTTGGTCAACTTATATCCCCTTCATTTCATCAACTTATATTTCAACAAGATAGATTCGAAATGATGGCCAGCTGAAGTTTGCTTTTTCCTTGGCATGGAACTCGCTTTTGTGTGTTCGTGTTTTGTATACAAACCAAGCAAAACATAAATACACAAGAACCCGCGACGCCGACCCAACATCGGCCGCCGCGCCCCAAACCCTGAGATGCCAACGCTGCACCGACGAGATGGCGAGCCCGTGCGCATGCCCGCTCATCGCAGTCCACGTGCATCAGGAGCCCGCCGGAATGAGTACCAGCCTCGACCTTGCCCCTGAACTATCCGTCGCCAGCACCCACCCCGCTTCCCCTCTCGCCGGCAGCCAGCCGGAACTTGCCCTGAGCCCGCGCCTGCATAACCGCGACCTCGCCCCGACGCGCATCGAAGGCCGCCGCTGGGGCGGCTACAGTATCTTCGCGCTGTGGACCAACGATGTGCACAACATCGCCAACTACTCGTTCGCCATGGGCTTGTTCGCCCTCGGCCTGGGTGGCTGGCAGATCCTGCTGTCGCTGGCCATCGGCGCGGCGCTGGTGTACTTCTTCATGAACCTGTCCGGCTACATGGGGCAGAAGACCGGCGTGCCGTTCCCGGTCATCAGCCGCATCGCCTTCGGCATCCACGGCGCGCAGATCCCGGCGCTGATCCGCGCGGTCATCGCCATCGCCTGGTTCGGCATCCAGACCTACCTGGCTTCGGTGGTGCTGCGCGTGCTGCTCACCGCCGTATGGCCGCACATGGCGGCCTATGACCATGACAGCATCCTCGGCCTGTCGAGCCTGGGCTGGGCATGCTTCGTGTCGATCTGGCTGGTGCAGCTGGTGATCCTGGCCTACGGCATGGAGATGGTGCGCCGCTACGAGGCCTTTGCCGGCCCGGTGATCCTGCTGACCGTCGCCGCCCTGGCAGTGTTCATGTACTTCAAGGCCGACGCCCGCATCGCCTGGTCGGTGGCCGAACCGCTGACCGGCTACGAGATGTGGCGCAACATCTTTGCCGGCGGCGCGCTGTGGCTGGCGATCTACGGCACCCTGGTACTGAACTTCTGTGACTTCGCCCGCTCCTCGCCATGCCGCAAGACCATCCGCGTCGGCAACTTCTGGGGCCTGCCGGTGAACATCCTGGTGTTCGCCGTGATCACCGTGGTGCTGTGCGGCGCGCAGTTCCAGATCAACGGCCAGATCATCGACAGCCCTACCCAGATCGTCGCCGCCATCCCCAGCACAGCGTTCCTGGTACTGGGCTGCCTGGCCTTCCTGATCGTCACCGTGGCGGTGAACATCATGGCCAACTTCGTCGCCCCGGCCTTCGTCCTCAGCAACCTGGCGCCGCGTCACCTGAACTTCCGCCGCGCCGGGCTGATCAGCGCCACCCTGGCAGTGCTGATCCTGCCGTGGAACCTGTACAACAGCCCGCTGGTGATCGTGTATTTCCTGTCCGGCCTGGGTGCCCTGCTCGGCCCGCTGTACGGGGTGATCATGTCCGACTACTGGTTGCTGCGCAAAGGCTGCATCAACGTGCCGCAGCTTTACAGCGAAGACCCGGCCGGCGCCTACCACTACACCAAGGGCATCAACCTGCGCGCGGTGGCCGCCTTCGTGCCGGCCGCACTGCTGGCCATCGTCCTGGCCCTGGTGCCCAACTTCCATGGCGTGGCGCCGTTCTCCTGGCTGATCGGTGCCGGCATCGCCGCCGCCCTGTACCTGCTGATCGCCCCACGCAAACGCCAATACCACGACGTCAGCGGCGAATGCATCGCCGTTGACCACAGCAGCCATTGACCAGGGAGGACTACCCATGCGCATTCTGATCGCCAACGTCAACACCACCGAAGCCATCACCGAAGCCATTGCCGAACAGGCCCGTACGGTGGCCACACCCGGCACCGAAATCATCGGCCTCACCCCATGGTTCGGTGCCGAGTCGGTGGAAGGCAACTTCGAAAGTTACCTGGCCGCCATCGCGGTGATGGACCGGGTGCTGGCCTACGAAGGCCCTTACGACGCCGTGATCCAGGCGGGTTACGGCGAACATGGCCGCGAAGGCCTGCAGGAACTGCTGAACGTGCCGGTGGTGGACATCACCGATGCCGCCGCCAGCACGGCGATGTACCTGGGCCATGCCTACTCGGTGGTGACCACCCTGGACCGCACCGTGCCGCTGATCGAGGACCGCCTGAAGCTCTCCGGCCTGTATGACCGCTGCGCATCGGTACGCGCCAGCGGGCTGGCGGTGCTGGAGCTGGAAGCCGACCCGCAGCGCGCCGTGGAAGCGATTGTCGAGCAGGCAGAACGCGCCGTGCGCGACGACAAGGCCGAGGTGATCTGCCTGGGTTGCGGCGGCATGGCCGGCTTGGACGAGCAGATCCGCCAGCGCACCGGCGTGCCGGTGGTGGATGGTGTGAGTGCGGCGGTGACCATAGCCGAATCGCTGGTGCGCATGGGCTTGAGTACCTCCAAGGTACGTACCTATGCCACGCCACGGGCGAAGAAAGTGGTGGGTTGGCCGGTGCGGTTCGGGCGCTAACCCTCTATTTGCCTGTGCCGGCCCCTTCGCGGGCTTGCCCGCTCCCACAGGCCCCCACCGCTCTCAAGGGCTGTGCTGTACCTGTGGGAGCGGGCAAGCCCGCGAAGAGGCCGGTACAGGCAAACCATCACCAGTGGATCAGGTCGGGCAGCTATGCGCACCATCATTCAGGCCCTGACGCACGTTGCGGCTGAGCAGGCTGGCCTTGCCGTCGTGCCAGGTCAGGGTCAGGACGTAGAGGGTGTCGAAGTCGTCGCCGCTCCAGTCGTCGGTGATCACCCGCTCCTCACCGAGGGCCTTGCCAGCCACGGCATTGATCAGGTCAGGGAGGTAGCCATGCGACCAGGCGGTGTACACGGTCGCGTTACGGTACTTGTCGCGCAGCAGCTCTTCGGCCAGCGCGTCGGTGTCGTTGGCGCCATAGTCGATGTTTACCGGCAGGCCCAGGCGAATGGCGCTGGGGCTGATGGTCATCAGCGGGCGAATGTAGCTGTAGCTTTCGTCCTTGCTGCCTTCCTCGACATGCCGCGAGGGGTTGGCAGCGAACACATAGTCGGCCTTGCCAAAGCGCTCGGGCAGCACGGTAGCCAGGTCCAGCGCACGGTTGAGGCCCTGGCAGTTCAACTGGCCCAGCCCCTCGCCCGGCTTCTCGGCGTGGCGCAGGAACACAAGGGTCTGGGTGCCATCCACCGGTTGCGCCCGGCTTTCGACAGCTTCCAGCGCCAGCGGTACGGCTATGGCTGTAAGCGTCAGGCTCAGCAACCAGTGACGACGACGGCGGAAGAATGTTGGCAACTTCATCAAGACAGGCCCATGTGGCAGAAAGAATCGGGGAAACCCGCCACATCACCCCGCCAACAGCACCGCGGGGCATCCTTGTAGTGAATGCCGTCCATGGCAACGAGTGAGGGTGAGAGTGCCCTGAACCCGTTTGGTTCCTCCCTGGAGGTGGATGCCGTTCCCTAGGCAAGGCTTAGATTGGAGGATGGGTGTTGCTGAAATGTGTAGGGCGCAAGAACATCGGGTTGCAGTACGGCCACTCAATCATCCCGCGTCAGCACTTCAAGCAATTCGATCTCGAAGGTCAAATCCGAGTTCGGCGGAATCGCCCCCACGCTGCGTTCGCCATAGCCCAGGTGGGCCGGTACCAGCAGCTTGCGCTTGCCGCCAACGCGCATGCCCATCAGGCCTTGATCCCACCCCTTGATTACCCGACCCGTGCCGATCACGCACTGGAACGGCTTGCCGCGCGACCAGGACGAATCGAACTCGCTGCCGTCGGCCAGCCAGCCGGTGTACTGGGTGGTGATCAGGGCGCCTTTGACGGCGGCTTTGCCATCCCCCTCCACAAGGTCGATGATCTGCAGTTCTTGGCTCACGGGGCATACTCCAACGCTGGAAACAAAGCCGCCCTTTTCTCAGGAATGCACCGGTTTGGCAAGTTCGCGTGGCGTTTCGTGCTGGCGCATCGATCACAGCACGCCGCCTGAATCAGCCGAGCTGCTCGAAGGCTTCCTGGCCAGTCAGTTCCTTGGTCTGGTTGGCGAAGCAATACCAGGCGGGTTTCTCTTCGACGAAAATCTGCAGGTCGAAATCCCATTCCTGGTCGCCGTCCAGCAGGCCGACCGGGACGGCATGGAAGTCATTGGCCTTCAGCCGGTAGTACAAGTGCGTGCCGCACTGGCCGCAGAAACCGCGCTGGGCCCAGTCGGAAGACTCATAGACGCTGGGGGCGCGCCCTTCGATCACCGGTGGCTTGCTGCAATGCACCACCAGCAATGGGCCGCCGGTCCATTTGCGGCACATGCTGCAGTGGCAGGCGCTGATATGGGTGTTGTCGACGGTGACCTTGAGCTGGGTGGCGCCGCACAGGCAGGTGCCGTGTTTTTCCAGGGCCATGGCTGGCTCCTTGAGCGGAAGATGGGCCAGCAAGTATAGATGCCTGTACCGGCCTCATCGCCGGCAAGCCGGCTCCCACCCCGACCGCGCCGCTCTCAGGCCAGTGCAGTACCTGTGGGAGCTGGCTTGCCGGCGATGAGGCCGGCACAGGCAGCACAAGACAGTTGCCCTAGGTCAGATGTACACCGTACCGCGCAGGTACAACGCCGCCCGCCCGCTGATGATCACCCGGCCGTTACCCGGCACTTCGCACTGCAACTGCCCTTTGCGCACCCCACCCTGCTCGCAGCTCAGCACTTTCCTACCCAGACGCTCTGCCCATATCGGCGCCAGCGAGGTGTGCGCCGAGCCAGTCACCGGGTCTTCGTTCACGCCGACCCGCGGGCCGAACCAGCGGGTGACGAAATCAAAGCCACGGCCTGCTGCGGTAACGGCGATACCGCGCACATCGAAAGCCGACAGGGCAACGAAATCCGGCTTCAGGGTGTCGAGCAACAGGGCGTCATCAATCACCACCACATAGTCGTCACTGCGGTACAGCGCCTGTGCCTGGCCCAGGCCCAGCGCCTGCAACAGGCCCGGCAGCATGTCCACGGCGACCGGCTGCTTGGCCGGGAAGTCCATGGCCAGCAGCCCGTCGGCGTTACGGCTGACCCGCAGCTCGCCACTGCGGGTGTTGAAACGCAGCACCTGCACCTGCTCGCCCAGCTGTTCGAACAGCACATAGGCCGAGGCCAGGGTGGCATGGCCGCACAGGTCGACTTCCACGGTCGGGGTGAACCAGCGCAGGTCGAAGGTTTCGCCGTTGCGCACGAAGTAGGCGGTTTCCGACAGGTTGTTCTCTTCGGCAATGCGCTGCAGCACGTCGTCCGGCAGCCAGCTTTGCAGCGGGATCACTGCCGCCGGGTTGCCCCCGAACGGTTCGGCGGAAAACGCATCGACCTGGAAGATTTCAAGTTGCATGCACACACTCCTTGTTGCCCGATCGCTGCCAGGCAGATGTATGAAAAGGGTTACTGGCGTACCGGGGTCAACACGGCTTCGCCGGCAAAGAACGCCTGCAGGTTGCGCAGCACCAGGGTCACCGTGTCGCGCGCCGCCTCCGGCGACTGGCCGGCCACGTGGGGGGTGAGCACGGTGTTGCCAAGGGCCTTGAGGGCATCGGGTACAGCCGGCTCGTCGTCGAACACATCCAGTGCCGCACCAGCCAGTAGGCCATGCTGCAGCACGGCGACCAGGGCCTGGGTGTCGACCACGCTGGCACGGGCGATGTTCACCAGGTAGCCCTCGGCCCCCAGGGCCTCGAGCACCTGTGCATCGACCAGATGGCGAGTGTCGGCACCGCCGGGGGTTGCCACCACCAGGATGTCGACGGCATCGGCCAGGTGCAGCGGGCTGTCGTACCAGGTGTAGGGCACATCTTGGCGCGGCGTGCGGCTGTGGTAGCTGACGGGCATGGCAAAGCCCAGATGGGCGCGCCTGGCGATGGCCATGCCCACCGCACCAAGGCCGAGAATGCCCAGGCGCTTGCCACTCACCGAGGGGCTGATCACCCGGTTCCATTCGCCCCGGCGGGTACTGGCATCGGCGCGGGGAATGTCGCGCAACAGCGCCAGCAGCAGGGCAAGGGTGTGGTCGGCGACCGCCTCGGCATTGGCCCCGGCGCCGTTGGTAACCGTGATGCCGCGCGCAGCGGCGGCGGCCAGGTCGACCTGCTCGTAGCCGGCACCGATCACGCAGATGATCTGCAGTTTGGACAGCGTGTCGATTTCGCTGGCAGTCAGGCCCAGCGGGCCGCGGGTGAGCACGGCATCGATTTCATGGGCATGGCGCTGGATGGCCTCGGCCCGCAGTTGCGGCGAAGGGGCACGGATCAAACGGTAGCCGGCCTGCTCCAGCATGGGCAGGTAATCATCGACGGTTTCCACCAGCACCAGGACTGTCTTGTGCATGCCACCTCCTTATTCTTGAAGGGGCATTATGCGGAATCACAGCACAGTACAGTCAATCGGTAATTGCGGAAAAACTGTACTGTATTGGTTGCCTGTCCCGGCCCCTTCGCGGGTAAACCCGCTCCCACAGGGATATCACAGCACTTGAGATTTGTGACGTACCTGTGGGAGCGGGTTTACCCGCGAAGGGGCCGGGACAGGCAAACAACCCACTACTGGGCGAACGCACGCCCCAGACCACCCGGCACACCGCTGCTGTCAGTCTCCTGCCACGGCCCATCCGGGCTCAGCGACCAGCTCCAGCCGTTGTCGAAGCGGTAGTAGGTCCGCTGGCGGTAGAAGGTATTGGGTTTCTTCTCCAGCACATACACACCCAGCTTCGGGTCCCAATGGCTCGCCCCGCCGGGTGGCGGCGCGAAGCTGGCCGAGGTGCGTGGCATCGGCTTGGGCGTGGCCGCAGGCTTGCTCGGCGCGGGGGCCGGTTGCCTGTCCGGCAAGGGCTTGACCGCCGGCCCCGGCGGCGGCAGGCGCTCGATCGGTGGTTCGGGCTGCTCGTACGGCTCATGCACCGTACACGCAGACAAACCCAGGGCCAGGGTGATCAGGGTCAGGCGGACGATGCTGTGCATGGCATTGCTCTCTTACGGGTCGGGGCTGTCGATGGTCAGGTGCTGGATGGCCTGGGTGGCGCTGGGCAGTGGCGTGCCCTGGCCAATCCACTCGCCATGGGTTGGCTGGCCAGCGCGTGATACACGTGCAACGAGTTGGACTTCGGCAAAGTCCGACAGTTTCATCTGCGGCATCATGGCGTCAGCATCGGACAACTCCACCTCGATCGGCAACTGCGCCACGGTCACCCGCTTGGCCGCCAGCGGCATCGGTGGGCCATTGCTGGCGCGGGCGAAGATGAACACCGTGTCGTCCGGCTTGACCTTGTCCTTCAACGCCGCCGCCAGCTCCACGCGCACCTTCAAGCGAGCCGCCACGGGCGCCGCAGCCTGCCCCGGCGAACCACCCAGGCGCTCGGCGGCGCGGTCGATACCGCCCTGCAGCGCCGCACGCGAGGCATCACCTTCCGGCAGCTGCGCCAGCAGGCGCTTCCAGTAATCGATGGCTTCCTGGTAACGCTCGCCCTCGAAGGCAGCGATACCACGCAGGCCCAGGCTGGTCACTTCGTTGGGGTCGGCTTTCAGCGCCTCGTCAGTCAGCGCCTGCAGCTGCGGGCTCCATTTCTTGTCGGCGGCGAAGTACAGCGCCTGGGCCCACTGCCCGAGCAATTCGGGCTGGCGACCGGCCAGGGCCACGGCGCGCTCGAAGGTGCGCGCGGCATCGGCGGGGCGCTGCTCGGCCATGTAGGCTCGGCCCAGGAAGTACACGGCCTCGGCGGAATCCGGCTGGGCCTGCACCACCCGTTCCAGGCGGGCAGTCATTTCTTCCATCGACTTGGGCGCCTCGGCAAACTCCTGGGTCAACTCCACCTTGTCGGCCGCGCCGAAATGCAGGTACAGCCCCAATGCCAGCAGCGGCACCAGCAGCGCCGCCAGCAACGGCAGGGCCTTGCCCAGGTGCCCCTGGCGCGGGGCCTCGGCACCTTCGGTATCCGCCAGCAGCTCACGGGCGGCCTCGTCACGGCCCTTGGCCATCTGCGCCTCGTCGAGCACGCCAGCGGCCTGCTGGGCAGCCAGTTCGGCGACGCGCTCCTGGTACAGGGCCACGTTCAGGGCGGTGCGGTCTTCTTCCTGCTGGCGGCCACGGCCACGCAGGATCGGGATCAGCAGGAAGCTGAGGGCAGCGAGCAGCAGCAGGCCCGCGCTAAGCCAGAATTCAATCATGGGTCTGTTCTTTTTCCAGCAATTTGGCGAGACGCTCGCGTTCTTCGGCGGACAACTCATTGGCGCCCTGCACGGCCGCACCGCGGCGCCGGCGCACGATCAGCGCCAGTACCACGAAACCACCGGCCAGCAAAATCCCCGGGCCGAACCACAGCAGCCAGGTACGCCCGCTGAGCGCCGGCTTGTAGCGCACGAAGTCGCCATAGCGGTCGACCATGAAGTCGACGATCTGCTGGTTGCTCTTGCCCTCGCCGAGCATGCGGAAGATTTCCCGACGCAGGTCGGCGGCAATCGGCGCGTTGGAGTCGGCGATGTCCTGGTTCTGGCACTTGGGGCAGCGCAGCTCCTTGGTCAGCTGCTGGTAGCGCTCACGCTCGGCATCGTCGCGGAACTGGTAGGTGTCGATGGCCGCCTTGGCCACGCCTGCCAGGCTCAACCCCATGAAGAGCCCCAGCACGGCAGCTGCCAGCCCCCGCTTCATGGCTTGGCCTCGTCGACCAGGCCCTGGTACAGCGGCGCCAGCTGCTCACGCCAGACCGTGGCATCGACCACGCCCACGTGCTTGTAGCGGATGATGCCCTTGGCATCGATCAGGAAGGTTTCCGGCGCGCCGTACACGCCCAGGTCCAGGCCCAGGCTGCCCTGCTCGTCACGAATGTCCAGCTGGTACGGGTTGTGGAACTCGGCCAGCCACTTCAGGGCCGCCGCATTGTCGTCCTTGTAGTTGACGCCGTGGATCACCACGCCCTGCTGGGCCAGCTGGTTCAGGTAGGGGTGCTCGACCTTGCACGACGGGCACCAGGTGGCCCACACGTTGACCAGTGCCGGGCGGCCCCGCAAGTCGGTCTCGGTCAGGGTACGGTCGCCCTGGGTCGAGGCCAGGGAAAACGCCGGGAACGGCTTGCCGATCATTGCCGAGGGCAGCTCGTCGGGCTTGAGGAACAGCCCTTTGTAGAGGAACACCGCCACCAGCAGGAATACCGCCAGGGGGACTACCATGATCCAACGCTTCATGCAGCTGCTCCAGACACGCCCAGGGCATCACGCACCCGGGTCTTGACCTTGACGCGATAGCGCCGGTCGAGGGCCGCCAGCAACCCGCCCAGGCCGGTCAGCAGACCGCCCAGCCAGATCCAGCGGACGTAAGGCTTGATATGCACGCGTACCGCCCAGGCACCGTTCTCCAGCGGCTCGCCAAGGGCGACGTACAGGTCGCGGGTAAAACCGGCGTCGATGCCGGCTTCGGTCATCATCGACTGCTGCACGGTGTACAGGCGTTTCTCCGGGTGCAGGGTGGTCACTTCACGGCCATCGCGGCTGACCACCACGGTACCTTTGTCGGAGATGAAATTCGGCCCTTCGAAATGCCGGGCACCCTGGAACAGGAAGTGGTAACCGCCCAGTTCCACACTCTCGCCCGGCGCCATGCGCAGGTCGCGTTCGGCGCTGTTGTTGCTCGACAGCACCACACCCAGCGCGCACACCGCCAGGCCCAGGTGCGCCAGCTGCATGCCCCAGTAGCTGCGACCCAGCCCGGGCAGGCCCTTGAGCAGGCCTTTGTGGCGGGTCTTGTCGAGAATGTCGCGCAGCCCGCCAAACACCACCCAGGCGGCCAGGGCGAAGGCGGTCAGGGTCGGCCAGTCGAAGTCGTCGACGATAAAACCCGCCACCGGCGCGAGGATGGCGCTGCCGAGCAGCACCGGGGTCATCATGCTGGCCAGCCATTTGCCGGGGGTGTCTTTCCAGCGCACCACCACGCCCACGCCCAGCACCACCATCAGCAGTGCCATCAGCGGCAGGAACAAGGCGTCGAAATACGGTGGGCCAACCGACAGCTTGGCCCCGGTCAGCGCATCGAGCACCAGCGGGTACAGGGTACCGAGCAGAATCATCGAGGCCGCCACTACCAGCACCAGGTTGTTGGCCAGCAGCAGCGTCTCGCGCGACCACAGGGCAAAGCCGACCTGGCTCTTGACCACCGGTGCGCGCAGGGCGAACAGGGTGAGCGACCCACCGACCACGAACAGCAGGAAGATCAGGATGAAAATGCCCCGCGACGGGTCGGCGGCAAACGCGTGCACCGAGGTCAGCACACCGGAACGCACCAGGAAGGTACCCAGCAGGCTCAGCGAGAACGCGGCAATCGCCAGCAGCACGGTCCAGCTCTTGAACACCCCGCGCTTCTCGGTCACCGCCAGCGAGTGGATCAGCGCCGTACCTACCAGCCAGGGCATGAACGAGGCGTTTTCCACCGGGTCCCAAAACCACCAGCCACCCCAGCCCAGCTCATAGTAGGCCCACCACGAGCCCAGGGTAATGCCGACCCCGAGGAAGGCCCAGGCAACGATGGTCCAGGGCCGCGACCAGCGCGCCCAGGCGGCGTCCAGGCGGCCACCGAGCAAGGCGGCGATGGCGAAGGCGAAGGCCACCGAGAACCCGACGTAGCCCATGTACAGCATCGGCGGGTGGACGATCAGGCCAAAGTCCTGCAACAGCGGGTTGAGGTCGCGGCCATCGGTCGGCACCTGCGGCAGCAGGCGCTGGAACGGGTTGGAGGTGATGATCAGGAAGCTCAGGAAGCCCACGCTGATCATGCCCATTACCGCCAGCACGCGGGCCAGCATCACCTGCGGCAACTGCCGCGAGAACACCGATACGGCGAAGGTCCAGCCGCCGAGGATCAGCGCCCACAGCAGCAGCGAACCTTCGTGGGCGCCCCACACGGCACTGAACTTGTAGTACCAGGGCAAGGCGCTGTTGGAGTTGCTGGCCACATAGGCGACCGAGAAGTTGTCGGTCATGAAGGCATGGGTCAGGCAGGCGAAGGCAAAGGCCAGGAAGGCGAACTGCCCCCAGGCCGCCGGCCGCGCCAGGCTCATCCACAGGCTGTCGCCACGCCAGGCGCCCAGCAGCGGCACGCTGGCCTGCACGGCGGCAAAACAGATGGCCAGGATCATCGCCAGCTGGCCGAGTTCGGGGATCACCAGCGCCGCGTTCATGGCTTGGCCTCCCCGCCGGTGGCGGCCTGGCCGCTTTCCTTCAGGGCCTTGGTGACCTCGGGCGGCATGTACTTCTCGTCGTGCTTGGCCAGTACTTCATCGGCCACCACCACGCCATCGGCGTTGAGCTTGCCGAGGGCGACGATGCCCTGCCCTTCGCGGAACAGGTCGGGGAGGATGCCACGGTAGGTGATCGGCACCGACTTGTTGAAGTCGGTGACCACGAAGCGCACGTCCAGCGAATCGGACGAGCGCTGTACCGAACCTTTCTCGACCATGCCGCCGGCGCGGATGCGGGTGTCCAGCGGCGCTTCGCCGTTGGCGATCTGGGTCGGGGTGTAGAACAGGTTGATGTTCTGCTGCAATGCGCTCAAGGCAAAGCCGACGGCAACCCCGACGCCGACCAGCAGGCCGACGATGAGCAACAGGCGTTTCTTGCGCTGCGGATTCACTGGTTGTTCTCCCGGCGCAAACGGCGCGCCTCATCTTGCAGGTAGCGACGGCGGGCCAGCACGGGCGCGGCGACATTCAGCGCCAGCACCGCCAGGCAGATGCCATAGGCCGTCCACACGTACAGGCCATGGTGGCCCATGGCGAGAAAGTCACCGAAGGTGGCGAAACTCATTGTGCGGCCCTCCGCCCCAGGCTGTTCAATACTTCATCCTTGACCCAACTGGCGCGGGCTTCGCGCTTGAGCACTTCAAGGCGCATGCGCAGCAACAGCACCGCGCCAAAGAAGCAGTAGAAGCCCAGCGCCGTGCACAGCAGCGGCAACCACATTTCTGCGGGCATCGCCGGCTTTTCGGTGAGGGTGAAGGTGGCGCCCTGGTGCAGGGTGTTCCACCACTCCACCGAGTACTTGATGATCGGGATGTTCACCACGCCGACGATCGCCAGTACCGCACAGGCCTTGGCTGCACTGTCACGATTACTGATTGCCTGGCCCAGCGCAATAATGCCGAAGTACAGGAACAACAGGATGAGCATGGACGTCAGCCGGGCATCCCAGACCCACCAGCTTCCCCAGGTGGGCTTGCCCCAGATGGCCCCGGTGACCAGTGCCACGGCGGTCATCCAGGCACCGATGGGGGCGGCGCATTGCAAGGCGACATCGGCCAGTTTCATCTTCCACACCAGCCCCACCACCCCGGCCACTGCCAGCAGCACGTAGCAGGACTGCGCCAGCATCGCCGCCGGCACGTGGATGTAGATGATGCGGAAGCTGTTGCCTTGCTGGTAGTCCTGGGGGGCGAAGGCCAGGCCCCAGGTGATGCCGACCAGCAGCAGGAGCACGGCAGCGCCGGCAAGCCACGGCAGCATGCGGCCGCTGATGGCATAGAACCATTTGGGGGAGCCCAGCTTGTGGAACCACGTCCAGCTTATTTTCATCAGGGTACATCCAGGGTATTGGCCGGGCTTGAAAGCCCGGGACTCGTTATTCGCCGACGCTGATCTTCAGGCCGGCCGCTATCGCAAAGGGTGCCAGGGTCACGGCCAGGGCCGTCAGGCTGGCGAGCCAGAGCAGGTGGCCGGTTGCCGGCATATTCTGCAACGCCGCTTGCAACGCACCACTGCCCAGGATCAATACAGGGATATACAACGGCAGAATCAGCAATGCCAGCAGCAAACCGCCGCGTTTCAGACCGACTGTCAGCGCCGCGCCCACCGCGCCCAGCAGGCTCAGCACCGGCGTGCCCAGCAGCAGGGAACCGAGCAGCACCGGCAGGCAATGGCTCGGCAGCCCCAGCATCAGTGCCAGCAGCGGCGCCAACAATACCAGCGCCAGCCCGGAAAAGATCCAATGCGCCAGCACCTTGGCCAGCACCAGCAGCGCCAACGGGTGCGGCGACAGCACCCACTGTTCCAGCGAGCCGTCCTCGAAATCGCTGCGGAACAGGCCGTCCAGCGACAACAGCACCGCCAGCAGTGCCGCCACCCAGACCAAGCCTGGCGACAAGGTTTGCAACAATTGGCTTTCCGGGCCGACTGCCAGCGGGAACAGCGCAACCACGATGGCGAAGAATACCAACGGGTTGGCCAGCTCGGCCGGGCGGCGGAACAGCAGGCGCGCTTCGCGGCGCAACAACAGGATGAATACGCTCATGCCGCCCATTGCCCCAGGTTCAGTTCACGGTAACCGGAGGGCTTGCGTTCCAGCGTGTGGTGGGTGGTCAGCACTACCGTGCCGCCCTGCTCGCAGTGGGCCGCCAGGTGCGCCTCGAGCTGCGCCACGCCCTGCTTGTCGAGGGCGGTGAAGGGTTCGTCGAGGATCCACAGCGGCGGGCTGGCGAGGTACAGCCGGGCCAGGGCCACGCGGCGCTGCTGGCCGGCAGACAGGGTGTGGCAGGGCACGTCTTCGAAACCACGCAGGCCGACTGCCGCCAGTGCCGCCCAGATCGCCTCGCGGCTGGCCGGCTGGTGCAAGGCGCACAGCCAGGTGAGGTTCTCCTCGGCGGTGAGCAGGTCCTTGATGCCGGCGGCATGGCCGATCCACAACAGGATGCTGGCCAGGGCGTGGCGCTGCTCGGCCAGTGGCTTGCCGCCCAGCAGGATCTGCCCGGCCGTCGGCTGCATCAGGCCGGCCAGCAGGCGCAGCAGGCTGGTCTTACCGCTGCCGTTGGGGCCGCTGATCTGCAGCATGTCGCCGGGCCGCAGCTCGAAAGCGAGGTGCTCGAACAGCAGGCGCCAGTCGCGCTCGCAGGCCAGGCCCGCGGCTTGGAGGTGAAGGGTCACGGTTTCGCCTTATCTTTGTAGGGTTCCGGAGCGGTGTCGCCTGCTTCGCGGCCACGCCCGCTCCCACAAGGTTTCACGCAAGGCTTGAAAGCTGCGCAAGACCCTGTGGGAGCGGGCATGCCCGCGAAGCAGGCGACACGGCCCTGAAGCCCTGTATCTCAAGTCGCCCCCCTCGCTGCCGTTATACTGGCAACGACGGACGGTCGGCATTATTACACGCGCCGCCACGCTGCCAAGAGGGCGGGTTCGACAGGTTGTATACAATCATGACTGAAATCAATAGTCTCGGCGCACAAACCGCGATCAGCCCCCAGGCCATCAAGGCAGGCATGACCGGCGAACTGCTGCGCCTGACGCAACCGCAGCCCGGCTTGATGGCCCCCGGCGAGACCGCGCAGGCCGAGGTCATGTCGTTGCGCCAGGTGGGCCAGGACTTCCAGCTGGTGCTGCGGTTGATGCTGGCCAACGGCACCCAGACCCAGCTGCAAGCCAGCGCCAGCCAGCCCCTGCCCCAGGGTAGCCAGGTCACGGTCAGCCAGATCGAAAGCAACCGCCTGGCGATCATGCTGCAGCAGGCCAGCGCCAGCCAGGTCGCCACCCTCACTCAGCTGGACACCAGCAAGGTGCCGGTCGGCACCCTGCTGCAGGGCAAGGTGCTGACCAACCAGGCGCTGGCCCAGGCGCCCGGCCAGCCCGCCGTCTACCGGGCGCTGGTCAGCCTGCTGAACAGTGCCCAGGCCGGCGCAACCCTGAGCGTGGACAGCCCTCGACCGCTGGCCGTCGGTAGCCTGCTCAGCGCGCTGGTGCAGGGCGACCAGTCGCTGCGTTTCGTACCGCTCAGCGGCCGCCAGGACCAGCTCAGCATTGCCCAACAGCTGCTGACCCAGCAAAACCGCCAGGCTTCGCTGCCCGGCCTGCTCAATGCCCTGCAACAGGTGGCCCGCGACCCGGGCGCCGATGGCGAACTGCGAGCCAGCGCCGAACGCCTGCTGGCGGGCCTGCCGGAAGCCCGGCAACTGGGTGATGCCAAGGCAGTGGCCCAAGCCCTGAACAACAGCGGTACCTTTCTCGAAGCCAAACTGCTGGGCGGCCTCCCGGCCAGCGTCGCCACCGACCTCAAGGCGCACTTGCTGCGGCTGATCACCGTCGCGCCGGCCAGCATACCCGGGGCGCCCAACCTGGCGCCCGCCAGCCTGGCCGTAACCATGCCGGCCCTGGCCCGCAGCGCGCTGGGCATGCTCGAACGGGTCAGCCCCAAGCCGCAGCCGGGCGCATTCCCGCTGCCGTCGCGCCTGCTCAAGGCCATGGAAGACGAAGGCGACCTGCAACAACTGCTGCGCCTGGCCGCCGCTGCCGTGTCGCGCCTGCAAAGCCACGCCATGAGCAGCCTGCAACAAACCGGTACCCTGGAAAACGGCAACCTGCAGACCACCTGGCAAACCGAAGTGCCGATCCGTCACGGCCAGGAGTTCATCCCGTTGCAGGTCAAGCTGCAACGCGAGGAAACGCCACAACAGCAAGCCGACCGCCAGCAGAAATCAGCCGACCCGCTGCAAGCCCTGTGGCGTATCGAGCTGGCTTTCGACCTCTCGCCCCTTGGCCCGGTGCAGGTCCAGGCACAACTGAGCCAAGGCCGCCTGGGTGGCCAGCTTTGGGCGGAACGCGAGGCGACAGCCCGGCTGATCGACAGCCAGCTCGGCAGCTTGCGCGAACGCCTGTTGGCGCGGGGCCTGGATGTAGGTGATCTGGAATGCCATCCTGGTATCCCGCCACAAGGCCCGCGTACGCGGGTTGAACAACGCTGGGTGGATGAGAACGCATGACGCACCAACCTGCACGGCAGGCGATTGCCCTGTTCTACGACGGGCAGCAAGCCCCTACCCTCACCGCCAAGGGCGACGATGCGCTGGCCGAGGCCATCCTGGCATTGGCCCGCGAGCACGAAGTGCCGATCTACGAAAATGCCGAGCTGGTGCGCCTGCTGGCGCGCCTGGAGCTGGGGGACCAGATACCGGAGGCGCTGTACCTGACCATTGCCGAAATCATCGCCTTTGCGTGGCACCTGCGGGGCAAAGTGCCTGCGGGCTTCGATGACGAACCTGCCGCCCCAGGGCCTACCCCACCGCTGCTCGGAAGGCTGCCCGGAGGCGAAGGCGCCTGACCGCCATGGTATCCATGCAAATTGCCTTTTTGCGCCATATTGGTAACGTGCCGTTCAAGGTCAGGCGCTTGGCGATGTAAGGAATACTGTAATGCGTACCATCTGGTTCTTGCTGCTCCCGGGCACCCACATCCTTGATCTAGGCGGCCCGCTACAAATCATGGCGAGCCTCGAAGAACTCCAGCTGGCACCGGTCAACGTACGTTGCATAGCCGCCAGACAACAGGTCAGCAGTTTTCAGGGCGTGACACTGAGTGGCCTGCACCAGTTGCCTGAGCGGCTCGCACCGCAGGACTTGCTGTTCGTGGTGGGCAACAAGCTCTCTGCGACACCCGCCGAAACAGCGATATTGACCGCCACCGCCCTGTGGCTGGCGAAGGTGGTCAGGCAAACGCCGGATATAAAGCTGTGCTCCATATGCACCGGTGCGTTCCTGCTGGGCGAAGCTGGCTTGCTGGATGGCCGACAGTGCACCACGCACCATCGTTACGTCGATTTGCTTCGAATGCGCTACCCAGCAGCCAAGGTGCTGGAGAACCGCCTGTTCGTCGAGGACGATGGCGTGTTCACCTCGGCAGGGGTGTCCAGCGGAACTGACCTGGCACTGCACATCGTCAGCCTGGAATTTGGCAAGGTCGTGGCCAATCAGGTAGCGCAGGAGCTGGTCATCTACCGGCGCCGCGCTGGCGAAGATGTGCAGCTGCGCGCGGCAGACCTGGCGCGCAATCACATCCACCCGTTGGTGCATGCGGCCCAGGACTACATCGATGCACACCTGGGCACCCACTTCAGCTTCGAACAACTGGCCAGCCAGTTCAATGTCAGCTACCGGCACCTGGCGCGACTGTTCCGCGACAATACCGGTCAAACGCTGCAGAGCTACCTGCGCACCCAACGCATCGACCTGGCCCGTGAGCTTTTGCGCAGCAGCCACCTCAACGTGGAACAGATTGCCGAACGTTGCGGCTACGGCAGCAGCCATGCCTTTCGCCTGGCATGGCGCCAGGAAATGCCGCAACCGCCCCTGCAGTTTCGCCATGCTCTCGCCCACGAGCGCGCCTAGATTTTCGACTGCTACCGCTCGCTTATCGCAGTCGGGGCGAAGCTTTCGGTGAAGAACTCCACCACGGCCTGGCGCGAAGCGTCGCGCGCCGCCGGGTCAGGTGCCGAACGCCCCACGCCGCCCTGACCACGGTGCAGGAACGGGTCCTGATACTCCTGGGCGGCCTCCAGCCCGTTGAAACCGTGCTCTGCGCCGGGGTAAACCAGCACCTGCGCACGCGCCTGGTCTTCGCTGGGCAGGTTTGAAATCAGCGACGGGCAGGCACGTGGGTCATCGTCGTACTGGTCGTTTTCGCCTACCAGCACCAGCAAGCGAGCCGGGGCCAGATGCTTGAAGGTATAACCTGGCACATGGTTGTAACCCCAGCACACGGGGTAAAACGCTGCCATCAAGATGGGGCGAATACCTGAGGCTTGCTCCAGCTCGTCGTTGATGGGCGCAGAGGCGGCGAGCATGGCCTGTACGCCCCCCCAGGAAAACCCGAGCACTCCCACGCGCTGACCGTCGACGCCAGGCTGCTTGGCCAGGTAAGCCAGGGCGCCTGCCAGGTCCGGCAGGGTATCGTGCACGCGTGGCGGCCGCCCTTGTGCACCGCCAGTGAGCCTGCGCGCGCCCCACATGTCCAACTCCAGCGTTGCGATGCCGCGGGCATTGAGGTCACCGCCATGCAAAGGACCACGCGAATCCATACCCGCCGAGCCATGCAGGATGATCACAGCCGGTACCGGGCCCGCGGCCTTGGCCGGCAACGACAACACCGCCGGAACCCGAATCGGTATCGCCTTGCCGGCGGATGGCAGTGGCTGACTATAGAAAGAGACGAGCCGTTTGCTGACTGTGGCAACAGTGCCGCTATTGGTGGCAGCGACCTCAGCCCGAGCCGTTGCGACCTGAAGGGCACAGCCCAGCACCAAGCTGATGGCCATTACTTTGAACATCTGGTTACCCCTGAACGTCATGAGCGGGTGTTGAACCGGCACCCGTTATCGAAAATTGACGGCGCCCGGCATCATCCGCACATCGCCATTACTGCCAGGCCGTCGACATGCCATTGGGTGAATGCCAATGGGTCGAGCATCGCCATGCCTGCCATCACGCAACTCGCCAATGCGAAAGCCACGGCATAGAAACGCACTTCCTTCGCGCAGGCCGTGCCATACACCGCGATCAATGCAAGGATCTGCACGCCCACGGCGAACACGCCAATGCCGAATCCTGAAGCGAGCAGTTCAGCCATTGAATACCGCGTTCCGGTTATGGCCGACCGGCGCTGCCATGGATGTTTGCAAGGACACGGCCTGGAAAGCCTGTTGCAGGTCGGCCTTGATATCGTCCACACGCTCCAGGCCAACGCACAACCTGATCAAACCATCCGAGATACCCGCCTGATGCCGCGCCTGTGCGTCCAGCCGCCCGTGTGTGGTTGTAGCTGGATGCGTGACCATGCTGCGGGTGTCGCCAATGTTGGTACAGCGCGCCACGCAACGCAGTTGGTCAATCCATTGCCAGGCTGCGGCCTGGCCCCCGACGATCTCGAAAGCCAACAGTCCGCCATGGCCGTCCTGCTGGCGGCATGCCAATGCATGCTGGGGGTGGTGCTCCAGGCCGGTGTAATGCACCGCGGTCACCAGCTCCTGATGGCTAAGCCAGCGGGCCAGCTCGAAGGCGCTCTGCTGTGCCCGCATCATCCTGACTTCGAGGGTTTCCAGGCTTTTGAGCAGCAGCCAGGCGTTGAACGGGCTGCAAGAAATGCCCAAGGTACGCAGAACACCCCGCAACACCTGCATCAGGCTTTGCGACCCCGTCACGACGCCCGCCAATGCACGCCCTTGGCCATCCATGTACTTGCCAGCGGAGTGGATGACCAAATCGCTCCCAGTGTGTGTGGCCGCTGAAAAACCGGGGTCAGCAAGGTGTTGTCCACCACCAGCAACGCCCCTTTTTCATGTGCCAGCGAGCTTACGGCGCGGATATCACCGATTTTCAGCAGCGGATTGGAGGGCGACTCCAACACCACCAGGCGGGTCCTGCCGTCGATTGCCGACTTCCACTGCGCCAGGTCTGTCAAATCGACGAACCGGGCCTCGATCCCGAAACGGGCCATGTAGTAGCTGAAGGCATTGACGGTAGTGCCGAACACGTCACGGCTGCAGACGATGTTGTCGCCTTGCTGGAGAAAGGCGTGACAAAGCGCGGTGAAAGCGCCCATGCCGGTAGCGAACGCCACTGCACTTTCAGCGTGTTCGAGCGCTGCCACACGGCTTTCAAACGCTTGAACGGTCGGGTTGGTGAAGCGGCTGTATACATTGCCCTGCTGTTGCCCGCTGAAGCGCTCGCAAGCCTCTTTCGCTGAAGCGAAGGTATAGGCGGACGTCATGGCCAACGGCTCGCAGAACACATCGGACAGGTCGCTGACCCGGTGAGCATGCAGTGCCCCAGTTGCATTGAAATCAGTTGCGTTGAAATCATCCAGGCCAATCGCGGTCGATTGCATGGTTTTGCGCCTCCTTGTTTGCATTGAACAATGCGCAATTGATTGGTGGACTATTCAGGTTCGGCGAGTTGAGCAGCCAGGGTTTCGCTTGATGGGCGAACCGCTATCAGCCACAACGATGCCAGGGCAGCCACCGCCGTGGCCGTGGCCAGGCCGGCCAAGGTCAGCTGATAGCTTTGATGCCGGTCGAAATCCAGTGCGCCCAGCTGCGTGGCCACCAACGCGCCAAGTTGATGTACCAGGAACAGCATCCCGAACACCTTGCCTTTGATTTCGGCGCCATACAGCGCGAAGCAGAAGGCAGATGTGAGCACCACCGTTCCGAGGTAACTGGCGCCAAACAGCACAGCGAACACGTACGCTCCAAGGGGCCCGGGCGTGGTCAGCAGCACGATGACCGCAGCGGTTCGCAGCAGGTAGAACATCATCAGCAGCAGGCCCTTGTTGTAGCGGGTAGCCAACCAACCCGCGAGCAGGCCGCTGACCAGTTCCAGCACACCTAACAGGCTCAGGCCGCTGGCCTGCACCGAACTGGGCAGCGCCTCACCCTGCCAGAACGACACCAGATGAACATCGATGAACGCCATGGTGGCACCACAACTGGCGAAACTGAGGGCCAGCACGAAGAAGCGCGGGTCACGCAGCAGAAACATCACCGGATGCCTGACCTTTGCCGCCTGCGGGTCGGGCTTCAACGGCACGGTGCGGGATACCCAATACAGCGCCAGGCTCAAAGGCAACAGAAAGATCAGGCCAACCCAGGAGAACACCGACTGCCAGGGCACGCTCTGCTGCAGCATGATCCACAACGGCGACAGCACGATGAAGCCAATGGAGGTGCCGTTGGTGACGAATGCGAAAGCGAAGGCCTTGAACCGTTCAGCGACCAGGCGATCGACCAGAATACCCATGGGTACATAGGTCATCGCAGCGAGGGCAAAGGCGCCGAGCAGGCCATACAACAGGGTGAACACCAGCAGGTGCGTGCCTGCGAATGTCACGCCCAGCAGCACCACCCCGCCGCTGACACTGCCCAGGGCCACCGTGCTCAAGGGCCCAACCCTGTCGCTCAGCCACCCCACCACGGGCGATACCAGGCCAATGGTCAGGACGAACAGCGATCCTGCGGTAGCCAAGGCTGCGCGCCCCTCGCCAAAGTGGGAGGCCAGGTCGACGAAGTAGACTTGGTACAACCCCTTCAAGGCGCTGGACAGAAACATCACCACGAAGCCGACGACCAGCACCGAGACGATCAAGGTAGAGCTGAATTTCTGTTTCATGGCCAATCCTTATCGTGTGGGCATTACACCGCCTCGGCCTGCGGAGCTCGGCAATACGCCTGGTACATGTTTTCGTACATTGCGTAGAACAGCTGGCAGGTGTGGTCTACAGCCTGCAACGCCTCTTCTTGCATCTGCGCGGTGGTGCACAACTGCGAGACAAGGTCCAAGCCTTCATTGACGTGGCCCACGTCTTCCTTCTGGTGCACCGAGAAGAACAGCAAGTCTTGTTCGGCCAGGCCATAGGCACGCCCCAGCAACACATGCCGTGCATCTCCAGCGACGGTCTCGAGGTTTTGCCCTTCGCTGGCGATCATCACTGCTGCCGCACCAATGTGATAACGCGCCGGGTCACGTACCGCCTGCAGGCGGAAATCGATCAGTTCCCAGGTGGCCGGCAGCGGCTGCTCGGCATCACGCTCGGCATCGCTGATGCCGAGCGCCCTCAGGAAATTCTGCATGAGCACGACATGGTTGTCGGTGCGGGAAAGCCGGCCGGTTTCTTCTTCGAAACAATTGGTGATCAGTGCCCGCTTGTGGGCAGGCAACGGGCAATGAAAGAACAAGTGCTCGACATAGGTCAGGAAATACTTGGTGAGCTGATAGCCTTGCAACGCGACCTTGCGCAGCAGCGGCCTGTTGCCCTCAGGCGCAAGCAGTTCCTTGAATATCGGGTGGGACAGGGTCAGATGGTGGTGCAGTTTCTGCTCCAGCTGATCGCGAAAGGCTGCAGTAGATAAGGCCATTCAGGGTGTTCCTTGGGTGAGAGAGGCAGGTGCCGTTGACCGCGATGGCCACAGGCAGAGTCGACGAAGGGCAACTCAGTCCAGGTTGAGTCGCAGCGCAAGGCTTTCCACGGGCTGGGCCATGTAATGGCCGCGATGCTTCACGCCATCGACACGTGCGTAGTCGTCCAGCACGCCGTAGGTCTGGAAGCCGAAGGTTTGCCATAACCGGTGTGCACGGGTGCCCTCGCGTACATCCAGGGTCAACAGCTCGATACCTTGGGCCTGGCACAGGCGCACGACTTCGCTGAAAGCCCGTGCCACCAGGCCGGTCCCGCGATAGGCCGGATGCACCACGCCTTTGCTCAGGTCGGCAATATGCCGGCAGTTCGGCATGCTGCTGCGCGAAACAATGACAAGGCAGGCCGGCCCCGCCATTGCCTGGCCGAGCAGGACATGGGTATTGCCGCCATGGATACGCTCTTGCAACGAGGCCGTGAATTCGACGCTCTGCCCGGCAGACATCTCGTGCTCGTAACCCAGAACACCGCCATCGCCAACCGTGCTGTTGATCAGTTGCATGATGGCCGGCGCGGTATCGCTGTCGGCCTGACGCAACCACTGCAACTGTGGCTCGCCAGGGGCCACCTGCTTTGAAGAGAGGGTGTTCATTGCGTAAATCCCTTGTGCGTACAAGCAGGGATTTAAACGTTTAAGTGCGATGCCGGGTAAGAAGGGAACCGGACAGGAAGCGGAAGGATAGTGACATCCACGACCAAAATGCCATCAGCGCCCGAGGGCCAGGGGGGACGAGATCGGCCAGACGCCGTACCGACATATCTACCACCGTTTTTTCGTGCCCCTGTTTCAACCTTGCCGGCTTCATCTCAGCGCAAGGTACCCCCATGCATTCGACTCGCATCAACGTGATGGGCACGCATTACGTTATAGACCACCTCGGCCATGTGCCTCGCCCCGATCGTGAAGCCAACCGCGCCATCCGCCAATGGCTCGCAAAGCAAGGCCATGACCTGGACCCGGACCAGCTCGAAGTCGTTACCCTTCACTATTGCCCGGACGGCGCAGGTGGCCATCTGGCCGCAATCAGCCAGCGCACCAGCCTGACTCAGCCACTGCTGGGCAACTGGCAGGGTGAGTCTGCCAGTGACATGTTCGGCAAGCTGCTGCAAGCACCGTGGGCCGGTGCGTTACCCGCAGGCCCGATACGGTTGGTGGGAACCCTCCCGCAACCCGTCTTCAATCACTACGGGGCACCCTTCGAAGTATTCAACGGCCTGTTTCGGCGCACTACCCCGCAACGCTACGACGCTTCCACCCATTTGCCGGTAAGCGCCGAAGCCTTCCAGCAGTTCAACAGCAACCTGGACTTCCAGCAGCCTTTCAAGGCGGCGCTGGATGTGTACTGGCGTGACCATCTGCACAGTCACAGGCTGGCGCTGAAGCTCAACTTCATCGCAGCCTGCAACAGACAGGTCAGCGAGGGCAGCCTCAGCGAGCCTGCACGGCAACTGGTCTGGCAAGCGGCCGGGCTGATGCCACGGCGTAACAGGCTGCGATGCAGTACCTTGAGCATCTACGGCTATGCAGCGACCGACCTGCTGTACCTGAACGACCCCGCCACCGACCTGACGGTGCTGTACGTACCTGGCAACAGCTCACCGTTGCTGACGTTCAGCAGCGAACGAGAATTGAAGGCCTGGGTCGGCGAACAATGCAAAGACCCGACCAAACGCCAGGCCCTGAAACAGCATTTTCGCCTGGCAGATTGCCCGCAAGGCCTCGATTTCAGCGGCCTGGACACTGCCATGGAGGGGCTGGGCGCCTACCCTGAACGTCACCTGCTGCCGCCCGAACACGGCTATTTCAACGACGACGGCACCTGGCCGCCGCAGACCTATGTCAATTATCGACCTGCCAGGTACAACCCAAGGATCAAGGGCGACCTTTTCCAGGCGTTGGCCGAGCGCCAGCGCCAGCGCAGCTACGACGATGCCGCGTTTCTGATCACGGCTGACAGCGAAGTCATCAAGGCCAGGTGGCGTGGCTACCTGGCCACTACGCTCAACCTGCTGGCGCCACTGTGCCTGGTGGTACCCGGCCTGGGGCCGCTGCTGGCCATCGGCGGCATCGCCCAGCTTGGCCTGGGGCTCGACCAGGCAATCAACGGCAAGTCACTGCAGCAGCAGCAGGAAGGCATCGGCAACATCACCTGGGGCCTGTTCAACGCCTTGCCCCTGGCGGCAGGCGCTGCCGCAAGGGGCAAGGCACTGTTCGAATTCAAGGTCGAGGGTTTCGCGCCGCCGACGCGGCTGAATGAACAGATCGGCTACCCCCTGAGCCCGCTCTCGCCACCGCGCTTCCCCGAGCCCGAGGGCGCACGCTACTTCCATATCACCGACCCGATAGAGCCACTGGAGGACGCTGACCAGGCAGTTGCCGACGCCGTCATTCGTACGCCCCAGTACGATGGTGAGCCAGACACCCTGGCAGCGAACATCGATGGCTACAACGCCAGGGTGATCTACGACATGGAGCGGGACGTATTCATTCGGGCAGAAGACCTGAACCAGGTCGACCCTGTCGGCTTCGTGGCGGTACCCGGCAACCGTAACCTGAGCCCCGCGCCACAAGGGCGCGTGGTTACCCATGCGATGCGCAGTCGTACCCTGCGGGCGCTGGGCGTGGACCTGCCATTGCCGCTACAGGTGCCGGCCAGAGCGCCGGGCAGTTGGCCAATACCCAAGCACATCTCCTGCCTGTGGGTTGGTGACCAGATCATCGGCCCGGAGCTGCTGACCAACCTGGGCCAGAACGCTGCGCGGTTGCAAGACAGCGAATACAGCATGCGGTTGTTCCTTTCCAGCACTGCCCGGCAGGCCTATGCCGAAAACCTGGACCTCCTGGCCACTCATGCCCCGGGCTTGCAGGTGCTACCACTGGAAGAGCAGGCCTTCTTCAGGGCTTTCCGCCAAAGCAGGTACTACGCGCAGTACGACGCGGCCCTGGATGGCAACGGCGGCGTTGCCCGCAACTATGCATCGGCATGCGATGTGCTGCGCTACCCGATGCTGCACCACGAAGGTGGCTTGTACATGGATGTCGATGACACCTTGCTCGCGCCAGGCGAATACTCATTGATCATCGACGGCCAACCGGTAGGTGCCGCCGGTGAACCCATCGATCAGGTCGAGTTGAGCACGGACGCCAATGGGCTGCTGCTGGTACCGCCCATGTCCAATGAAAAGATGAGCATGAACAGCCTCTACAACTCCAGCCTTATCGGCAGCCACCCCGGCAACCCCACCCTGGAGGCCATTTCCGAAGAGATGTACGCACGCTACCAGCTCAATCGCGACTTCTACGACAGCAAGCCCAGCCTGGCTGAAGACCCGGGGAGCTTCTATGAGTATGCCAGCCGCCTGAGCTACCTCACCGGCCCTGCCCTGCTCAGCGACGTGGTCGACAGGCAGCTGCCGAGCCTGCGCATCCTGCGCCAGCTCACCAATCTATATGGGATGCCGCGCATCAATGCCTACCGGTTCGTCGATCTGCCACGCATGCGCGATTCGGTGCGTACGCTCCTGCCCCTGAACCGCTTCGCCACTGTCGGTGGCAACCATTCCTGGAGCCGAACATGAACCCGCGCCAACCTGTGGTCGGCGCAGCCGGCCAAGACTACGTCAAGGCAATGCTGGGTTCCGTGCCTCGCCCTGACCGCAGTGCCAGTGCAGCCATCCGCGAATGGGCCAGCCAGCAGCGGCTGGACGTGGAACCCGACAACACGCTTGCGGTGACCTTGCATTGCAAATTCGTTCCCAAGCGGGGCTGGCTGGCCAAGGTCGTCCAACAAATGAACCTGACCGACGCGCTGCTTGGCAACTGGCAGCAAAGCGGCTACTCCAAGGTTGCCGAGCAAACCGCGCAGTTGCTGCTAAGAGGCGGGACGGCCGCCGTCGACCTGCTAGGTGTACTGCCGGAGCTGTCACTGCCACATGGTCGAGCGCCCTGGGCCCAGGCCTTCAGCCATGGTCAGGTGACGATCGTCGATGAATTGCCAGGAAGCGGCCTGGACCACGACATCGATGTGCACACCGAATTCCATGGCCTTTTCCGCCAGACCGCACCCATGCGCTACGACGCCAGCACTTATGTGCAGTTCGACGCCACGACCTTCCAGTCCTTCATCTGGCAACTCGACTTCCAGGGCGTATTCAAACGCCAGCTCGATGACTTCTGGGCCCATGCCGCCAGCCAGTACAGCGTCAGCGCGTGCATCGCATTCCTCGCTGCCTGCAACCGGCAGGCATTGCGGGGCAACCTCAGTGAACAGGGACGCAGCCTGGCGTGGCGGGCGGCAGGCGTGGAACGCTGGCACCACGGCGCCAGCCTCAGTGCCAACGGGGTAGACGCCAGGCTGCTGAACATCAATGGCTACCCATCAAGCGACATCCTCTGCCTGAGCGATACGCGCAGCCGCCTGACCTTGCTGTACATACCGGGCAATACGGCGCCGTTGCATGAGTTCGCCAACCCGGGCGCCATGCGTGCGTGGCTTGCCAGGCAGTGCCGCGACGCCGACAAACGGGCGGCCCTGCTTGCCCACTTCAGGGCCTGCGATATTCCGGACAGGATCGGCCGGTCGGGGTTGCGTCGGGTACTTCAAGGCATGGGCGATTTCCCGCCCCGCCGGATCATCCTGCCTGCAACCAGCGTGTATCGCCTGGCCAGGGTATGGAACCCGCACACCCTGATCAACTACAAGGCGGACACTTACAGCCCACGCATCGAATACAACCTGTTCGAGGCATTGACGGTGGCACAACGTCAACGCAGCCAATCCGACGCCGACTTCCTGATCACGCGCGACAGTGAAGTGACCAAGGCCGCATGGCGCAGCTATTTCTACCTGACCATGAACCTGGCCACACCGTTTCTGCTGGTGGTTCCCGGACTGCTACCCCTGGCTGCCGTGGCCGGGGTGGCCCAATTTACAGTGGGCCTGGACCAGGCGCTGCACGGCAAGGATGTGAACCAACAGCTTGAAGGCGCGGAGCAGGCCGTGTTCGGCCTGCTGAACGCAGCCCCGGGGCTGGCGCGCGGGGTCAAGGCGAGCA
Source organism: Pseudomonas sp. B14(2017) (assembly GCF_002113255.1). Lineage (NCBI taxonomy): Bacteria > Pseudomonadati > Pseudomonadota > Gammaproteobacteria > Pseudomonadales > Pseudomonadaceae > Pseudomonas > Pseudomonas sp. B14(2017). The sequence goes on from NZ_NEJY01000006.1 coordinate 28,649, forward strand.
AGGCGCTGTTCGGCCAACGCCCCATTGGCTTCATCAAACCGGTGAGGCTCAATGGCCGCATAGGCTACCCGCTGAGCCCGGTCTCGCCGCCACGCTGGCCCGGGCCTGCGATGACACCCTATTTCCAGGACCTGGCAGTAGCGGGCGACCAGGTAGCCGCCAGCTGGTCCGGCGCCGATTCACACATTGCCCGCTGCGTAACGCGGCGCAGGGCATTCGGCACGGGTGACGAACTGATCGGCGATGTGGGCAATGGCCCGCACCCGCTCTACTACGACGCCCGACGGAACAGCTTCGTGCTCAAGTACCCCAACGGCACACGCGGCGCCCAGCACTATGTGGCCAGCGCCGATCCGCTGCAGCCCTCGATCAGCCGGCTGCTGCCCGATACGGACCCGTTGCGGGAAATCAGCCCGGCATCACGCTCGCGCACGCTGCGGGCATTGGGTATCGATCTGCAGCTGCCCGTCGACGTCGATGCACTGGGGACTGCACCAGGCATACCCGTCCCCAGACAGGTATTGCACATCTGGCTGGGAGACAGGACGATCGCCGGTGATTACCTGGCTGCGCTCGACAACAACGTGCAGGCACTGCGCAACAGCGATTTCACGCTCAAGCTCTACCTCTCCAACGCCAACCCTCAGGCATTCGAACGCAACATGACCCTGCTGCAGCCCCGCATCGACAGGGGATTGAAGGTTGCAGTACTGGAGCAGCAGACTTTCTATCATCAATTCGCGGCAAGTGAATACTTCGACCAGTACCAAGCTGCGCTGGAAGGGAATGGCGGTGTGGCGAGCAACTTCTCCTCGGCCTCCGACATCTTGCGCTACCGCGTCCTGCACAGCGAAGGGGGCATCTACCTGGATATCGACGACCATCTGCTGGTCGAGCCGGACGCAACCGGGCAGCTGCGGGCAAAGATCGACAGCGTACCGCTCACCACACCCCTCGACGGGCTGCTGTTGAGGAGCCCGGTGTGCAATGCGCAATTGGGCATGTATACCAGCTACAACACCAGCATGATTGGTAGCCGCGCTGGCAATCCGGTGCTGAACGCCATTTCCGACGAGATCCTGGCCCGCTACCTCACCCCGGAGGGCCAGGCGTTCTACGAGGCCCCCAAACCACCGCGACAGCATGCGGCGGCATTCCAGGCCTATACCGAAAGGCTCAACACGCTGACCGGGCCTGCGGTGCTCAACCATGTGATCGACCAACGTCTACCTGAGCTGTACACCTTCAGGCAGGTGGCGGACCTGGCCAACATGCACACCCTGAACTACGACGCGCTGCTGGATGAAGCAGCACAACGGCGTGCAGAGCTGCGCTTGCTGCCACTGGAAGAGGTCGCAATGGCGGGGAACGCACAGGGCTACTGACTGCCGGGCGAGCTTGCGCGGCCACTGTATAAGAGGCCGCGCAATGCTCATGGCAATCAGTTGCTGCGATGCAGCTTGCTCATCAGCTCCGCCTCGGCCTGGGTCAGGCCGCAGCTTTCGGTCAGCTCGGCCACGCTGGCGCCCATGCCCACCAGCTTGGCCGCCTGGGTGAAGGTGACGTTGTGCGGGTCGCGCTGCTCCAGCTGCTGGATCTTGTCGGGCAGCGGGGCAACCGCCACGCGCAGGTCGTGCAGCGCCTCGCCCATGCGCACGGTACCGTTCTGGTAGTCGTCCAGGCGCTTGGCGAGGTCCTTGATGCGCTGGTCACGCAGGGCATCACCCTCGGCCTGTTGCGCGGCCAGCTCGCGCTGGCGCTTGCTGTAGTTGAGGAAGAACCACAGGCTCAGCGCCCAGACCAGCGCCAGGAAGATGACAGCAACCTGTAGGATCAACTCAGATGTTCTCCAGCTCGGACCACTCTTCCTCGGTCATCATCTTGTCCAGCTCGACCAGGATCAGCAGTTCGCCATTCTTGTTGCACACGCCCTGGATGAACTTGGCCGATTCTTCGTTACCCACGTTCGGCGCGGTCTCGATCTCGGACTGGCGCAGGTACACCACCTCGGCCACGCTGTCGACCAGGATACCGACCACTTGCTTGTCGGCCTCGATGATGACGATACGGGTGTTGTCGGTGACTTCGGTCGGCATCAGGCCAAAGCGCTGGCGGGTGTCGATCACGGTCACCACGTTGCCGCGCAGGTTGATGATGCCCAGCACGTAGCTTGGCGCACCCGGCACCGGGGCGATCTCGGTGTAGCGCAACACTTCCTGCACCTGCATCACGTTGATGCCGTAGGACTCATTGTCCAGACGGAAGGTAACCCACTGCAGGATCGGATCTTCGGAACCTTGTGCAGACGACTTTTTCATTCCCCTACCCTCAAAATCCGCCATCGGCGGTGTATTCGGTGTCATTTCTGTTTGGCATGCATCTGCTTGACCGCACCACTGGCGATCAGCTCGGCCAGTGCGGCGACGTCGAGCAGTGCACACATGTGTTCAATCACCGTGCCGGCCAGCCACGGGCGCTGGCCACGCTGGCTGCGCCACTTGATCTCGGACGGGTCCAGGCGCAGCGAGCGGCTGACCTGGTGCACGGCCAGCCCCCATTCGTAGCCCTGCACGGAAATCACGTATTGCAGGCCCTGGCGAAAATCATCGCGGTAGCGGTCGGGCATCACCCAACGCGCGGTATCCAGCACCTTCAGGTTGCCGGCCTGGCAGGTCAGGATGCCGAGGAACCAGTCGGGCTGGCCGAACAGCGGTGTCAGTTCCTGGCCAGCCAGGGTGTAGATCGAACCCAGGCACACCAGCGGCACCGCCAGGGTCAGGCCCGCCACGTCGAACAGCAGGCATTCGAACGGCTCGGCGGCCCAGGCCGGGCGGCCATCGACCGTGGCCGGGGGCACGGGCACCTGCGGCGCCGGCAGGTGCACATCCACCAGCGGCACTGCCGGTTCCACGGTTTGCTCTTCGACCAGCACCGGGATGCTGGCTTCGGCCACCACTTCGCGCTCGACCACCGTCACCACCGGTGCTTCCACCGGCATCACGCGAGGCAGCACCGCCAGCCTGGGCTCGGCGAACGGCCGTGGTGCGGGGCTGACGGTCGCTTCGGCTGACGCCGGCCTGGCTTGCTGCAAGGCATCACGCGCCTGCTCTTCGCGCACCGCTTCGGCGAACTCGTCCGCCGCCGCTGGCGCCTCGAACAGGTCTTCGGCTTCGGTGGCCTCCTGCAGCAGGCCGTCGAGGTATGACTGCAGGGCCATCTGTGGTCGGGTATTGGTTTGCCGGGTCTGGGTCATCAGGCCACCTGCGCTGCAGTCTTGTAGGTCAGCAGGTGCTTGAGTAGCGCCCGATAGGCAATCAGCCCGCGGCTCTTGCTGTCGAACTGCGAGGGCGTGACGCCCTTGCGGCTGGCATCGCGCAGGCGCGTATCCACCGGGATGTAGCCCTGCCATACATGCTGGTCGTAGGTGTCACGCAGCAGCTTGAGCGTGGCCAGCGAGGCCTGGGTGCGGCGGTCGAACAAAGTCGGCACGATCCGGTACGGCAGCGCCTGCTTGCGCGAGCGGTTGACCATGGCCAGGGTACCGACCATGCGCTCCAGGCCCTTGACCGCGAGGAATTCTGTTTGCACCGGGATCACCAGTTGCTGGCTGGCTGCCAGGGCATTGACCATCAGCACACCGAGCAAGGGTGGGCTGTCGATCAGGGCAAAGTCGAAATCCTGCCACAGCTGCGCCAGACTCTTGGCGATCACCAGGCCCAGGCCGTTCTGCCCCGGTGACTGGCGCTCCAGCACCGCCAGCGCGGTACTCGACGGCAACAGCGAGATGCGTTCGTCACTGGTAGGCAGCAGCAGTTGCCCGGGCAGGCCCTCGGGCACCGCGCCCTTGTGCAGGAACAGGTCGTAGCAGCTGTGCTCCAGGGCATCGGGGTTGTGCCCGAAATAGCTGGTCATCGAGCCGTGCGGGTCGAGGTCGACAACGACCACGCGCTTGCCGGCCTCGGCCAGCAGGCCGGCCAGGGCGATGGTAGTGGTGGTCTTGCCGACGCCACCTTTTTGATTGGCTACTGCCCAGACTCTCATCAAGCAAACTCTATCTATTGATTTGGCAGGGACACTGCTGGGGCAACTGTCTTGCTCAACATCGGAAGCTGGCGCGATCCCTGTGGGAGCGGGCGCGCCCGCGAACACCGGCGCAGCCGGTGCCATTCACCGCATCGCCTGATTCGCGGGCTCGCCCGCTCCCACAGGGGACAGTACTGCATTCAAATTTGTGTTCGTGGCAACGTCGGGGAATTGACGGATCACTGCCCCGCCACCGTTGCTGGCGTAGCCGGTGCACTTTGTGTGCCAGCCCGGCGCAATGCGGCATCCGGCGTGGCATTGGCACTGCCCGAGCCCGTCAGGCTGCGGCGCACTTCGAGGTTGCGCGAAATCACCAGCACCACGCGGCGGTTGCGCGCACGGCCTTCGGCAGTGTCGTTGCTGGCGACCGGCTGGTACTCGCCATAGCCGACCGAGGCCATGCGCGCCGGGTTGACCCCTTCCATGGCCAGCAGGCGCACGATGCTTGCCGCCCGCGCCGATGACAGCTCCCAGTTGGTCGGGTACTGCGCGGTGCGGATCGGCAGGTTGTCGGTAAAGCCTTCGACGTGCACCGGGTTGGCGAACGGCTTGAGAATGCCGGCCACCTTCTCGATGATGGCAAATGCCTTGTCGCTGGGCATGGCATCGCCACTGCCGAACAGCAACGAGGAATTGAGCTCGATCTCGATCCACAGCTCATTGCCGCGCACCGTCATCTGGTCGCTATTGATCAGGTCGCCAAAGGCATCGCGCACATCATCGCTGATGGTTTTCAGCGGGTCGACACTGGTCGCCCCAAGGCCTGCATCGGTCTGCTCGCTGTCCTTCACCAACGGCTCGGCCGGGCGCACGCTCAGCGGCCGCTCTTCACCGATGGGGATCGGCTTCATGCTGCGCTCGGGGTCGTTGAACACCCCGAGCAAGGCCTGGGAAATGACCTTGTACTTGCCCTCGTTGATCGAGGAAATCGAGTACATCACCACGAAAAAGGCGAACAGCAAGGTGATGAAGTCGGCGTACGACACCAGCCAGCGTTCGTGGTTTTCGTGTTCCTCGGTATGACGACGGCGACGCATGGGTTACTCCATGAAGCCTTGCAGCTTCAGCTCGATCGAGCGCGGGTTCTCACCCTCGGCAATCGACAGCAGGCCCTCGAGCAGCATCTCGCGGTAGCGCGACTGGCGCATGACGATGGCCTTGAGCTTGTTGGCGACCGGCAGCAGCACCAGGTTGGCGCTGGCCACGCCGTAGATGGTCGCGACGAAGGCCACGGCAATGCCGTTGCCCAGCTGCGACGGGTCGGCCAGGTTGCCCATCACGTGGATCAGGCCCATCACCGCACCGATGATGCCGATGGTCGGCGCGTAGCCGCCCATGCTCTCGAACACCTTGGCGGCCTGGATATCACGGCTTTCCTGGGTCAGGAAATCGACTTCGAGGATGCTGCGAATGGCCTCTGGCTCTGCGCCATCCACCAGCAGTTGCAGGCCCTTGCGCGCATACGGGTCAGGCTCGCTGTCGGCCACCCCTTCCAGGCCCAGCAGGCCTTCCTTGCGCGCGGTCAGGCTCCAGTTGACGACGCGGTCGATCCCGCCCGCCAGGTCGACCCGTGGCGGAAACAGGATCCAGCGCAGAATCTGCAAGGCACGCTTGAACGACGACAGTGGCGACTGCAGCAAGGCCGCAGCCAGGGTGCCGCCCAGCACGATCAGTGCCGCCGGGCCATTGATCAGGGCGCCGACATGGCCGCCTTCGAGGAAGTTGCCACCGACGATGGCGACAAAGGCGAGGATCAGGCCGATCAGGCTGAGCACGTCCATCAGACGCACGCCTCCACCAGGTGCTTGCCGATTTCGTCCAGGCTGTACACCGCGTCGGCCAGGTTGGCCTTGACGATGGCCATGGGCATGCCATAGATCACGCAGCTGGCTTCATCCTGGGCCCACACCGTACTGCCGCCCTGCTTGAGCAGGCGCGCACCTTCACGGCCATCGGCGCCCATGCCGGTAAGCACCACCGACAGCACCTTGTCGCCATACGACTTGGCCGCCGAGCCGAAGGTGATGTCCACGCACGGCTTGTAGTTCAGGCGCTCGTCACCGGGCAGGATCTTCACCGTGCCACGGCCGTCGATCATCATCTGCTTGCCACCCGGGGCCAGCAGGGCCAGGCCCGGGCGCAGCATGTCGCCGTCCTCGGCTTCCTTGACGCTGATGCGGCACAGCTTGTCCAGGCGCTCGGCAAAGGCCTTGGTGAACGCCGCCGGCATGTGCTGGATCAGCACGATCGGCGCCGGGAAGTTGGCCGGCAGCTGGGTCAGCACCCGCTGCAGGGCGACCGGGCCACCCGTGGAGGTGCCGATGGCCACCAGCTTGTAAGGCTTGCGCTTGGGTGCCGGCGAGTGTGCTGGCGCCGCAGCCGGGGCCGCCGCACGGGCAGGCGCAGGCGTGCGCGCCGCTGCCGGGCTGGCGAAACTGCTGGTGGGTGCATGGCTGCTGCCTGCCGGCGCAGGTGCGGCAACCGGCGCATGGCTGGCGTAGCTGCCAAAACGGCGGTTGCTGCGGGAAATGGTATGCACCTTCTCGCACAGCAGTTGCTTGACCTTGTCGGGGTTGCGCGAGATGTCCTCGAAGTTCTTCGGCAGGTAATCCACCGCACCGGCATCCAGCGCATCGAGGGTGACACGGGCGCCTTCATGGGTCAGCGACGAGAACATCAACACCGGCGTCGGGCAGCGCTGCATGATGTGCCGCACCGCGGTGATGCCGTCCATCATGGGCATTTCGTAGTCCATGGTGATGACATCGGGCTTCAGCGCCAGTGCCTGGTCGATTGCTTCCTTGCCGTTGGTCGCGGTACCCACTACCTGGATCGTCGGATCCGCCGAGAGGATTTCCGAGACGCGGCGGCGGAAGAAACCGGAATCATCCACCACCAGGACCTTGACTGCCATAAACACTCCATTAGGCGGCGCAACCCGCCAGGGTGCGCCACCGAAATCAAATACGCCGCGCGGCGTAACGCTTGAGCATGCTCGGAACGTCGAGAATCAACGCGATGCGACCGTCGCCGGTGATGGTGGCCCCGGACATGCCCGGGGTACCCTGCAGCATCTTGCCCAGCGGCTTGATTACCACTTCTTCCTGGCCAACCAATTGATCGACGACAAAGCCGATGCGCTGGGTACCGACCGACAGGATCACCACGTGGCCCTCGTGCTGCTCTTCGTGCACCTGGCCCTGGACCAGCCAGCGCTTGAGGTAGAACAGCGGCAGCGCCTTGTCGCGCACGATCACCACTTCCTGGCCGTCGACCACGTTGGTGCGCGACAGGTCGAGGTGGAAGATCTCGTTGACGTTGACCAGCGGGAAAGCGAACGCCTGGTTGCCCAGCATCACCATCAGGGTGGGCATGATCGCCAGGGTCAGCGGCACCTTGATGACGATCTTCGAGCCCTGGCCCTTGGCCGAGAAGATGTTGATCGAGCCGTTGAGCTGGGAGATCTTGGTCTTCACCACGTCCATGCCCACACCGCGGCCGGACACGTCGGAAATCTCGGTCTTGGTCGAGAAGCCCGGGGCGAAGATCAGGTTGTAGCAGTCCGACTCGCTCAGGCGATCGGCGGCATCCTTGTCCATCAGGCCCTTTTCCACGGCCTTGGCGCGCAGGATGTTGGGGTCCATGCCCTTGCCGTCGTCAGAGATCGACAGCAGGATGTGGTCACCTTCCTGCTCGGCCGACAGCACCACGCGGCCGGTGCGCGCCTTGCCGGAGGCTTCACGCTCTTCGGGCATTTCCACGCCATGGTCGACGGCGTTGCGCACCAGGTGCACCAACGGGTCGGCCAGGGCCTCGACCAGGTTCTTGTCGAGGTCGGTCTCTTCGCCGACCAGCTCCAGGTTGATCTCTTTCTTGAGCTGGCGGGCCAGGTCGCGCACCAGGCGCGGGAAGCGGCCGAAGACTTTCTTGATCGGCTGCATGCGGGTTTTCATCACCGCGGTCTGCAGGTCGGCGGTGACCACGTCGAGGTTGGACACGGCCTTGGACATGGCCTCGTCGCCGCTGTTCAGGCCCAGGCGCACCAGGCGGTTACGCACCAGCACCAGTTCGCCGACCATGTTCATGATCTCGTCCAGGCGCGCGGTATCGACCCGCACGGTGGTTTCCGCTTCGCTGGCGCCATGCTTCTCGGCAGCCGGCGCCGGGGCGCGGGGTGCTGCGGCAGGTTTGCTGGCAGGTGCCGGTGCCGGCGCAGCAACTGCGGCTGGCTTGGCCACGGGCTGGCTGTCGGTCTTGGCCGCGACCGGCGCTTGCACCTTGGCCGCAGGCGGGGCTTCGACGGCGGCAACGTCGCCACCGAACTTGCCCTTGCCGTGCAACTGGTCCAGCAGCGCCTCGAACTCGTGCTCGCTGATTTCGTCGCTGGCTGCGCTGGTATCGGTTGCGGCAGGCGTCTGCGCCTTGGCAGCGGGCAAGGCATCGGCCTGGAAGGTGCCCTTGCCATGCAACTGGTCCAGCAGCGATTCGAACTCGGCGTCGGTAATTTCGTCGCTGGCCGCTTCCGGCGCGATGGCAACCGGCTGCGCGGCAACCTCGGCGCTGAACTGGCCTTTGCCGTGCAACTGGTCGAGCAGCGACTCGAACTCGGCGTCGCTGATTTCGTCACCCTCACCGCTGACGGTCTCGCCCTGCATCTGCTCGTCGGCCGCAGCTTGTGCCTTGACCGCATCGAGCGAATCGAGCAGCTGCTCGAACTCGCTGTCGGTGATGTCCTGCTCCTCGGCAGGCGCTTCGGCAACCGGTGCCGCAGCGGCAGGCACTTCAACGGCTTCTGCGCCACCCGGCTCGGCTAGGCGCGACAGCGCCGCCAGCAGCTCGGGGGTGGCCGCGGTCACTTCGGTGCGCTCGCGCACCTGGCCAAACATGCTGTTGACCGTGTCCAGTGCCTCGAGCACCACATCCATCAGTTCCGCGTCGACCCGGCGCTCACCTTTGCGCAGGACGTCGAACACGTTCTCGGCGATATGGCAGCACTCCACCAGCTCGTTCAGCTGAAGGAAGCCGGCGCCCCCTTTTACAGTGTGGAAACCGCGAAAGATCGCATTGAGCAGGTCGGCATCGTCGGGCCGGCTTTCCAGCTCGACCAGTTGCTCGGACAGTTGCTCAAGAATTTCGCCGGCTTCTACCAGGAAATCCTGGAGGATTTCTTCATCGGCGCCGAAGCTCATCAAACGTGCTCCTTAAAAACCCAGGCTGGACAGCAAATCATCGACATCGTCCTGACCGGACACGACGTCTTCACGCTTATCGGCATGAATCTGCGGACCTTCACCCCGAGTCGGATGTTTTTCTCGATCTTTTTCTGCGCGCAGTTGATCGTGGTCATGCTGAATGCCCGCAAAGCGGTCGACCTGGCTGGCCATCAGCACCAGTTTGAGCAGGTTGCTTTCCACCTCGGTGACCAACGTGGTGACGCGCTTGATCACCTGGCCGGTCAGGTCCTGATAGTCCTGGGCCAGCAGAATGTCGTTGAGGTGGCCGGCGACCTTGCGGTTACCTTCGGCGCTGTGCGTCAGGAAACTGTCGACGCGCTTGACCAGGTCACGGAACTCCGGCGCAGCCACTTCGCGGCGCATGAAACGCTGCCAGTCGGTACTCAGGGCCTGGGCCTCGCTGGCCAGGTCGTTGAGCACCGGGGTGCTTTCCTCGACCAGGTCCATGGTGCGGTTGGCCGCGCCCTCGGTGAGCCTGACCACGTACGACAGGCGCTCGGTGGCGTCGGTTATCTGCGACACCTCCTCGGCCTGCGGCATGGTCGGGTCGATCTGGAAACTGACGATGGCACTGTGCAGCTCGCGGGTCAGCTTGCCGACTTCCTGGTACAGGCCGCGGTCGCGGGTCTGGTTCAGCTCGTGAATCAGCTGCACCGCCTCGCCGAAACGGCCCCGCTCCAGGCTTTCGACCAGCTCCTGGGCATGCTTCTTCAGGGTCGATTCGAACTCGCCCAAAGACGTTTGTGATGAATCCATGGCGCGCCCCCTGACGTGACTCAGCCGTTGACGCGTTCGAAGATCTTCTCGATCTTTTCTTTGAGCACCTGGGCGGTGAACGGCTTGACCACGTAGCCATTGACGCCGGCCTGGGCCGCTTCGATGATCTGGTCGCGCTTGGCTTCGGCGGTCACCATCAGCACCGGCATGGATTTCAGGCGATCGTGGGCACGCACCTTGCGCAGCAGGTCGATGCCGGACATGCCAGGCATGTTCCAGTCGGTCACCAGGAAGTCGTAGTGGCCGTTCTCCAGCATCGGCAGCGCCGTGGTGCCGTCGTCGGCTTCTTCGGTGTTGGTGAAGCCCAGGTCACGCAACAGGTTCTTGATGATCCGCCGCATCGTCGAAAAGTCGTCAACGATGAGGATTTTCATGTCTTTGTTCAAGTAGACCTCCAAGCAGTCTCAAACGCGCTCGGCCCCGAGCGCGCATTCACAATTCGGTACAACGTAGAAAACGACTGCAACGACAGCGGGCTCAACGCGCCCGCCATTCCCCCAGGCGGCTGCGCAGACGCGCGGCACACTGGCTGTGCAACTGGCTGACCCGCGACTCGCTGACCCCCAGCACCTCACCGATTTCCTTGAGGTTCAGCTCTTCGTCGTAGTACAGCGCCAGCACCAGGCGCTCACGCTCCGGCAGGTTGGCGATGGCCTCGGTCAGGGCGGCCTGGAAGCGCTCGTCCTCCAGGCCACGCGCAGGTTCCACCTGGCCACTGGCGCCATCCTCATGCAGCCCTTCGTGCTCGCCGTCCTGCAACAGGTCGTCGAAGCTGAACAGGCGGCTGCCCAGGGTATCGTTCAAGATCCCGTAGTAATCATCGAGACTCAATTGGAGTTCGGCAGCAACTTCATGATCTTTAGCGTCACGGCCGGTTCTGGCTTCAACCGCACGCATCGCGTCGCTGACCATGCGGGTGTTGCGGTGCACCGAACGCGGTGCCCAGTCGCCCTTGCGCACTTCGTCCAGCATGGCCCCGCGAATGCGGATGCCGGCGTAGGTTTCGAAGCTGGCGCCCTTGCTGGCGTCGTACTTGTTGGCCACTTCCAGCAGGCCGATCATGCCGGCCTGAATCAGGTCCTCGACCTGCACGTTGGCCGGCAGCCGCGCCAGCAGGTGGTAGGCGATGCGCTTGACCAGCGGGGCGTAGCGCTCGATCAGCTCGTACTGCGCGTCTTTCGACGCCCGGCTGTACATCTTGAAGCCGCTGGCGTTCATAGCACAGGTCCCGCGCTGGTGGGCTGCACCAGACGCTCGACAAAGAACTCCAGATGGCCGCGCGGGTTGGCCGGCAGCGGCCAGCTATCGACCTTCTGGGCAATCGCCTTGAAGGCCAGCGCGCATTTGGAGCGTGGGAAGGCTTCGTACACGGCACGCTGCTTCTGCACCGCCTTGCGCACGCACTCGTCATACGGCACGGCGCCCACGTACTGCAGGGCAACGTCGAGGAAGCGGTCGGTGACCTTGGTCAGCTTGGCGAACAGGTTGCGGCCTTCCTGCGGGCTCTGCGCCATGTTGGCCAGCACCCGGAAACGGTTCATGCCGTAGTCGCGGTTGAGCAGCTTGATCAGGGCGTAGGCATCGGTGATCGAGGTGGGTTCGTCGCATACCACCAGCAGCACTTCCTGGGCGGCACGTACGAAGCTGACCACCGAATCACCGATACCGGCCGCAGTGTCGATCACCAGCACGTCGAGGTTGTCGCCGATTTCGCTGAACGCCTGGATCAGCCCGGCATGCTGGGCCGGGGCCAGGTGCACCATGCTCTGCGTGCCCGAGGCAGCCGGCACGATGCGCACACCACCGGGGCCCTGCAACATCACGTCGCGCAGCTCGCAGCGCCCTTCGATGACATCGGCCAGGGTCCGCTTGGGGGTAAGGCCCAGCAGCACATCGACATTGGCCAGGCCCAGGTCGGCGTCGAGCAGCATGACCCTGCGGCCAAGCTCGGCCAGCGCCAGGGACAGGTTCACTGAAACGTTAGTCTTGCCGACGCCACCTTTGCCACCGGTCACGGCGATCACCTGTACGGGATGCATGCTACCCATGTCTGTTCTTTACCTTGTCTCGCTGGGACTCAGGCCACACGTAGGGCAATTCTGCGTACCCCTTGGCATAGCTACCTTGCACACATTTCATCATCAACCCGCTCGCCGTGGGTTGTGATAGAGATCAGCGAACATGTCGGCCATGGCCTCTTCGCTGGGCTCGTCCTGCTGCTGCACATTGACCGCGCGGGAGACCAACTGGTGCCCACGTGGCAGGTGCAGGTCGTCAGGAATGCGCGGCCCGTCGGTCAGGTAGGCCACTGGCAAATCATGACTGATGGCAAGGCTCAGCACGTCGCCAAGGCTCGCCGTTTCATCGAGTTTGGTCAGGATGCAACCGGCCAGGCCGCAGCGCTTGTAGCTGTGGTAGGCGGCGGTCAGCACCTGCTTCTGGCTGGTGGTGGCCAGCACCAGGTAGTTCTTCGCGGCAATGCCACGCCCGGCCAGGGTGTCCAGTTGCATGCGCAGGGCAGGGTCGCTGGCCTGCAGGCCGGCGGTATCGATCAGCACCACGCGCTTGCGCAGCAGCGGCTCCAGCGCCGCGGCAAGCGACTGGCCCGGGTCGACGTAGGTAACCGGCACGTTGAGGATGCGGCCCAGGGTCTTGAGCTGCTCCTGGGCGCCGATGCGGAAGCTGTCCATGCTCACCAGCGCCAGGTTCTGCGCGCCGTACTTGAGCACGTAGCGGGCGGCCAGCTTGGCCAGGGTGGTGGTCTTGCCCATGCCGGCCGGGCCGACCATGGCGATCACCCCGCCCTCTTCGATCGGCTCGACCTCGGGGATTTCGATCATCCGCGCCAGGTGCGCCAGCAACATGCGCCAGGCCTGGCGTGGCTCGTCGATCTCGGCAGTCAGGTCCAGCAGCTCACGGGCGATCGGCCCGGACAGGCCGATGCGCTGCAACCGGCGCCAGACGGTGGCCTGCTGCGGCTTGCTGCCCTGCAGCTGGTTCCAGGCCAGCGAGCCGAGCTGCACTTCCAGCAGCTCGCGCAGGCCCGACAGCTCGGAGCGCATGGCATCGAACAGGCGCGGGTCGACCGGCGCCGACGCAGGCGCTGCAGCAGCCTCGGGAACATCGACGTGCGGTTCGATCAACGGCTCGGCGGCGGTCAGCGACTGGCCGGCGAACAATTGGCGGTTGTTGTCGCTGCTGTCCTGGCGGTGGCCCAGCTCAGCCTGGGCGGTGGCGATGCGCGTATGGGTCTTGCGCAGCTCTTCTTCCAGTTCGGCGTTGGGCACACGCGGGGCCAGGGCGGACAGCTTGTAGTCCAGCGCGGCCGTCAGCTCGACACCGCCGGCGATGCGACGGTTGCCGATGATGGCGGCATCGGCGCCCAGCTCATCACGGACCAGCTTCATGGCCTGACGCATATCGGCGGCGAAAAATCGCTTAACTTGCATTATCCCCTACCTCAGCCGTTAGGGCCCACGGTGGCAACGATGGTGACTTGCTTGTTGTCCGGTATTTCCTGATACGCCAGAACATGCAAATTCGGTACAGCCAGGCGACCGAAACGCGACAGCATGGCGCGGATCGGGCCGGCAACCAGGAGGATGGCCGGCTGGCCCTGCATTTCCTGGCGCTGGGCCGCCTCGATCAGCGAACGCTGCAGCTTCTCGGCCATGCTCGGCTCCAGAAGAACACCGTCTTCCTGACCTTGCCCGGCCCTTTGCAGACTATTGAGCAAAATCTGTTCCAACCTTGGCTCCAGGGTAATCACTGGCAGCTCCGACTCAACGCCGACAATGCTTTGCACGATGGCGCGACACAATCCGACGCGCACTGCCGCCACCAGCGCGGCGGTATCTTGACTCTTGCCGGCGTTGTTCGCGATCGCCTCGGCGATACTGCGAATATCGCGCACTGGCACCTGTTCCGACAACAGCGCTTGCAGCACCTTGAGCAGGCCCGACAAGGAAATGACACCCGGCACCAGCTCTTCTGCAAGTTTAGGCGATGCCTTGGCCAACACCTGCAGCAATTGCTGGACCTCTTCATGGCCGATCAGCTCGTGGCAGTGCTTCTGCAGGATCTGGTTCAGGTGGGTGGCCACCACGGTGCTGGCGTCGACCACGGTGTAGCCCAGCGACTGCGCCTGGGAGCGCTGGCCGACATCGATCCACACGGCTTCAAGGCCAAACGCCGGGTCGCGCGCGGCAATGCCGTTGAGGGTGCCGAACACCTGCCCCGGGTTGATTGCCAGTTCGCGGTCCGGGTAGATCTCGGCCTCGGCCAGGATCACCCCCATCAGGGTCAGGCGATACGCGCTGGGCTGCAGGTCGAGGTTGTCGCGGATGTGCACGGTGGGCATGAGGAAGCCCAGGTCTTGCGACAGCTTCTTGCGCACGCCCTTGATCCGCGCCAGCAACTGGCCACCCTGGTTGCGATCGACCAGCGGGATCAGCCGGTAGCCGACCTCCAGGCCAATCATGTCGATCGGCGTGACGTCGTCCCAGCCCAGCTCCTTGGTTTCCAGCGCACGCTGTGGCGAGGGCAGCAGGTCCTGCTGGCGCTGCGCCTCCTGCAGCGCCTGCGCCTTGGCCTTCTGCTGCTTCTTCCACACCAGGTAGGCGCCACCACCGGCCAGCAGGCCGAGGCTGAGGAAGGCCACGTGCGGCATGCCCGGCACCAGGCCCATGACGATCATCAGCGCGGCGGACACCGCCAGGGCCTTGGGCGAATCGAACATCTGCCGGTTGATCAGCTTGCCCATGTCCTCGGAGCCCGAGGCACGGGTCACCATGATCGCGGCAGCGGTGGACAGCAACAGTGATGGCAATTGCGCCACCAAACCGTCACCGATGGTCAGCAAGGCGTACACCTTGCCGGCATCGCCAAAGCTCATGCCGTGCTGCAGCATGCCGATCAGCATGCCGCCGATCAGGTTGATGAACAGGATCAGCAGGCCGGCGATGGCGTCACCGCGGACGAACTTGCTGGCACCATCCATCGAACCGTAGAACTCGGCTTCCTGCGCCACTTCGGCACGACGGTGCTTGGCCTGGGCCTGGTCGATCAGGCCGGCGTTGAGGTCGGCGTCGATGGCCATCTGCTTGCCGGGCATGGCGTCGAGGGTGAAACGCGCGCTCACTTCCGAGATACGCCCGGCGCCCTTGGTCACCACCACGAAGTTGATGATCATGAGGATGGCGAACACCACGGCACCGACCACGTAGTTACCGCCGATCACCACCTCGCCGAAGGCCTGGATCACCTTGCCGGCGGCGCCGTGGCCCTCCTGGCCATGCAGCATCACCACCCGGGTGGAAGCCACGTTCAGGGCCAGGCGCAACAACGTGGCCACCAGCAGGATGGTGGGGAACGCGGCAAAGTCGAGCGGGCGCAGGGCGTAGACGCAGACCAGCAGGACCACGATCGACAGGGCGATGTTGAAAGTGAAGAACACGTCGAGCAGGAACGGCGGTATCGGCAACATCATCATTGCCAACATCACCAGCAGCAACAGCGGCACACCCAGGTTGCCCCGGCCGAGCCCGGCCAGGTTGTTACGGGCGTTGCTGATTAACTGAGTGCGATCCACCGCGAGTCCTCTTGATGCAAAACTTTGACGCACAGGGGGCGCCTGGCGCTGGCTCTGCAAGAAGCTTTCCAACTTTGCTCGACGGGGGATTTATGTTGCCTGTTCCGGCCTCTTCGCGGGTGAACCCGCTCCCACAGGTGCGGCGTCGCCCTCGAGGAGCATGAGGTCCCTGTGGGAGCGGGCGTGCCCGCGAAAGGGCCAGACGCCCTGACACAAGGTCAACTGTCGCGGCGCAGGCGACTGGCGCTAGCTTGACAAGAAGCCTTCCAACTTTGCTCGACGGGGGATTGATGTTGCCTGTTCCGGCCTCTTCGCGGGCACGCCCGCTCCCACAGGGACCGCACAGCCTTCAAGGCCCGCACAGGACCTGTGGGAGCGGGTTCACCCGCGAAAGGGCCGGACGCCCTGACACAAGGTCAACTGTCGCGGCGCAGGTCCGGCGGAATCGGCAGGTCGTCCTTCAGCGGCTCTGGCCGCTTGCCCTTGCCTGCCCGGTACTGGCGGATCTGGAACACATAGGCCAGCACCTGCGCCACCGCCAGGTAAAGCCCGGCAGGGATTTCCTGCTCAAGTTCGGTGGAGTAGTAGATCGCCCGCGCCAACGCCGGCGACTCGAGGATCTGGACCTTGTGCTCCACGCCGATCTCGCGAATCTTCAGGGCAATGAAATCCGTCCCCTTGGCCAGCAGCAACGGCGCCGCCCCGCCTTTCTCCGGGTCGTATTGCAAGGCCACCGCATAATGCGTCGGGTTGGTGATGATCACGTCGGCTTCGGGCACAGCCGCCATCATGCGCCGCTGCGAAGCCTCACGCTGCAGCTGGCGAATACGCTGCTTGACCTCGGGCTTGCCTTCGCTGTCCTTGTACTCGTCCTTGATTTCCTGCTTGGTCATCTTCAGCTTGTTATGCGTCTGCCACAGCTGGAACGGCACGTCCGCCGCCGCAATCAACAGCAGCCCGGCCGACATCCACAACGCACTCCAGCCCACCACCTGCAGGCTATGGATGATCGCCTGCTCCAACGGCTCATTGGCGATGGCGAGCAGCGCCTGGCGGTCATTGACCAACACTACTACCGCCACGACCAGAATCACGAAAAACTTGGCGAGTGCTTTCAATAGCTCGGTCAGGGCGTTCATCGAGAACATGCGCTTGATCCCCGACAAGGGATTCATGCGGCTGAATTTCGGCTGCAACAGACTGCCGGAAAACAGGAAACCGCCCAGGACAATCGGCGCGACAAAGGAAATCACGAACAACAGGACCAAGATCGGCTGCACCGCCCAGATGGCCATCTTGCCCGAGGCCAGCAGGAAGGCACCCATGGCCCGCTCATCGACGATGAAGTCGCGGGTCAGGCTGAAGTTCATGCGCATGATCGCCAGCAGTGTCTCGGCCAGGTGGCCGCCGAACGCCAGCAGGCCACCGGCGCCGGCCAACGTCACCGCCACCGTGTTCAGCTCCTTGGAACGCGCGATCTCGCCTTTCTCGCGGGCATCGCGCTTGCGCTTGTCGGTGGGTTCTTCTGTCTTGTCCTGACCGCTTTCGCTTTCCGCCATGCTCAGCGCGCCCTTGCCAGATCACGCAGCCATTGCAGCGCTTCGCTGGCCAATGCCTGGTAATGGGAAAGTATGTCGGCCAGGCCGACCCAGAAAATGAACATGCCCATGACCAGGGTCAGCGGAAAACCGATGGAGAAAATGTTCAGCTGCGGCGCGGCACGCGTCATTACGCCAAAGGCGATGTTCACCACCAGCAACGCGGCGATAGCCGGCAGGATCAGCAGCAGGCCGGCACCGAACACCCAGCCCAGGCGCCCCGCCATCTCCCAGAACTGATTGACCACCAGCGCATTGCCCACCGGCAAGGTGGTGAAGCTTTCGGTCAGCACCTCGAACGCCACCAGATGGCCGTTCATCAGCAGGAACAGCACGCTCACCAGCATGGTCATGAACTGGCTGATCACCGCAACGTTGACGCCGTTGGCCGGGTCGACCATCGATGCGAAGGCCATGCCCATCTGCACCGCGACGATCTGGCCAGCGATGACGAAAGCCTGGAACAACAACTGCAGCGACAACCCGAACAACGCCCCGACGATGACCTGCTCGGCACACAGCAGCAGGCCACGCAGGCTCAACGGGTCGAACTCGGGCAAGGGCGGCAGGGCCGGGACGATCACCACGGTGATAGCCACCGCCACGTACAGACGCACCCGCGCCGGCAGCATGCGGGTGCCAAAGATCGGCATGGTCATCAGCACCGCCGTCACCCGGAACAACGGCAGGATGAAGGTGGCGACCCAGGTGCCGATCTGTGTGTCGGTCAGCTCCAGCATCGGCGCGTCAACCGATCAGCTGCGGGATGTTGGTGTACAGACTGGTGATGTACTCCATGAACTTCTGCACCAGCCACGGCCCGGCGACGATCAGCGTGACCAGCATCACCAGCAGGCGTGGCAGGAAGCTCAGGGTCTGTTCGTTGATCTGCGTGGCGGCCTGGAACATGGCCACCACCAGGCCCACCAGCAGGCTGGGCACCACCAGTATGGCGACCATCAGGGTGGTCAGCCACAAGGCATCACGGAACAGGTCGACAGCGACTTCAGGTGTCATCGGCGGCTCTCCTTGACGGCGTCAGACGCCGCCGAAACTGCTGGCCAAGGTGCCCATGATCAGCGCCCAGCCATCGACCAGCACGAACAGCATGATCTTGAACGGCAGCGAGATGATCAGCGGCGACAGCATCATCATACCCATGGCCATCAGCACGCTGGCTACCACCATGTCGATGATCAGGAACGGGATGAAGATCATGAAACCGATCTGGAACGCAGTCTTCAGCTCGGAGGTAACGAACGCCGGCACCAGGATCGTCAGCGGCACCTGGTCCGGGCCGGCGATGTCGGTACGCTTGGACAGACGCATGAACAGGTCGAGGTCGCTTTGCCGGGTTTGCGCCAGCATGAAGTCCTTGAGCGGCCCCTGGGCCTTGTCGATGGCCTGCTGGGCAGTCATCTGCTCCTTCAGGTACGGCTGCAGTGCGTCCTGGTTCACCCGGTCGAACACCGGCGCCATGATGAACATGGTCAGGAACAGTGCCATGCCCGTCAGCAGCTGGTTCGACGGCGTCTGCTGCAAGCCCAGGGCCTGACGCAGGATCGAGAACACGATGATGATGCGGGTGAAGCTGGTCATCAGGATGACGAACGCCGGGATGAAGCTGAGCGCCGTCATGATCAGCAGGATCTGCAGGCTGACCGAATACTCCTGCTGCCCGTCCGCGGTATTGGACAGGGTAATGGCCGGGATCGACAGCGGGTCGGCCCCCAGGGCCAGCGGCGCAGCCAGCAGCAGCGCCAGAGTCAACAATACACGCAGCGCGCCACTCATCACTTCTTGTCCTTAGGGTCCTTGCCCATCAGCTCCATCAGCCGCTGGGCAAACTCCGGCGTCGCCTGGCGGGCGTTTTCCGGCACTTCCACGGGTTCGGCCAGCACATGCAGGGCCTCGATGCTGCCGGGGGTATGGCCGATCAGGATCTGCTCCTTGCCCACCTGCACCAGCAGCAGGCGGTCACGCGGGCCGATGGCCCGGCTACCGACGATCTCGATCACCTGCCCGCCCTTCACCGCCGTGCTTTGCATGCGCCGCAGCAACCAGGCCAGGAAGAAGATCAGGCCGACCACCAGCAGCAGGCCGAAGACCATCTGCGCCAGCTGCCCACCGAGGCTGCCAGGCGCGGTTGCCGGGGTTGCCGCCGGTGTGGCCGCGGCCAGGCAAGCCTGGCTGGCGAGCAGCGCGGCGAGCGCCGCGATGGCGCGCATCGTGCCCTTCACTCAGCGCAGCTTCTTGATACGTTCGCTGGGGCTGATCACGTCGGTCAGGCGGATGCCGAACTTCTCGTTGACCACCACCACCTCGCCATGGGCAATCAGCGTGCCGTTGACCAGCACGTCGAGCGGCTCGCCGGCCAGGCGGTCGAGCTCGATCACCGAGCCCTGGTTGAGCTGCAGCAGGTTGCGAATGTTGATCTCGGTGCTGCCCACTTCCATGGAAATGTTCACCGGGATATCCAGGATCACGTCCAGGTTAGGGCCTTCGAGGCTGACGTTTTCGTTCGGCTTCGGCGAGCTGGCGAACTCCTCCATCGGCAGGCGGCCCGCGCCGCCGGTGCTGCTACCGGTGTCACCACCCAGCAGTGCATCGATATCGGCCTGGCCGGCTGCACCGGTTTCTTCCAGTGCCGCAGCCCATTCATCGGCCAGTGCCTGGTCCTCTGCGGAGGTGATCTCGTTTTCGTTAGCCATGGTTTCCTCGACAGGCATTCAATTCGTTATGAGCGACCGGCACGCGTCAGCGGCGTTCGATCGGGTCGATTATCTGCAGCGCCAGGTTGCCCTTGTGCGAACCCAGGCGCGCCTTGAACGACGGCACGCCGTTGGCGCGCAGTACCAGGTGCTCGGGCAGCTCCACCGGGATCACGTCACCAGGCTGCATGTGCAGGATGTCGCGCAGCTTCAGCTGGCGCCGGGCTACGGTGGCGGTCAGCGGCACAGCCACGTCCAGCACGTCCTCGCGCAGGGCCTTGACCCAGCGCTCGTCCTGGTCGTCCAGGTCCGACTGGAAACCGGCGTCGAGCATTTCCCGCACCGGCTCGATCATCGAGTACGGCATGGTCACGTGCAGGTCGCCGCCACCGCCGTCCAGCTCGATGTGGAAGGTGGACACCACCACCGCCTCGCTGGGGCCGACAATGTTGGCCATGGCCGGGTTTACCTCGGAGTTCATGTACTCGAAGGTGACCGGCATGATTGCCTGCCAGGCTTCCTTGAGGTCGACGAAGCACTGGTCCAGCACCATGCGCACCACGCGCAACTCGGTGGGGGTGAACTCGCGGCCTTCGATCTTGGCGTGGCGGCCGTCGCCGCCGAAGAAGTTGTCCACCAGCTTGAACACCAGCTTGGCGTCGAGGATGAACAGCGAGGTACCGCGCAGTGGCTTGATCTTGACCAGGTTGAGGCTGGTCGGCACATACAGCGAGTGCACGTATTCGCCGAACTTCATCACCTGCACGCCGCCCACTGCCACGTCGGCGGAGCGGCGCAGCAGGTTGAACATGCTGATACGGGTGTAACGGGCGAAACGCTCGTTGATCATTTCCAGGGTCGGCATGCGACCCCGCACGATACGGTCCTGACTGGTCAGGTCGTAGCTTTTGATGCTGCCAGGCTCGGATGCACTCTCGGTCTGCACCAGCCCGTCGTCGACGCCATGCAACAGGGCATCGATTTCATCCTGGGACAGCAGGTCCTGTACGGCCATTGCGGACTCCTACTGCAATACGAAATTGGTGAACAGCAACTGGTCGACGACCGGCTTGCCGACTTCCTTCTGCGCCACTTCCTGAACCACTGCGGTGGCCTTCTGGCGCAGCATTTCCTGCCCCACCGGGCTGCCAGCCAGGGTGTCGAAGCCTTGCCCGGAGAACATCATCACCAGGTTGTTGCGGATCACCGGCATGTGCACCTTGAGGGCGTCCAGGTCAGCCTGGCTGCGCGCTTGCAGGGTGATGCTCACCTGCATGTAGCGCTGGCGGCCGTTCTGGTTGAAGTTGACCACGAAGGCCGGGGCCAGCGCTTCGTAGATAGCCGCTGGCTTGACGTTGCTGGCTGCAGGATCGGCGGCCGGGGCCGGCTCGCTCTTGTGCATGATGAACCAGGTAGCGCCCACCGAAAGGCCGATCGCCAGCAACAGGCCCACTACCGCCAGCAGGATCAGCTTGAGTTTGCCTTTAGTGGCGGGGTCTTTGACTGCTTCGCTCTTCGCCATGCCAATAATCCGTCGTCCATCGGGGGTTCAAGGGAGGATGGCTTGGCTTGAGCAAGTGTTATGCCAGATTTTGCAGAGGATGGGTTCCAGCAGGTTTTGCGGTGCTGCCTTCTTCGCGGGCACGCCCGCTCCCACAGGCAACGCACAGGATTCGAAACCGATGAAATTCCTGTGGGAGCGGGCGCGCCCGCGAAGAGGCCGGCTCAGACTAACGGTTATCAGGCGTAGTAATCGACCGCACTGTCGCCAACAACCACCTGCTGCTCCACAGGCCGGGCGCTATCGACTGCCTCTGCCCCGCCCTGCTCGGCCCGGCGCGCCGCCACCCCGGACAGGTTGCTGCCCTGTGCCTGCCCCTGTTGCTGTTGCTGCCCACGCGACTGGTCGGCCACGTTGACGTCCGGCTGTGCCAGCCCCTGCTGAGCGAACAGCTCGCGCAGGCGGTGCACCTGGCTGTCGAGGGCGTCACGCACGCCGGCGTGGCCGCTGATGAAGGTGACTTGTGTCGACTGGTCCGTCGCAACATTGACGCGAATGTCCAGGCGGCCCAGTTCTGCCGGCTCCAGCTGGATATCCGCTGACTTGAGGTTCTGGCTGGACAGGTACATGACCCGGTTGACCAGGCCTTCGGCCCAGGCGTTCTGGTTCATCGGCAGCGGTTGGTGCAATGGGCTGGCATTGGCCGGCACGGCATTGGCGGTCTTGGCCGTGGCGGCCTGGGTCAGGTTGGCCAGGCGGTTGGCGAAATCATCTATACGTGTATCGCTGCCAGCGCTCTTGGTGTCTTTCAGGCCATCTTCGAGCAAGCCGGCAAAGGCCTTGTCACCAGGCTCGCCCGTTTCACCCTCGGCATTCTCGACCAGATTCGCCAAGGTATTGACGGCCATCTGCCCCTCTTCGCCCTGAGCCTGCGAAGGGTCCAGGGCATGCGCCGAGGTCGCTCCCTTGGCCTGGGCGCTTTGTTCCAGCGCCAGGCGCAGGGTAGGCAGGTTGGCCAAAGGGTCGGAGTCAGGGTCGAAGGCTTCCTCGGCGGCCGGCTCCTCGGGCAGCTCGGCGGTGACCTGCGCCTGCGCCGCGGCGGCCTGCAACACCGGCGCCACCGTCTCGGCCTGGGCCTGGATCAGTTGTGCGCCAGGCTGGGCGTCGGTGACTTGGCCGGCCACCAGGCTGGCATCGCGCAAGCCGGTGTCGGCCTGGGCCTGGTCGTCGGCTGGCAATTGTTTGCCGTCATCGGCAACCGCGGGTTTGTCGGCAGCGGCTTTCTTGCCGCCCTGCGCCGCCTCGGGCTTGTCCTTGGGCTTGGCCTGAACGACCTTGTCGTCCTGCCCGGCGGCCTTGTCGCGGCCCTGCCGGGCCATCACCTGGCCGAAGCCGTCGCCCTTGTCGCCCGGCGCCTGCAGCGGCTTGTCGGCCTGTGCGGTGGCCGTACGCGAGGTGTTGGCAATGGCGTTGCCTTGCAACAATGGGTTGGGTGCGACAGGCATCGAGCGGTCTCCGCGCCAGAAACAAAAAAATCATACTGCCAGAGACAGGCAAGACTCGCGCCAAGTCGTGTTTCAACCCGCCGAAATGCGCTGCTGCTCACCTCGGTAGAAGCGCTGCACCTCGACGAACTCCAGGTCGATGCGGTTGATCAGGTCCTCGATGCCATACAACGGGGGCCGCCGCGCGCGCTCCTCCAGCTGCTGGCACAGGCTGGCCAATGCAACCGCGCCCATGTTGCTGCTGCTGCCCTTGAAACTGTGGGCCGCGGAACCGAGCTCTTCGGCACTTTTGGCCGCGTGCAGCTGGCCCAGGCGCCGTTCGGAGTCGTCGAGAAAGGTTTGCACCAACTGCAGGTAGCCATCTTCCATGACCTCACGCAGGTCGCTGAGTACCTTGTGGTCAATATGCATGTCAGTCACTTGTTCACTCCTTGATCAAGCCAGATTATGCCCGAGCCAACCCGTGGCTCACCAGACGAACTCCACATGCGCGCAGCGCCCGCCCTCACTCCAGTGCGCGCTGCTGGCCAGCCGCCGCACCAGGTTCAGGCCACGCCCGCTCAGCCCCTGCTCCAGCGAGGGCCGCGACAGCACCCGTTGCACATCGAACCCCGCACCACTGTCACGAACCTCGATCATCAGACGCCCGCCGTCGGCTTGCGGTTCAACCTTGAAATCGATGCGCACGTAACCGTCGATCAGAACCCCAAGGCGCCGGGCGCGTTCCTGATAATAGTCGGCAAAGCCCTGTACATCGCGCTTGAGCTGCGAGTCCAGGCCCAGCACGCCGTGCTCCAGGGCGTTGGAATACAGCTCGCTGAGCACGCTGTGCAGGTTGCCGGTACGCGCGCGCAGGCCGTGAATCTCCTGCAACAACTGCACCAGGTACGGCACCGGGTTGAAGCGCTTCAGGCTCTGCCCACGCACCTCGAACCCCAGCGACCAGTCCAGCGGGCTGGAGCGGCCGCTATCAGAGTAGATCATCGGCGCCGGCACCCGCTCCTCGGCGCTGAACATACGAATGTCGCACAGGCTGATGTCATCGCGCGGGCGCCCGCCAAAGCGCTCCAGGGCCTGCATCACTTCGTCGAACAACCGCACCGGGTCCCGGTTGTCGGCCAGCACCCTGCGCAAGCGCTGCACACCAAACAGGCGTTCCTGGTCGTCGGCGGTGTCCAGCACGCCGTCCGACAGCAGCAGCAGGCGCTCGCCCGGTGCCAGCGGCAACACCTCGGTACTGTCATCGAAACGCTCGGCGTCCAGGATGCCCAGCGGCAGGTGTCGCGAAGTCAGCGCCGACAGCACCTGGCCATCCACTGCCAGGCGATAGCCATCAGGCATGCCGCCGTTCCACACTTCCACCGAACCGCGCTGCATGCTGAGGTTGAGCAGCAGCGCACAACAGAACATGTCCACCGGCAGGATACGTTTGAGCTTGGCGTTCATCTCGCGCAGGATCTGCGCCATGCCGTAGCCCTTGGCAGTCATGCCGTAGAACACTTCGGCCAGCGGCATGGCGCCTACCGCCGCCGGCAGGCCGTGGCCGGTGAAATCGCCAAGCAGCACGCGCATGTCGCCGGACGGGGTGAACGCGGCCAGCATCAGGTCGCCATTGAACAGCGCATAGGGCGATTGCAGGTAGCGGATGTTGGGCGCGGCCAGGCAGCCGGAGTGGGCCACCTTGTCGAACACCGCCTTGGCCACCCGCTGCTCGTTGAGCAGGTGGTGGTGGTGCCGGGCAATCTGGTCGCGCTGCTCCAGCACGGTGGCCTGCAGCCGGCGCAGGCGGTCCATGGCGCGTATCTTGGCGCCGAGGATCACCGCACTGTAGGGCTTGGCCATGAAGTCGTCGCCCCCGGCCTCCAGGCAGCGCACCAGGCCTTCCTCCTCGTTCAATGACGTCAGGAAAATGATCGGCACCAGCGCTTCGCCGGCCAGCGCCTTGATCTGCCGCGCCGCCTCGAAGCCATCCATCACCGGCATCAGCGCATCCAGCAGCACCAGTTGCGGGCGGCGCTCGACGAACAGCGCCACCGCCTGCTCGCCGTTTTCCGCGGTGAATACCTGATGGCCCTGACGGCGCACGATCTGCGCCAGCAACAGGCGGTCGGCGGCACCGTCTTCGGCGACCAGCACGGTCAACGCCTGTTCGGCCGGCATGTCGGCGCTCAACTGATATCGAAGAGTTTTTCGAAATTGGAGATGGCGAGGATCTTGCGCACGTCGGAGCTGGCATGCACCACACGCACATCCGACTCATCACCGCCCGCATGGTCACGCAGCAACAGCAGCATGCCGAGTGCGGAACTGTCGAGGTAGGTGGTGTCCTTCAGGTCGACGACCACCGAATCTGGCCGGCTGGGCTGGCGTTCGTAGGCGTCACGAAATTCCTGATGCTTGCCGAAATCGAAGCGCCCCTTGATCTTAATCGTCAGCTTTTTCCCGTCCTGCGAAAAATCAGTCTCGACTGCCATGCTAGCGATTCCTTCGATGATGGCGGATGCAACTCCTTAAAGGTTTAGCAGGCGATGGCGGGGGTGGCAAGCATGTAAGCTGCCTGTCCCGGCCTCTTCGCGGGTAAACCCGCTCCCACAGGATCTCCACGAATTCGAATCCTGCGCCGTACCTGTGGGAGCGGGTTCACCCGCGAAGAGGCGGCCAGTACAGGCTATAGGTGATTCTGCCGCGGCAGGCGTTGTGACAGCTCGTCGAGCAAGCGCTGCTCGCGCTTGTCTTCGGCCCGCCGGGCTTCCTCCTGGTAGCGCTGCACCAGCTTGCGCAAGCCTTCCACCCGGGCATAGGCCTGCTGCCAGGTGCCGCGGGCATTGTTGAGGTTGTTCTGGTGCCAGACCAGGCTCTGGCGCTGCTGGGTCATGGCCGTTTCCAGCTGCCCGAGGAAGCGCTGGTAATTGACCAGCCAGCTACCGTTTACCCCCTGCCCGCCACGGTTGATCCACTGCAGTTGGTAGTCTTCGCGAAACCGTTCGAGCTCGGCCAGCTTGGCCTGTGCCGTAGCCACCTGCTGCTGGAACTGCCCAAGGCGCTGGGCCGCCTGGCGCTCGGCCTCTTCGGCCATGTCCACCACCGGCGCCAGGCGCGCGGCACGTCCGGGCAGCGCCATGGCCTATCAACCGCCCGCCGGGGGCGCAAAGATCGCCCCCAACTGTTCGCGGCTTTGCGCCATGCCCACGCTCTCGCGCAGGCCCTGGCGCAAAAACTCCACCAGCTTCGATTGCAGCGCAATGGCCAGGTCGGTTTCCGGATCGCCACCCGCCACATAGGCACCCACACTGATCAGGTCGCGGCTTTGCGACAGGCGCGACCACAACTGCTTGAACTTTTGCGCCTGGCGCAAATGGTCGGCATCGACCACCTGGGGCATGACCCGGCTGATCGAGGCTTCGATGTCGATGGCCGGGTAATGGCCTTCCTCGGCCAGCCGCCGCGACAGCACGAAGTGGCCATCGAGCACACCGCGCGCCGCGTCGGCAATCGGGTCCTGCTGGTCGTCGCCCTCGGACAACACGGTATAGAACGCGGTGATCGAACCACCACCTGGCTCGCCGTTGCCGGCCCGCTCCACCAGCTTGGGCAGCTTGGCGAACACCGATGGCGGGTAACCCCGGGTGGCCGGAGGCTCGCCGATGGCCAAGGCGATTTCACGCTGGGCCTGGGCAAAACGGGTCAGCGAGTCCATCAGCAACAGCACGTTCTTGCCCTTGTCGCGGAAGTACTCGGCAATACGTGTGCAGTACATGGCGGCCCGCAGGCGCATCAGCGGCGCATCGTCGGCGGGCGAAGCGACCACCACCGAGCGCTTGAGGCCTTCCTCACCAAGGATATGCTCGATGAATTCCTTGACCTCGCGGCCCCGCTCGCCGATCAGGCCGACGACGATGATCTCGGCTTCGGTGAAGCGGGTCATCATGCCCAGCAACACCGACTTGCCCACACCGGTACCGGCGAACAGGCCCAGGCGCTGGCCGCGACCGACGGTGAGCAGGCCATTGATGCTGCGAATGCCCACGTCCAGCGGCTTGCTGATGGGGTCGCGGTTCAACGGGTTGATCACCGGGCCGTCCATCGGCACCCAGTCCTCGGCCTTCATCCCGCCCTTGCCATCCAGCGCGCGGCCGGCGCCGTCCAGCACCCGGCCGAGCATGCTCATGCCCATGGGCAGGCGGCCGCTGTCATCCAGCGGCACCACCCGGGCGCCGGGGGCGATGCCGACAATGCTGCCGACCGGCATGAGGAATACCTTGGACCCGGCAAAGCCCATGACTTCGGCCTCCACCTGCACCGGGTGGTAGCTGTCGTCGTTGATTACCAGGCAGCGGCTGCCGACTGCAGCGCGCAGGCCTTCGGCTTCCAGGGTGAGGCCGACCATGCGCAGCAGGCGGCCTTCGACGATGGGCTGGGCCGGCAGCTCGATGGCCTCGGCATAACTGCCCAGGCGCCTGCCGAAACTGGTGCGCTCAAGTTGCATCCGGGCTACCCACGGCGCGCTCTGGCAGGCTATCCAGGTCTACCGACATGTCCGGCGCTGCCGGGTGCAGCGAATGATCGTGCAACTGGTCGAACAGTTGTGCCACGGCTTTCTCGATGCGGGTTTCCATGGTCGCGTCGATGCGGCTATGCGCGGTCTCGATACGGCAGCCGCCTGGCAGCAGTGCGCTGTCCTCGAGCAGCCGCCAGCTTTCCTCATGCCGCTCGCGCAGGGCCTTGGCCAGCTCGAAATCCTGCGGGTTGAGGTGGATGCGGATATTGTCCGCGCCCATGGGCAGCAGCTTGAGCGCTTCGCGCAGTACCTGGGTGATCTGGCTGGAATCGCCCCGCAGTTCGCGACCGATTACCTGGCGGGTCATGTGAGCCACCAGGTGGACCAGGGTTTTCTCGATCTGCGTGTCCTGCTCGGCGATCGGCTCCATCAGGTTGGTCATCAGCCGGTCGAGGCTCTCCAGCTTGGTCTTCAGTGCCTCTTCGGCTTCCTGGCGGACCTTGAGCTGGGTGCTATGGAAGCCCTCGCGCTCACCGGTGGCGAAGCCTTCGTTGTAGGCCTCCTGGCGGATGGCCTCGAGTTCTTCCAGGGTCAGTGGCTGGACTTCTTCCAGCGGCACTTCCTCGACTTCTTCCTCGATTACCTCGGGTTCCGGCTCCGGTTCGGGCTCAGGCTCCGGTTCCGGGTCGAAGCTGGGCAGCGCCCATACGTCCACGCCCTCGAGGTCGCGGGCGCGGATCAGGTCGCTGGGGTGATGTTCTTTGGTGGACATGTTTTCAGGTACTCAACAAGCCTGTTCGACAAATGCGGGGCCCTGTGGGAGCTGGCTTGCCGGCGATCAAGGGCGAAGCCCTTGCCATACAGCAGCGGTGCCTGGGCCGGCCTCATCGCCGGCAAGCCAGCTCCCACAAGTACCGCACCAGGCCGCAAAATTCATTTGCCTGCCCTGGTGGATCAGATCATTTCCTCGGCACCCTTGCCGCCGAGCACGATCTCGCCGGCCTCGGCCATGCGGCGGGCGATGGTGAGGATTTCCTTCTGCGCCGTTTCCACGTCGCTGACCCGCACCGGCCCCTTGGCCTCCAGGTCGTCGCGCAACAGCTCCGAGGCACGCTTGGACATGTTCTTGAAGATCTTGTCCTTGACTCGCTCGTCGGCGCCCTTGAGCGACACCACCAGCACGTCGGACGAGACTTCGCGCAGCAGCGCCTGGATGCCTCGGTCGTCGACGTCGGCCAGGTTGTTGAAGACGAACATCAGGTCTTCGATCTGCTCCGACAGGTCGCTGTCGATCTCGCGGATCGCGTCCATCAGTGCACCTTCCACCGAGCTGTCGAGGAAGTTCATGATGTCGGCGGCGCGCTTGATGCCGCCCAAGGTGGTACGCGCCGCGTTGGAGTTGCCCGAGAACTGCTTCTCGAGGATCTGGTTCAGCTCCTTCAGCGCCGCCGGCTGCACGGTGTTCAGCGACGACACGCGCAGGACGATGTCCAGGCGCACCTTGTGGTCGAAGTTGCTCAGCACTTCGCCGGCCTGGTCGGGGTCGAGGTAGGCAACCACGATGGCCTGGATCTGCGGGTGCTCGTAGCGGATCACGTCGGCAACGGCGCGCGGCTCCATCCACTTCAGGCTGTCCAGGCCGCTGGTGTTGCCACCGAGCAGGATGCGGTCGACCAGGCCGTTGGCCTTGTCCTCGCCCAGGGCCTGGTTGAGCATCTTGCGGATATAGGCATCGGAGCCCACGCCCAGGCTGGTCTGGTCGCCGACGATTTCGACGAACTCGCTCATCACCTGTTCGACCTGTTCACGGTGCACATTACCCATCTGCGCCATGGCCACACCCACCCGCTGCACTTCCTTGGGCCCCATGTGCCGCAGCACCTGGGCGGCATCGGTCTCGCCCAGCGAAAGCAGGAGGATCGCCGCCTTGTCGACGCGGCTCAGCTTGGCGGTAACGGCTCGGTTATCACTCATCGGCGTTGATCCACTCTTTCACGACCTGGGCAACGCGGCCCGGGTCTTCGGCCACCAGGCCTTTGATTGCGTTGAGCTGTGCCTCGTAACCCTCGTTCGGGCTAGGCAGCAGAATGCTTGTCGGGCCACCCAGACTGACGCGGTCGTTGGCCAGTTCGCCATCCAGACCCATCATGCCGCCCAGCTCCATGTCGCTATCCGGGGCAGCCTGCTTGCCGCCCCCTGTAATGTTGTTCAGCACCGGGCGCAGCACACCGAACACCAGCACCAGGATGAACACCACGCCCAGCACTTGCTTGACGATGTCCCAGAACCACGGCTGCTGGTAGAAGGCAATGTCGGTGATCTCTTCGCCGCGGTCGGCGGCGAACGGCACGTTGATCACCGTCACGCTGTCGCCACGGCTGGCATCGAAGCCGACCGCGTCCTGTACCAGGCGAGTGAAGCGTGCCAGGTCCTCGGTGCCCCATGGCGCACGGGTGGCGTCGCCGGTGGCCGGGTCGATCTTGACCTGGTCGTCCACCACC
This sequence comes from Pseudomonas sp. B14(2017), assembly GCF_002113255.1. NCBI lineage: Bacteria > Pseudomonadati > Pseudomonadota > Gammaproteobacteria > Pseudomonadales > Pseudomonadaceae > Pseudomonas > Pseudomonas sp. B14(2017). The sequence goes on from NZ_NEJY01000006.1 coordinate 58,647, forward strand.
ACCGCCACCGACAGGCGGGTCATGCGCCCCTGCTGCTGGCGGGTGTGGCTGATGGAACGGTCCAGCTCGAAGTTCTTGGTGCTTTGCTGGCGCTTGTCCGACGGGTACGGCGCGAGCATCGGCTGGCCGGTGGCCGGGTCCATGATCTGCTGGCCGTTGGCATCCACCAGCGGCTGGCCAGGCTGGATGGCCGCGGCCGGGGTAGCGGCACCACCGGTGGTCTGCGGCGCCGAGGCCGGGCCTGGCGGCTGGTTGCTCAGCGCACCGGGCACACCTTGCGGGCCCTGGCTGCTGGCACGTTGTTCATCGACCGACTGCTCGCTGCGCAGCGCCGGCTGGTCTGGGTTGAACTGCTCGGAGGTGGACTCGACCGCACTGAAGTCCAGGTCGGCGGACACTTCGGCCTTGTAGCGGTCATTGCCCAGCACCGGCTGCAGGATGTTGTGCACCCGCTGAGTGAGCATGCTTTCCACCCGGCGGCTGTAGTCGAACTGCTTGCCTGCCTGGGTCAGGGCGGTGTCCTGGATCTGCTCGGACAGCAGGTTGCCCTTCTGGTCGACCACGGTGACCTGGGACTTGTCCAGTTCCGGCACGCTTGTGGCGACCAGGTTGACGATGGCCATCACCTGCCCGGCTTCCAGGGCACGGCCCGGGTACAGCTCGACCAGTACCGAGGCGCTGGGCTTGCGTTCGTCACGCACGAACACCGAGCTTTTCGGGATGGCCAGGTGCACGCGCGCGCCCTTGACGTTGTTCAGGCTGGACACGGTACGCGCCAGCTCGCCTTCCAGGCTGCGACGGTAACGGGTGGCTTCCATGAACTGGCTGGTGCCCAGGCCCTGCTCCTTGTCGAGCAACTCGAAGCCGACGTTGCCATCGCTCGGTGCCACGCCGGCGGCCGCCAGTTTCAGGCGCGCACGGGAGAGGTCGTCGGCCTTGACCAGCAGAGCACCGGAATTGGGCTCGACGTTGTAGGGGATGTCGGCGGCGGCCAGGGTATCCATGACCTGTTTGGTGTCCATGCCCGCCAGGCTGCCGTACAGCGGACGGTAATCGGGTTGTTGCGACCACAGCACCACGGCAAAGCCGATCGCCACGCTGGCGGCCAGGCCGACCAGAAGGCCGACCTGACGCAGCATGGGCATCTGCGCGATGTTTTCCAGAAACGCCATGCCGAACAGCGGCGGCTTGGCCGCGGGCGGGCCGCTTTTGGCAGGGGGGTTGTCGACGACTGCTTCAGCCATGGTTTACGTCCGTCCTCAAACCGGCATCTGCATGATGTCCTGGTACGCCTGGACCAGCTTGTTGCGTACCTGGGTCAGGGCCTGCATCGACACGCTGGCCTTTTGCGAAGCGATCATCACGTCGGTCAGGTCGACGCCACTCTTGCCGATCTCGAAGGCGTTGGCCAACTGGGTCGAAGCCTGCTGCGTCTCATGCACCTTGCCGATGGCCTGGCCGAGCATGTCGGCAAAGGTACTTTGCCCGGGTGCCAACTCGGGGGCAGCGGCCACCTTGGGCAGCGACATGGCGTCGGCCTGCATGGCCCGCATGTCCAACATCAGACGATTGAATTCAACACCTTGGCTCATGACCCTTCTCTCTCCTGCGGCCGCATTTTTTTGACAGTGATGCGGCGGATAGCCAACCTAAAGCAACAAAGGTGCCAGCCTATGTATGCCAGACAATCTGGGGCCGCTTCGCGCCCCATCGCCGGCAAGCCAGCTCCCACAGGTACAGCGCGGGGCTCTGTGGGAGCTGGCTTGCCGGCGATGGGCTGCGCAGCAGCCCCTTTCGATCTTCAGCCGAACAGGCTGGCCTCGACGTCAAACCCGGCATCGCGCATCTGCGCCAGCTTGTAGCGCAGGGTACGCGGGCTTATCCCCAGGCGTTCGGCCGCCTCTTTGCGGCGGCCGCGCTCGGCGCGCAGGGTGTCGATGATCATCTGGTACTCATGGCGACGCATGTCATCGCCCAGCCCGCCAGGCTCGGCCAGCACCTCAGGTGATGGCTCGAGGCCAGCTGACAATGGAATGGCGCCTGCCAGACAAAAATCCGCCGCCTCGATCACCCCGCCCTGCTGCAGGATCAGCGCCCTCTGCAGGGCGTTGTCCAGTTCGCGTACGTTGCCCGGCCAGGCATACGCCTGCAGGCAGGCTCGGGCCTGGGGCGACAGCTGCACCGGGGCGTGCTTCATCTTCGCCACGTGGCGTGCCAACAGGCGCTCGGCCAGTTGCAGGATGTCACCCGGGCGTTCGCGCAGCGGGCGCCAGGCCAGGGGGAACACCGACAGGCGGTAGTACAAATCTTCGCGGAAACGCCCGGCCGCCACTTCGCCAGCCAGGTCACGGTTGGTGGTGGCCAGCACGCGGATATCCAGGCTGATCGGCTTGCGCCCACCCACCCGCTCCACCTCGCGCTCCTGCAGCACGCGCAGCAGCTTGGCCTGCAAGGCCATTGGCATTTCCGAGATTTCGTCGAGCAGCAAGGTGCCACCTTCGGCTTGCTCGAACTTGCCGGCCTGGGCAGCGATGGCGCCGGTGAAGGCACCCTTCTCGTGGCCGAACAGGGTGGCCTCGAGCATGTTGTCAGGGATGGCAGCACAATTGATCGCCACGAAGGGCTGCGCCGCCCGCGGCGACTGCTGGTGAATGAAGCGCGCCAGCACTTCCTTGCCGGTACCGGATTCGCCGGAAATCAGCACGGTCGAGTCACTGCGCGCCACCCGCGTGGCCAGCTCCAGCAACTGTCGACTGGCCGGCTCGCAGGCCACCGGGCCTTCCTCTTCAGCCACGCGCCCGGCGGCATGCCGCTCGACCAGGCTGAGCAAGGCCTTGGGTTCGAATGGCTTGACCAGATAGTCGGCAGCCCCTTGGCGCATCGCCTCGACGGCACGCTCCACCGCGGCATGCGCAGTCATCAGCAACACGGGCAGTTGCGGTTGCTGGCGGCGCAGCTGGGCCAGCAGTTGGTGCCCATCCATGCCTGGCATGTTCACATCGCTGACCACCAGGCTGAAGGCCTCCTCCAGCACCGCTTCCAGCGCTTCTTCGGCACTGCCCACCGCCTGGTAGGCGAAGCCGCCGATTTCCAGGGTATCGCCCAGCGCCTGGCGCAATACGCGGTCGTCCTCGACCAGCAGCACCTTGATTGCCATTACATGCCCTCCGCCAGTTGCCCGTCGATCAACGGCAGCTCCACCCGCACACAGGTGCCACGGCCAACCTTCGAGCGCAGGCGCAGCGTACCCTGGTGCGCACGCACCACGGCCTTGACCACGGCCAGACCCAGGCCGGTGCCGGTAGCCTTGGTGGTCAGGAACGGCTCGCCCAGGCGGCCGAGCAGGTCGCCATCGATGCCACTGCCGGCGTCGCTTACACACAGGTGCAGACTGCGCTCGCGGCGCAACAGGTGCACCTTCAGTCGCGCCGGGCCGTCGCTGGCTTGCAGCGCATTTTCGATCAGGTTGAGCAATGCACCAACCAGGGTGTCCCGGTTGCACAGCAGCTCACCCAGGTGGCTGTCGCACTGCCAGCGCACGGCGTGCCCTTGCACATGCGCCTGGGCAGCCTGCTGCAGGGCCTGGAACAAGGCTTTTGGCGTGACTCGATCATTCAGCGGCAGCTCGCCACGGGCGAAAACCAGCATGTCGCGCACCTGGTGTTCCAGCTCGTGCAGGCGCTCCTTCAAGGTGCCGGCAAAGCGCTGGCGGGTTTCCGCGCTCAGGTCTTGCTCGGGATCAGCCAGGTGGCTGGCGTAGAGCATCGCCGCCGACAGTGGCGTGCGGATCTGGTGCGCCAGCGAGGCGACCATGCGCCCCAGCGAAGACAGGCGCTCATGGCGGGCCAGCTGGTCTTGCAGGCGACGGGTTTCGGTCAGGTCGTTGAGCAACACCAACTGGCCAGGCTCGGCATCCAGCGAGCGAGTGGCAATGGACAGACGGCGACCATCGCGCAGCGAGACCTCGTGACCGTCATCCTTGCGCGGGGCAAAGCTGCGGGCGATCACCTGGCGCCACAGCTGGCCGACCAGCGGCTCGCCGAGCAATTCGCAGGCGGCCGGGTTGGCTTCGCGTACCAGGCCCTGGCCATCGATCACGATCACCCCGCCGGGCAGCAGGTCCAGCAGGTTCTGCAGGCGGTTGGCCAGGCGTTCCTTTTCGCTCAGTTCATCGATGCGCTGGGCGCTGACCACCGCCAGCTCGCCCTTGAGTTCGCTGACCCGGGCCTCGAGCAGGCTGTAGGACTGGCTCAGCTGGCTGGACACCTGATTGAACAGGGCGAAGGCCTGCTCGACACCCTGACGGCTTTCCTGCTCGATCGGGGTTTGCCCCTGCGGATCGGGGGCTAGGGATACGTGGGCGGCCTGGGGCATCTTGCTCTCTCGCGTGGCTGACCGTCATAAAAACGGTGTGTTGCCAGCGGTGTAGCAATAGCCGTGCCGGAGATAGGGATTTGGGTTGGCTGTGCCGGCCTCTTCGCGGGTGAACCCGCTCCCACAGGGACCGCGCAGGTTTCAAGCCTTGCTCAGTACTGGAGATTTTGGCTCCCTGTGCCGGCCTCTTCGCGGGCTTGCCCGCTCCCACAGGGACCGTGCAGGCTTCAAGCCTTGCGTAGTGCTGGAGATTTTGGCTCCCTGTGCCGGCCTCTTCGCGGGCTTGCCCGCTCCCACAGGGATATCACCGAATTCAAGCCGTGCATCGATCCTGTGGGAGCGGGCGTGCCCGCGAAGAGGCCGGTACAGGCAACCGCCAGGCGTCAATCCTCCGCCTGTTCCTCGCCACCTTGGCGGCTCATGCCGTACTTGCGCATTTTCTCGACCAGGGTGGTACGACGAATGCGCAAACGTTCAGCCGCGCGCGCAACGATACCGTTGGCATCGTCCAGCGCCTGCTGGATCAGGCCCTGCTCCAGGCTACCCAGGTAGTCCTTCAGGTCCAGGCCTTCAGGTGGCAGCATGGCGTGGTTGCTGAAGTTCGGCGTATGGCCGTTGATCGCCACGCGCTCTTCCAGGTCGCTGCGCAGGCTGTCGACCATCTGCTCGTCTTCGTCATCGACGTAACGGAATTTCTTCGGCAGCTCGGACACGCCAATCACCCCGTACGGGTGCATGATCGCCATGCGCTCGACCAGGTTGGCCAGCTCGCGCACGTTGCCCGGCCAGCCGTGGCGACACAGCGACATGATCGACGCGGAGTTGAAGCGGATGGACCCGCGCTTCTCGTGCTCCATGCGCGAGATCAGCTCATTCATCAGCAGCGGGATGTCTTCCACCCGCTCACGCAGCGGCGCCATCTCGATGGGGAACACGTTCAGGCGGTAGTACAGGTCTTCGCGGAACGTGCCCTCCTCGATCATGGTCTCGAGGTTCTTGTGGGTCGCGGCAATGATGCGCACATCGATGCTCTGGGTCTTGTTGCTGCCCACGCGCTCGAAGGTACGTTCCTGCAGCACGCGCAACAGCTTGACCTGCATCGGCAACGGCATGTCGCCGATTTCGTCGAGGAACAGGGTACCGCCGTTGGCCAGCTCGAAACGCCCGGCACGGCTGGTGATCGCCCCGGTGAAGGCGCCCTTCTCGTGGCCGAACAGTTCGCTTTCCAGCAGCTCGGCCGGGATCGCGCCGCAGTTGACCGGCACGAACGGTGCTTCGCGGCGCTTGGAATGGTAGTGCAGGTTGCGCGCGACCACTTCCTTGCCGGTGCCGGACTCACCCAGGATCAGCACACTGGCATCGGTATCGGCCACCTGCTGCATCATCTGCCGCACGTGCTGGATGGCACGGCTGGTACCGACCAGGCTGCGGAACAGGTTGGGTTCGCGCTGGCGACCACGCTCGCGCGCCTGGTCGTACATCTCGCGATAGACCTGGGCACGGTGCAGCGAATCCAGCAGCTGGCTGTAGCTTGGCGGCATTTCCAGGTTGGAAAGCACCCGGCGGCGAAGGTCTTCCGGGAACTCCGCAGAAGAAATTTCACCTAAAAGCAGAACCGGAAGGAACTCATCCCACCCAGCCACTGTCTTAACGAGCCCAAGCACACTGCCCGGGACGTTTACAGTGCCGATAAGCACGCACAGCACTTCGCGACTCGAAGACAATGGCTCGACCACCTGCTGCCAGTCCTGGCTGGAGCAAGCGAGGTTTTCTTCGCCGAGGAAGTTAAGCACCACCGCCAGGTCGCGGCGGCGTGCGCTGTCGTCGTCGATCAGCAGAATCTTGGTTTCACGCCACATGCAATAGCAACTTCCCTAGTCATATCGGCGCCCGAGGGCGTGCTCGACATCATTCCGACTGAATGGTCAGTGTTCGGACGTCTGAAATTCGAAAACAGCCACTAGTAAAGTCAAAAAAAACCAGCCAGTCAAATTAATGGCGCATGGCTTTTGGCAACATCTGTGGTCAGGTGAATAGATGGTATACCTTTGCCGCGTTCTTCGCCTGACGGATTTTCGTCATTTCATCCACCAAGGATTGACGTTCGCCACTTGCAACATCGATTAGTTGACGGTATACGGCCAACAACTGCTCAAGGCTGGCACTGACATCGGCCTCGTTGCCTTTCGCCTCGCTCACCATGTCACCGATGCGCAAGCGGCATTCCAGGTCCAGCTCACCCACCGCTTCCCAGTTGCGCTCGGCCAGCGCCGCCAGCAACATTTCCCGAGTCTGCTCGATCCGGGCGATTACTTCGTTCATGTCATCCTCCTTTATCAGGAAGCCGACGACTGATCGCCGATTGCGTCCCAACCTTCCTTCACAGTGATCAGCAGGCGCGCGACCTCGTCGATGATGGCCGGATCACCCTTGACGTTGGCCTCGATCAGGCGGCGGCTCATGTACATGTACAAGCTGTCCAGCTCAGCCAGGCTGTCGGCATGGTTTTCCAGGTCCAGGCCTTCGCGCAGGCCGCCGATGATGTCGATGGCCTTGCCGATGAGGATGCCCCTTTGCGCGATGTCGTTGCGGGCAATGGCGCCCTTGGCCTGCGCCATGCGATCAAGGCCGCCCTGCATGAGCATCTGCACCAGGCGGTGCGGGCTGGCTTCGGACGTCTGCGCTGCGCCGTTGACTTTCTGGTACTGCCGAAGGGCCAACATCGGGTTCATGGATCTGCCTCGTTGCTGCGGTAAAAAGTTGCTTGTACCTGCTGTATCGCCTGTACGTCAAAAAACTTTAGGGGAAAAGCAAAAAGCCCGGGGCGTCTCGCGGACGCCGCCGGGCTTTTGGCATGTTCAGCCGATCAGGATTTCTTGGCCTGGGCGTTGATCGCTTCGAAGATCGAGGTGATCTGGTCGGCCTGGGCTTTCATCTTGCCCAGGGCGGTGTCCAGGGCCACGTACTTCTTGGTCAGCGATTCGGTCAGGGACTCGGTGCGGCGATCAAGCGCGGCCTGCTGGTTGGCCAGTTCCGAGACCGCCTTGTCGAGGTTCGACTTGCGCGTTGCAAGGCTGCCATCGGTCTTGTTGTAAGGATCGATGGCCTTGTTCATGCGCTCGAAGATGCCGTCGGTACCGGTGAACAGCTCCTGCACTTCCGGGCCGAGCTTCTTGTCGTTCATCGCCGCGGTGAACTTGCTGCTGTTGAATTCGAGCGTGCCATCTTTCTGGGTGTTGATACCCAACTGGCTCAGCGTGGTCAGCTGGTCGCCGGCCCCCACCTCACTCAGCACCTTGCGCACATCACCCAACAGAGAGCGGGTGGTCGGGTCGTTGGTGAGCGGGCCGAGCACCAGCTTGTCATCGTCATCACGGCTGGTCGACGTCAGCGACGTGATCGCCTTCTGCAGCGTATTGTAGGCATCGACGAAGCTCTGGACCGACTTCTTCAGGCCATCGTTGTCCGCCGCAACGGTGACCGCGGTCGGCGTACCAGTGGCGACGCCGCTGGCCTTCGGGCTGACCCCGGTCAACTCCAGGGTCATGCCGCTGATGGCGCTATCGAGCGTATTGGAGGCACTCTTGACCTTCAAGCCGTCGATGGTCAGTTCAGCGTCCTGGGCCTTGGCAGTGATGAAGCCCGCACCGGTCCCGGACATCTGCGTGGTGCCATCGATTGCCAGCTCGGCGATACCGCTCAGGGAAATGTCAGTCCCCGCACCTGTGGTGGTCGAGCTGAGCACCAGGCGCGAGCCGCCTTCCTCGTTGACGATGTTGGCGGAAATGCCGTTGGCGCTCATTTCCTTGTTGATCTGGTCGCGCACACTTTGCAGCGTCGCGCCACTGGCCACGTCCAGATTGTAGGTCTTGCCGTTCTGGCTGATGGTAAGCTGGCCAGCACTGATCGGGCTGGTGGCACCACCGCTGAACTGCTGGCTGGCCACTTTCGAGCTGGTGGCCAGCTTGTCCACCACGATGTCATAGCTACCCGCTACCGCCGAGTTGCTCGACTTGACCTTGACCACGGACTCGTTGGCCGAGGTCGCTGCATAGGCGTTGAACGACGGCGCATCCTTGTTGTTGAGCGCCTTCATGGCGTCCTGGAATGCCGTGAGGGCACTGCGCAGCGAGCCGATACCCGAAATCATCGCAGTGTTGTTGCTGGTTTGCCGAGTGATCTGCGCCTGTTTGGCGGATGTATCGGCCTTGACCAACGCGGTCACGATCTCGGTAATGTTGAGACCAGAACCCAGGCCTGTACTGGAAGTAATCGGGCTTGCCATGCTGTAGTCCCTCTCATCAACGCGTCAACCCGCTCCTGCGGGACAGACATGCTTCACTTCATTGGTGTTCGCCGCCAACTATACCTTGGCGTCGAACAGAACACTTTTGACATCGCTCAGGCTGTGAGCGATCCGCAGGGCCTCTTCCGAGGGCAACTGGCGAATCAGTTCACCACTGTCGGTAGCGATGACTTTGACCACGATCTTGCCGGATTCTTCATCCGTGGAAAATTCCAGATTGCGCTGCGACGCCTTCAGGAACTTTTCGATCTCCGAAACGGCATGTTTGACCTTGTCGGCATCCTGCACCGCCTTGGCGTCTTTCTTGTCGTCTTCGGGTTTTACGTTTTCCGTCGACCGGGCAACCGGTTTTTCGGCAACCTGCTCGGCCGGACGTGCGGCCGGATAAGACAGGTTCAGCTTGACGCTCATGTCCATGCCCACCACCTCGCAATGAAAAGGCGGGGAAGTGCCTTACCAGCACTTCCCCGCCAGCAACCAGGCAGATTAGCCCAGCAGCTTCAGTACTGCCGACGGCAGCTGGTTGGCCTGGGCCAGAACCGAGGTGGAAGCTTGCTGCAGGGTCTGCTGCTTGGTCAGCTGGGCAGTTTCAGCAGCGAAGTCGGTGTCCTGTACACGGCCACGAGCAGCTTCGGCGTTTTCGTTGATGTTTTGCAGGTTGTTGATGGTGCTGGTCAGACGGTTCTGCGCGGCACCCAGGTCAGCACGGTTGCTGTTGATGGTTTGCAGAGCGGCGTCGATGGCCGAAACAGCAGCGCTGAAGTTGGCTTCGGCGGTGGTGGTGTCGGAACCCTGAATGTTGATCGAGGAAGTAACGCCCAGGTCCGAAGCGGTGAACTTGGCGCTCAGGTCGATGGTGATCTGGTTGGCGGAACCGGTGTTGGAACCAACCTGGAAGGTCATGACCGAAGCCGAACCGTCCAGCAGGTTCTTGCCGTTCAGCTGGGTGCTGTTGGCGATACGGGTCAGTTCCGAAGCCATCGACTGGAATTCTTTGTCCAGAGCGACACGGTCGTTGGTGCTGTTCGAGTCGTTTCGGGACTGAACGGCCAGTTCACGCATACGCTGCAGGATGTTGGTCTGCTCTTGCATCGCGCCTTCAGCGGTCTGGGCGATGGAGATACCGTCGTTGGCGTTTTTGATAGCCATGGTCTGACCACGGATCTGCGAGGTCATGCGGGTAGCGATCTGCAGGCCGGCGGCGTCGTCTTTGGCGCTGTTGATTTTCAGGCCGGAGGACAGACGGGTCATCGAGGTGCTCAGTGCATCGGAAGCACGGTTCAGGTTTTTCTGAACGCCCAGAGAGGTGGTGTTGGTGTTAACAGTCAAAGCCATGACGAATTCCTCGTTGGATTGGGTACTACGGCTTCCGGCCTTGGCAATTCGCCGGGTGTGGCACAGAGAACCTTCGTAATGTTTATCGTCGTCAGGGCAGTTTGCTTTAGGGCGATTTCTCACTTTTTTTGCTGGCATCCGGCCATCCCAATGAAATCAAGGGTTTGACGCCAGAAAACCATCATCAGAAACGAAAGAAGCGCGGCCCGAGGCGGGCAGCGCTTCTTTGATAACGCAAGGGTGACGCTCGATCAGCCGTTGCGCTCGATGATCGCCGAACCCCAGGACAGGCCGACGCCGAAGCCACTGAGCGCAACGCGCTTGTGCTGCGAGTTCATCACGTGCTTTTCCAGCAGCAACGGGATGCTCGACGACACGGTATTGCCGGTCTCGACCATGTCCTTGACGAACTTCTGCTTGTGCGCGCCTTCGTCGAAGCGCGCAGACACGGCATCAACGATCGCCGCGCTACCCTGATGCAGGCAGTACAGGTCGATGTCCTCGGCGCGCAACTGGCTGGCCTCGAGCAACTGCTGCAGGTGCGCAGGCACTTTGACCAGGGCGAAGTTGTAGACCTGGCGGCCGTTCATGAAGAACTTGCCGTCGGTGGTGCGCAAGTGTTCGGCACCTGCACCATCGCTGCCGAACAGCGATTTGCCGAGCTGCCAGGCAGCATCCTCGCCCATCCAGGTCGCGGTCGCGGCATCCCCGAACAACATGGTCGTGTTGCGATCCTCGGGGTCGACGATCTTCGAATAGGGGTCGGCGGTAATCAGCAGGCCATTCTTCAGGCCCGCTGCTTCCATGAAGCCCTTCATCGCATACAACCCGTAGACGTAGCCGGAGCAGCCCAGGGAAACATCGAACGCCGCGACATGCGTCGACAGCCCCAGCTTGTGCTGGACGATCGCGGCCGTATGCGGCAGGCCTTCGGCATCACCATTCTGAGTGACCACGATCACCGCATCGATGGCCGCCGGGTCAAGCGATGGATTGGCAGCGAACAGCGTCCTGGCCGCCTCGACGCACAGGTCAGAGGTTTCCTGGGCCGCATCCTTGCGCGGCAAGAAGGTCGAACCGATCTTGCCGAAGATGAAATCCTGATCCTTGCCGAATTTCGCACCCTGAGCGTAGTTATCCACGCCTTCTACAGGTACGTAACTGGCGATGCTTTTGATGCCAATCATTGTGGCTTCCCGATGGAAATGGCAAAAATTCGCAGGTAACGCGGCCATGGCTGCCAGAACTTGCACCCCACGGCGACGGGACTACCCACAGACTCAATAGATTAAAGATGCACGTTTCGACTGCCAAGTCACGATCAACGACAGATTGAACACAATCATACCAATGGAGAAGGTTGGCCGACTTCTTGCTATCAACCCATCAACCCGGTGCCGGCCGTCGGTTTCATGGCGAAACCTCGTCTGCGCACGTTGTACAGCGGCAGGGTCCAGCTTGCCCTGCTTCTATAACCGAAAAAACGAGCAGTGCCGCCATGGCCAAACCGATCACCGTAACCAGCCCTCTCCTGCCTCCCCTGGAAGAGTTCCTTCCTTATCTGGAGAGTATCTGGGAAAGCAAGCGCCTGACCAATGCAGGGCCGTTCCATCAACAGCTGGAAAGTGAGCTGGCCGAATACCTGGGCGTCAAGCACATATCGCTGTTCTCCAATGGCACCCTGGCGCTGGTGACAGCGCTGCAGGCGCTACGCGTGACGGGCGAAGTCATCACCACACCCTACTCCTTCGTCGCCACAGCCCATTCGCTTTTGTGGAACAACCTCAAGCCAGTCTTCGTCGACATCGATCCGCGTACCAACAACCTGGACCCACAACGCGTCATCGAAGCGATCACCCCTGAGACCACGGCAATTCTCCCGGTCCATTGCTATGGCATCCCTTGCGACATCGGTGCCATCCAGGAGATCGCAGACACCTACGGCCTGAAGGTGATCTATGACGCCGCCCACGCCTTTGGTGTACGCCAGGACGGGCGCAGCATTCTCGACAATGGCGACCTGTCGATCCTCAGCTTCCACGCCACCAAGGTATTCAACACCTTCGAGGGCGGTGCAATCATCTGCCAGGACGAAAAGCTCAAGCGCCGTATCGATTTCCTGAAGAATTTCGGCTTTGTCGATGAAACCGTGATCATGGCCACCGGCATCAACGGCAAGATGAACGAGATCCAGGCAGCGTTCGGTGTGTTGCAACTGCGCCACATCGATGATGCCCTGCAGCGCCGTCGCCAGGTCTTCGAGCGCTACCGCCGGGCCCTGGAAGACGTTGACGGTATCTCCCTGCTGCAACAGCCGGAAGGGCTCGACTGGAACTACGCCTATTGCCCCATCCTGATCGATGAACAACGCTTCGGTATCTCGCGCGATGCGCTGTACCAGCGCTATCGCGACCAGGACATCCTGGTGCGCCGCTACTTCTACCCACTGATCTGCGAATTCCCCATGTACCGGGGCCTGGCCAGCTCCAATCTGGAACGCCTGCCCAACGCCCTGAGGATCTCGAGCCAGGTGCTGTGCCTGCCGATCTATCCGGACCTGGACGTACCATCCCAGGAACAGATCATCGATATCCTGCTGCAGGCTCGCCAGGCATGACCCGACAGACCGCCCCCCGTTCGCCCGGGCGTCATCGGGTTGCCTTGATGCAGCCGTACTTCCTGCCATACCTGGGTTATTTCCAGCTGATCGCTGCTGCGGATCACTTTGTCCTCTATGACAATGTGCAATTCATCAAGAACGGCTGGATCGAGCGCAACCGTTATCTGCTCGACGGCGAAGCCAAGTGGTTTCGTATCGCCCTGGCCAAGGCCAGCCATACCCAGCACATCATGCAGCGGCGCATTGCCGAACAGTTCGAGCTCGCCGACCTGCTCAACAAGCTCGACTTCGCCTACCGCAAGGCGCCCCGTCGCGCGCCGGTGATGGCCTGGCTGGAAGCGCTGCTCACCCCGTCCGCTGACAGCATCGCAACGCTTGATGAGCGCCTGCTCAAGGCCTGCTGCACGCTGCTCGGCATCGACACACCGATATCACGCGCAAGCGCGCTGCCCATCACCGGCGAGGCCTCGAGCCAGGAGCGGGTCATTCAGATCGTTCAGGCGTGCGGCGCAACCCATTACCTCAACCCGATCGGTGGCGGGCACTTGTACCAGGCCGAGGCATTCCAGCAAGCAGGCATCACCCTGGAACTGCTTGGCGCCACGCTGCCCCCATACTCCCAGGGCAGCGACAGCCAACCCTTCGTTGCCGGGCTGTCGATCCTCGACGCCTTGATGTTCCAGGAGCCAGAAGTGGTGGGCGCCTGGGCCAGACTCGGAGAAATCCAAAGTGCCTGAGGCCATAGGCGGCTATTTCGAACTGGAACTGCGCAGCGGCCAGCACCCCTACCCACAAGCCAAGGCGTTCAACAGTGCCCGCTCGGCCTTTCGCGCCCTGATGCAGGCGCGTGATCTGCGCCGTGTCCACCTGCCCCACTATATCTGCGCCGTCCTTGAACAAGCGCTGGCCGGCCTGGACATCGAAGTGTGCCGCTACGCGCTGGACGCCGAACTCTCCCTGGCCGCCCTGCCTGACGTGGCTGCCGACGAAGGTCTGTTGTACGTCGACTACTTCGGGCTCAAGGCCGACTACGTCAGCCAGGTGCTCGCGCCTCGCTACGGGCAGCAATTGATCATCGACAACTCCCAGGCATTGTTCAGCCAGGCATTGCCAGGCATTGCCACCCTCTACTCGCCGCGCAAGTTCGTCGGTGTGGCCGATGGTGGCTGGCTGGTCAATGGCCCCGCCCGGATGCCCGAGGCACAGCCCAGCGCTTCGCGCTACCGCTTCGCGGCACTGCTCGGAAGGCTCGAGCAGGCGGCCGAGCAGCACTACAACGAATATCAGGCAAATGAGGCAGCACTGGCCGAGCAAGGCGTTCGAGCCATGTCTGCCAGCACCGCGCGCATCCTCGACAGCATCGACTATGCAAGCGTGGCTGACCGGCGCCGCAACAATCTGACCCTGCTGCGCGAGCGGCTGGACGGCTGCAATCGCTTCCACGCCTGGCCCGGCGAGCTGCCTGCAGCCCTGTGCTACCCGCTGCTGCTCGATTCGCCTGCCCAGGCAAACCACCTGCGCAGGCACCTGCTCGACCAAGCCATCTATGTTCCCTGCTACTGGCGGGAACTGATCGACAACCCGACGACACCCGCGCTGGAGCGGCATCTGGCCGAATGCCTGTTGCCACTGCCGATGGACCAACGCTACGGGGCCACGGACATGCACCGCCTGGCCGACGCCGTCATCCTGCATATGAGGACACCATGAGCATCAATGGCCAACGCATCGTGCTCAGAGCACTGGAACTCGAAGACCTGCCCATGTTGCACCGCTGGTCCAACGATGAAGCCCTGTGGAGCCTGCTGGGCGGCTGGCACTTCCCCGTCTCGCGCGAAGCTCAGCGGGATTGGCTGCTAGGCCTCAAGGGTGACCCGCTTAATCAACGCTTTGGTATCGAGGTCGCCCAGCACGGCCTGATCGGCACGGCCAACCTGGTGGGGATCGACTGGAAGAACGGCACGGCAGAGCACGGCATGATGATCGGCGACAGTTCACTGCGCGGCCAAGGCTATGGCACCGAGGTGATCAGCACGGTCATGCGCTACGCCTTCGATGAGCTGGGCCTGCATCGCCTGTGGACGACCATCATCGAATACAACGAAGCCTCCCTCGCCACCTACACGCGCAAGGTGCCGTGGTCCATCGAAGGGGTCCAGCGCCAGTGGTACTATCGAAAAGGGCAACGCTGGGACCGGATCCTGCTCGGCGTCACCGCCGAAGACTATCGCCACTGGCGCGATGAGCAGGAGCAAGGCCGATGAATGCACTGCACGAAACCCTGCAGCGCAATGGCTATGCTTGCGTTCCCGACCTGATCGCCCAACCGCTGCTCGACCATTTGCGCAACGACCTGGCCACGGCCATCGAGCGCTGCCGCCAGGTACAACTGGAAAACGGCATCACCCAACGCACGGAACAGACGGCCCACCACATCATCACCCGTGACAGCCACTTCCCTGAACTGCTGGCCAGGTTCGCCGACTGGGGGCTGGTCGACACCCTCGCGCACATGCTCGGCGGTGTGCCGATACTCAACTCCTTTGGCGGCTTGAACAACCTGAACAGTACCGATGCCTACGTTCGCAACGTGCACCGTGATGTCCGTTCGTGGTCTGCCGAGAACATGCAGATGGCCCAGGCCCTGGTGCTGCTGGACGACTTCACCGCCGACAACGGTGCAACGCTGTTCCTGCCGGGTTCACATGGCGCCCCGCACAAGCCCACCGACGCCATTTTTGAAGCCCAGGCGCATACGGCCCTGGGCCATGCAGGCTCGATCTATCTGTTCGATTCGCGCATCTGGCACGCCGCCGGGGTCAACCGCACCACCCTGCCCCGCCGCTGCCTTACCCTTACCTTCACCCGCAGCCATTTCAAGCCGCAATTCGACTACTGCCGGGCGCTCGGCGAAGCCTTCTGCGTCTCGCAACCGCCTGCGGTCCAACAACTGCTCGGCTGGTATGCCCGTACCCCGACAACCCTTCATGAGTGGTACCAGCCTGAAGATCAGCGCTTTTACCGCAAGAACCAGGGATGAGCCCCATGACCACACGCGACTACAACAAAGAGTTCCAGGACAACGCGCACCGCAGCTATTTCTATGATTTCGATGCGCGGCTCAGGGGCTACATGCTGGACACCTTCTCGCCCTGGCTGGTCAACGGCCCGGCGCTGGAGATGGGCTGCTTCGAAGGCGCCTTCACCGCCCTGTTCGCCAAGCGTTTCCCCGACCTGACGGTGATCGAGGCGGCCAGCGACCTGATCGAGGTGACGCGCAAGCGTGTCGATGCGCCCATCCAGTTCATCTGCAGCACGTTCGAACAAGCCCAGGTCGAACCGCGCTACAGCAACATTTTCCTGATCCACACGCTGGAACACCTGGACGACCGCCGTGGCGTGCTGGAGCGTGTGCGTGGCTGGCTGGCGCCCGGCGGTCGGCTGTTCATCGCCGTCCCCAACGCCAACGCACCATCGCGCCAGATCGCGGTGAAGATGGGTCTTATCGAGCACAACAGCGCCGTCACCGAAGGCGAGCGCCTGCACGGCCACCGCGTGACCTACAGCCTCGACACCCTTGAGCAGGAAGTACGTGGCGCCGGCTGGACCGTGCGCCAGCGAGGCGGCGTGTTCTTCAAGCCTCTGGCCAACTTCCAGCTGGACAAGGCCCTGCAGAGTCAACTGATCGACGATCGATTCATGGATGCCTGCCAGGCCCTCGGCATGGTCTACCCGGACCTGTGCGCCAGCGTCTACGTCGTCTGCGAGAACTGAACATGACCCCTGCAAGCCTGCACGGCAAGCCGCGCCACCCCTATTACATCTGCGCACCCGATTACCGCGAAACCTCTTCCGGTGTGTGCGTGCTGCATTACCTTTGCCACGCCCTGAACCTGGCAGGTCATGAAGCCTACGTGACTCATTGCAAGGTCAACCCAGCACTGCGCACGCCGATCCTCACCGATGAGATCCGCCTGCGCCACATGGCCCTTGGCCTGGCCCCCATCGCGGTGTACCCGGAAGTCGCCGATGGCAACCCGATCGGCGCACCGATCGTGGCCCGCTACATCCTCAACCGTGAAGGCTTCCTGACCGGCAGGGCCATCGATGCCCGGGAATCGGACCTGTTCTTCTACTACACCCAGGATTTTCGCGGTAATGCCAAGAGCGACGACCTGCTGCTGCTGCCGGTAATCGACTCGGAACTGTTCTCGCCACCTGCCGAGCCGATCGAACGTCGCGGTCACTACCTCTACCTCAATCGCTTCGACAAGACCAAGGTCGACTACTCGCTGCTGCCGGACGACATCGAAGTGCTGAGCCTGGCCAACCCGAAGACACTTGCGCAACTGGCGCAGATCTTCCGTCAGGCCTCGGTGCTGTACAGCTACGAGATTTCCGCCACCTGCACAGAAGCCATGCTGTGCGGCTGCCCGGTCATCTACATGCCAGGCGGCCATGTCACGGCCCAGCCATTCGTCGAACAGTTCGGTAACGCCGGTTCGGCCTTGTACCACGAGCCCGGGGGGCTGGAGCGCGCCCGTGCAAGCGTGATGCAAGCGCGTATGCGCTGGCTGGATATCGAGCGGGCCTTCTGGCCGCAACTGCAGCGGTTCATCGATACCACCCAGCGCGCGGCGGTGCGCCACGTTGTGCAAAGCCAGGTGCCTTCAGTCAGGGACTGGCTGCTGCAGCGCCAACTCACCCCCGTGCAGCAGCAGCTGACCGACGCACGTCGCCAGCAACTGTCGGGGCTAACCAGCCTGACCTTGCTGGTACGTGATGAAAAAGGCGATGCCGCCGCACTTCAGGACACGCTCGACAGCATCGCCTGGTGGCGCACGTCGTCCTCCATCCGCCTGAGCACCGTGGTGCTCAGCACCCGGACAGCGCCACCAGCACTTGCCGCAGGTGTGCGCTGGCTGCATTGCACGGCCCCGGGCGCCCTCGAACTGAACGAGGCCCTGCAACGCGAAGACAGCGACTGGATGATGCTGCTCGACGCTGGTGACGAGATCCTGCCGTCCGGCGCCCTGATGCTGGACCTGGAACTTGCCGGTGCCGAAGGCTGCCGCATGCTGTACTGCGATGGCATGTTCCGCTCCGCCGAAGGCCCTGGCGCCGTATTGCGCCCAGGCGTCAACCTCGACTACCTGCTGAGCCTGCCGCTGGCCATGGCGTCCCACTGGCTGGTACGGCGAACCTTGGCGCTGCAGGTCGGCGGCTACGACCCGAGCCTGCCACGTGCATTGGAACTGGACCTGACCCTGCGCCTGATCGAACAGGACGGCCTGGCCGGCATTGCTCACCTCGATGAAGCCTTCATCGTCAGCAACACCCCTTTGATCGAAGACAACGCCGACGAGCGAAATGCCATCAGCCGACATCTGGCCAACCGCGGCTACGTCAACGCGCAAGTGCTGGAAAGCCCCGCTCGCCATTACCACATCAAGTACGGTCATGCGCAGCAACCGCTTGTATCGATCGTTATCCCGACCCGCGACAACCTGGCCCTGCTGCAACGCTGCGTGGAAAGCCTGCTGGAAAAGACAGGCTACCCCCATTTTGAAATCATCCTGGTCGACAACGACAGCCAGGACCAGCAGACCCATGACTGGCTGAACAACATGGCCATGATCGGCCAGGACCGCCTGAGCGTGCTGCGCTACCCTGGGCCGTTCAACTTCAGCGCCATCAACAACTTCGCCGCAGGGCAGGCCCGCGGTGAATACCTGGTGTTGATGAACAACGATGTGGCTGTGCTCGACGAGCATTGGCTGGACGAATTGCTCAACCACGCCCAACGCCCTGAAGTCGGCGCGGTCGGGGCCAAATTACTGACACCTGCAGGGCGTATCCAGCACGCCGGGCTGATCGGCGGCCTGCATGGCCCTGCCGGCAGCCCATCGCTGGACCAACCCGCCAACGCCAGCGGCTACCTGCAGCGCCTGCATGTCGACCAGAGCATGAGCGCTGTCAGTGCAAGCTGCCTGATGGTCGATAAAGCGCTTTACCTGGCTGCCAACGGCATGGACGAAGAACACTTCCAGGTCACCTGCAACGATCTCGACTTTTGCCTGAAGCTGGTCGAGATGGGCTACCTGAACGTCTGGACGCCGCATGCCACGCTGGTTCATGAAGGGGGCGCCAGCTGGGCACAAGTGCGCAAACTGCCGCAGATGAGCGAACGCTTCGCCCAGGATCAGCACAATGCCTATGCCAAGTGGCTGCCCCAGCTGGCCAACGATCCGGCACACAACCGGCACCTTTCCCTGCATGGCAGCGGCTTTGAATTCGAGCGCTTGATGGAGCTGAGCTGGCGGCCGTTGTGCTGGCGGCCGCTGCCCGTGGTGCTGGCCTGCCCGAGCCAGGACGAGCATGCTGCGGCGCAACTGCAAGCGGCATTCAACAACCTGCGTGACGCAGGGCAGATCGACGGCTGCGTTAGCGATCGCCTGCTCAGCCCGGTCGAAGTGCAACGCCTGCGCCCTGACGTGATCGTGCTCCAGCACGCCTGCGACGCTCGCCGGCTGCCGCGCCTGAGCCAGATGCTGGGCCTGTCGTCGGCGTTCAAGATCCTTCAGGTGACTGCCCTGCCGAACACCGCCGCAGAACGCGACACCCTCGAGCAAGCGGCGCGCATGGTGGACCGCATCGTGGTCTGCAGCCAGGCACTGGCCAACAATCTCGAGGGCCTGCATGACGATATCCAGGTCATCGACAACCGACTCGATGGACAATGGGCAGACCTGCCGCGACCTGTTCGACTCGAAGGCAAGCCTCGCCTCGGCTGTGCCTTCCTCGGCAACGACCCGGCCACGGCCGAACTGGCCGAGCAGGTGGTTCGTCACTGGGCCTCACGCGTGGACTGGGTACTCTGGGGAGATGTACCGGCACACCTGCAACAGCATGCCCGCGAACTGCACCCGGCACAGGTACAGCATTCGCCCAGGCTGCTGGCCAGCCTGAACCTTGATGCTGCCCTGCTGATTCGCAGTGACAGCACCCAGGCTGCATACGACGACGCTTTGGCACTGATGCAACTCGGCGCCTGCGGCTATGCGGTGGCCTGCAGCGACGTAGCCACCCTGCCCGCCAGCCTGTGCGTCACACGTGCGGCCAATGAAGTATCGGCCTGGAACGACGCCATCACTGCCTTGGTCGACGATGAGCCAGCCCGGAACCACCAAGGCGCGGCACTGCGTGCACAGGTGGGCCAGGCAGCCATGGCTGACGCAGCCTACCTGCAGAGGCTGGCGACGGCCTGGCTGCCTGGTTGATCGATGGTGGCTGAGTCGCGCACTCAGCCGCCACTGCCGCCAGGCAATGAAAAATCCGCTACCCACGACAGGTAGCGGATTTTTTTTGCCGCATTGCCAGACGACGCTGGCCGAATGCCTGGCTCAGTGCTGACGCGCAGGACTCAGCGCATCACTGGCCCAAGTGCTGGCAAACGCGTCAGGCCAACGCGCCTGCAACACGCCACAGGCCACCGGGTCGGCCACGTTCGGCGCATCGTCGAACAGCTGCGCCACAGGCGTCCAGGCCACCAGCAAGCCCGCCGCCGCCGCCGCCAGGCAGACGTCCAGGTCGAACGCCCGTAACGGCTGAAGGCCACCGCAATGGTCGAACAGATCACGGCGGAGCAACATGCAGTCGGCAGAAACCGCGGCGCAGTTGCGCACCGACGCTGGCCAGCGTGCCTTGGCGCAATCCATCACCGACATGCCCAGCCATGGCTGGTGCAGCACCGGCCCCTGCAACAAGTCGAAGCCAGCATGCACAACCGTGCCGTCGCGCGCGAGCAGACGAGCGCCGACGACACCTACTTCAGGCCTGAGCCCCTCGTTGAGCAACCCTTCGATCCAGGCCGGCGAAATCACTTCGCAGTGCTCGGCAAGCAGCAGCAGGTATTCACCCCGAGCCTGTTCCGCCGCCAGGTTGAGCAACGCTTCACGCCCGCTCGCCGTGCCTGCCAGCAGCACGACACGCTGGCCAAACCCTTGCAGCGCGGCAGCGGTAGCTTCGGCGTGTTCGGAATTACAGGCAACCCGTAGCTCGTAGCGCGGGTAACGGGTGCGCTGCAGGACGCTGGTCAGGCAGGCCTGCAAACGCTGCACGTCACCTTCGGCGGCCACCAGAATGCTCACCAGCGGTGTGGCCGAATGGCGGAAGTCCACCACCAGGCCAGCATCGCCCTGGTCGTGCACTTCACCACGGTAACCCAGCAGCGTCAGGTGCCGCTTTAGCGTAAGCAGCGCATCGGCCTGCAGCGCCGGCGTCGCCTGGCTGCCCACCACGAGGTATTCGTCCATGTGTGCCAGGCCGCCCTGCCCATGCTGCTCCACCAGGCGCAACAGCAAGTCGAACTCCAATGCATGGCGGCAGGTTTCGCTGTAGCCACCCAACTCCACCACGGTCTCGCGGCGCACGCACCAATGCCGCGACATCAGCCCCGGTTGTGCACGCAGCAGGTCGAGGTTGCTGCCTGGGCGAACCACGCCATGCAGGCGGCCCTCGGTGTCACGCTGCACTTCATTGGCACAGACCGCCTGGCAACCCGGGGCTTCGGCCAGCTCCTGCTGCAAGCGCAGCAAGCCACCGCTGACCAAGGTATCGCCGGCCTCCAGCAACATCAGCCAATCGCTGCTCAGTTGGCGCACTTGCTGGTTGAGGTGGGTGACCCAGTTGCTTTCATTGACTTGCACGAAATGCAGGGTATCGCGGGCGGTGGTGATCGCCGGTGGCTTGCCACCCTTGAGCACCACCAGCTTGAACTGGCGCAACCCGCTGGCCAGCAGGCTGTCGAAGGTCGCCTGCAACGCCAGGTCGTCGTCGCCCAGGTCGGCAATCACGAAGGTGACCTGCGCCCCCGGGCGCTTGTTCAGGTGCGCCAACAGGCGTTGCTGCGCGGCCCTGTCCGGCGTGGCAGCGGCCAGCGCGTCAAGCACCTGGCCAGACCCCGTACTGCGCAACCAGCCGTTGCCATCGATACCGGGCACCGCCTCCAGGCGCGCAAGCCAATCACCCAGTTCGCGGGCGCGCTCACCATCGTCATTGCCGGTGAGGGTCGGTACCAGGCGCTGGCAGACCTCCAGGTTGAACAGGCCCAGCGCCAATGCTTTCCAGTAACGCTGCTGCAAGGTTGCGGCGGTGTCGTTGGGGTGCACCTGCAACAACTCGCGCTGGCGCACCCAGGTGCCCTCCAGCGCCTGGCGGTGGGCTTGCCCGGTCGGCCAGGCATGGCAGAGGAATTCCAGCGCGCTCAGGCGCTCGAACAGCGCGCCATTGTAGTAAGGCAACTCGACATACTGCCGCGGCTCGAAAATGCGCTCCGGTTCGCCGATCACCGTGCCCCATGGCGAGGTGAACAGCAAAGGTGCTTCGCCCTGGTCGTAGGTCGCGCGCACAAAACGATTGAGTACGGCAAAACCGGCCTCGTCATTGCACAGCTCGCCCCCCCATTCGCGCAGCAGGCGCACGGTACGGGTCAGCTGTTCGTCGCGAGCCACGGGGGTCAGCATGCTCGGCGCGAACTCGCAGATCACATCGGTCTGCGCCAGTTGCGCGATTCTGCCTGCGGCGACCAGGGCGCAAGACAAGGCCACACGCCAGCCAGCGAAATCCAGCTCGCCCGGCAAGGTGTCGAGCAGCGCCTGCACTGCCCCGACCCGCAGCACCGCACGCCAGGCCTGCTGACCAGCCATGGCGTACTGGCGCAGGCGTGCGCGCGCACTGTCATCGGCTGCGGCCTCGAAGGCCGAGCCCATCTTGTGGTAGGCAACCTGGGCATTGCCCGGCGCATAGCCCAACGCGTAGCCCTGAGCGCCCTGCACCTGAGGTTGCGCATGCAAGCAGGCAGCGGCCTGCTGCAGGGCCGACGCCAACACGAAATCGGCATCCAGGGCCAGGGTCACGAACGGAGTGGCGACCTGTTGCAAGGCCAGGGCCAGGCGGGCGCTGCACTGCGCGCCCGCGGTGTCCGCCTGCAGTGGCTCCAGGGCCAGGCAGGGAATGCCCGCCTGGCGATAGTAATGGATGGCTCGGGCACGATGGTCCGGCTGTTCATGCCCAAGCAGGACGACGGTCACTTGGTTGTGCGACCCGATTACGGTTTCGGCCATAGGGCACCTGTTCATGTTGTTGGTCTGGCGCCCGACGGTGGCAGGCCCCAAGGTTCAATCCGCCAGCCAGGCGTTGGCCCACTGTTGCAGGTGGTGTGGCATCAGCACGTAGTCCCGCAGCACCGTTTCGCGCAGGGCATCACCCTGGCGGTAGCTGGCCTGGGGGTCGGCCAGGTGCATGCGGATCGCATCCAGCCATTGTTCCGAGGTGTTGTCGCGCACCCGCGTGCAAGGCAGGTAGCCGTCATAGGCCTTGGTGTCGGTGCAGATCACCGGGAAGCCGCACGCACCATACTCAAGCAGGCGCAAGTTGCTCTTGCAGTCGTTGAACAGGTTCTGTTCGAGCGGCGCCAGTGCCAGGTCAAGGTTGAGGCTGGCCAGCTTCTGCGGGTACGACGCCAAGGGCACGCCTTTGTGGAACTCCTTCACATAAGGCCGCAGGGCATCCGGGCACATACCGAAGAAGACCCAGTCGACCTCGTCGGCCAGGGCCTTGATGACGTCCAGCAACAGCTCCAGATCGCCCCGGTGGCTGGTGCCCCCCGCCCAGCCCACGCGCGGCCGCGCGCTAGTCTGGCGCTCGCTGGCCAGCCCGGCCCACAGCGGGGCGGCAAGCATGTTGGGGACTACACGGATATCGTGGTGCATGCTCGACAGTGCATCGGCCAGCGGCTGGGTCGACACCACCACCCGGTCGCACAAGGCAATACCCTGGGTGACCAGCTCGCGCATGTTGGCCGGTATGTTCCGCGCATGGGCGTTCTTTTCCGGCACCTCGATGATGTAGTCGTCGATCTCGTAGATGCGTCGGGCGTTCGACAGGCGCTTGAAGCGCGTCATTTCATCGATCGAATTGACCGTGTAGCGACACTGCAAGATCATCACGTCGGGCTTCTCGCGCTCGATCTCGATCATCTCCGGAGTACTGTAATCAAGCCGCCCCTGGATCCAGCCAGCGCGCTCCAGCTCGGTGAACGGCTGTGCCACCCGGTAGTGACCGACCGCCGAAGTGTTGATCGGCAACGCCAACACCGACGGCAGCACACGGCTGATGAACGGGTCCCAGCCACGACGCTGTCCGGCATCGAGGTTGAAGCTGGCCATCTTCAGGCTCAGGTTGCGGTTATAGGCAGGGTCGCGGGCAACCTTGGCCAACCAGCGTTCATGGAAGATGTCCTTGTCCAGCACCTTGCGCTGGCTGTCGGTCCGCACGTCGCGGGTCGAAGCGAAGCGAACGAGCACTGCATGGGGCGTCCACACCGCCAGATAGCCTTGTTCGCGGATGCGCAGGCAGAGGTCGGCGTCCTGCAGGCCGCCCTTGAGGCCCTGCACATCGAAACCGCCCAGCGCGGCGAACAGCTCGCGGCGCACCAGCAGGCAGTCCAGGCTCAGCGCGCTCCAGTTCTGCACGGCATTGAGCCGGAGCATGTAGCCGCCGCTGTCAGCCGGCATGCCAACGAACGGGCTGCTGACGCCGCCATGCAGCCCCAGGACCAGCCCGGCGCCAAAGATCTCGCCGCTTTGGGTACATAGCTTGGGCGCCACCACGCCGACCTCCGGGCGCTGGGCCTGGGCCATCAACTGCTCCAGCCAGGGCCGGTCGAAGGCGGCGCAGGCGCTGTCGAGCATCAGCAGGTAGTCGCCACGGGCAGCCTCGCTGGCCTGGTTCAACTGCACCAGCTGGCTGCCGCTGGCCACCTCGATCACCCGCAATTGGCTGCTGCCCAGCCCCTGCATGGCCTGCAGCCATTGACGCAGGTCGGCAGGCGTATCCGGCGAGGCGATCAGCAGCACCTCGAAATGGCCATACCGGGTGTGTTCGAACACGGACTCGACACAACGCATCGCCGCGCTCAGGTCGTCCCCGAGCGTAACCAGGATCGAGACCAGGGCTTGCTCCGGGTGCCGGTACGCCACCTGGCACAACGACATGCCTTCGGCACCGACAACCTCGGCATCGACGCCCAGCCGCTGCAGATGGGCCCGCACCACGCGTGGCGCCTGCTGTGCGCAGCGCGGGTCGTGCAGCCACTGGCCAAAGTCGTGCTGGCAATGCACCAGAAGTTCGTCGATGTGCTCGATGACCTGCAAGCCCTGGTGTTCCGCCAGGCGCCAGAGCAGGTCGTGGGGTGCAAGGGTATCGAAGTCCGGGTCGAAGCCGCCGACCTCGCGCAGCGCCGTACAGTTGAATGCCAGTACGCGCCCTACATATGGCAGGCTGCGCATCAGGTCGAGGTTGAAGTCCGGCTTGAAGATGGGTGTTGTCGGGCGCAGCCCGTCATGGCTACCTTCGTCGACATAGATGCAGGCCCGCTCGCGAAGTGCCATGCGCTCGCCCATGATCGCCAGAGCATGGGGCACCAGGCGATCGCCAGCGCGCAACAGCAGTATCCAGTCGGCATCGTCGGCACGCGCCAGGCGCGCCTGCAGCTGGGCCAGGCCATTACCCTGAACGAGCATGCGTTCAACCGCGACCGGGTGGCCTGCCAATTCCAGCGTCGCCGGTGCCAGCAGCCAGGTGCCGGCTGCCGAACAGGACTGCGCGGCAAGGCTGTCCAGGGTCGCGCGCAGGGCCAGTTCCTCACCCGCCTCGGCCCAGATCACCGGGACGATACGCGGCTGCCGGGGCCACTGTTCGAAGCGCTTGGGCAACGCCTTGAGCTGTGCAGCCGACAGGTCACGGCACTCCAGCCACTGGGCATACACCTCTTCAAACGACAGGCAGTCAGTGCCAACCTGCTGCGCCTGGCGGGCCTGCTGAGCCCCGTACAGGCGGTTGAGTTCGTACTCGTCCCACTGCGCACCCTGCTCGCCCTGGTACCGCTCCAGCGACAGATAGCGCACCCAGCCACTGGCCGGTGCGGCCTCGCTTGCCCGCGCGGCCAGCATTGCCTTTATCCAGTCGGTCTCGATGGGGAAGGCCAGGGTCATGCCTGCCTGGTGGCTCAGGCGCGCAGGGTGCAGACGCTCCATGCTGAGGAAGCGTGACAGGTGCCCCAGGTTGCCTCGGCGCATGAGGCAAATGTACAGCGCCATGTCCAGGCGCGCCGCAAACCCGCTGCCCTCCTGCACCAACGCCGGCAGGAACTCGGCCACCAGGTCACGGCGCATCAGTGCATGGCTGAGGCCGCCGAACAGGTTGGGGGCGTTCGTCT
This sequence comes from Pseudomonas sp. B14(2017), assembly GCF_002113255.1. Lineage (NCBI taxonomy): Bacteria > Pseudomonadati > Pseudomonadota > Gammaproteobacteria > Pseudomonadales > Pseudomonadaceae > Pseudomonas > Pseudomonas sp. B14(2017). The sequence goes on from NZ_NEJY01000006.1 coordinate 84,561, forward strand.
CCAACGCTTCGAGCAAGTCGCTGCCCTTGACTACCGCATCCTCCGGGCACATCACCGCATTGAGCATGCGCGGCGGTAGCAAGGCATCGTCGGCCGCGCACAGCATGCGCTGGCAGATGGTCATGCTGACATCGGCATGCTGTTCCATGACCGCGGCCTGCAGGCCGACACATTCGGGGAACAGTCGGTCGTCGTCGCAGAGAAACTTGATCAGCGGCCCTTCAGCATGCTCCAGGCACGCCAGCAGGTTGCGGGCGAACCCAAGGGTCTGCGGATTGCGCACGTAGCGCACCGGCTTGCCGGTCTCACCTACCACCTCGTCGACGATACGCTGGATCTCCAGGCCCCGGCTGTCATCGCAGACCAGCACCTCCAGCGTCGAGTAATCCTGGTTGAGCGCGCTGAGCAACGTGGCGCGGAAGAACTCGGGGTTGAAGGCTGGAATGGCGATGCTGACGAGGGTCTGTTGATTCACGGCGAAGACCTTGAAGAGGTGGCGTGGCCAGCTCCGAATGGGCTGGCACACGCCGGATGACGCGAGAGAGGTGAAATCAGATGTAGTTGACCAACGACAAGCTGGCGACCTTGGCATAGGCCTGCAGCGACGCTTGCAGCATGTTGGTTTGCATCTGCAGGCGCAGCATCACTTCAGCCGGGTCGCTTTCGCGGATAGAGCTCTGGGTCTTGGTGTTCTCGGTGCTCAGCGCCTCGTTGGTTTCGGACTGCACATCCAGCGCCTGGCCACGGCCACCGATCGCACTGACCGACGACGAAACCTGGTTGGTGGCGCTGGCGATGTTGCCAACGGCCGAATCCAGCGCGGCGAGGAAGTTCTGCCGGGCCACCGGGTCGTTGTCCACCGGGCTGGTCAGCGCGGTACGCAGCTTGCCGATGGTGTCGAGGATATTCTGGGTCTGGTGGGTATCGACCTTTACCGCGAACGAGTCCCCGGCATTCGGTGCGCCGGACAGCTCGAAGCTGACCCCAGCCGCGGTGGCGGTGGTGCCGTTCGGCCCGCCCAGCGCACCCGATGCCACCGGGCGGCTGTCAGCAGTGACCGGCGCGGCGTACAGCTCGAAGGTGCTGCTGCCGGTGAACTTGAGCACCGCGCCACCGCCCGGGAAAGCAGCCTTGTAGGCAGCCTGATCGGTGATGGTCGCGCCCGTCACCTGCTCGGAGGAGGTATTGCCAGGGCTGCGGGTGCCGGAAACCTCATCGGCCTTGGAACTCAGGCTGAACGTATGCCCTGCGATAGCGGCATCTTCATTACCCTTGTCGCCGTCCTTGAAGGTGATGTCCAGGCGCAGATCGACACCGCGGAAGCTGATGCTGGTGTTGTCGCCATTGGGGTCGAACTTGCCGCCCTGGCTGGCCTCGAGCGTGACGTCATTGCCGTCGACGTCGGTGATCTTGTATTCGGTGCTGCTGAGGAATTCGATGCTGTACGGCTCGCCACTGCGGAAGCGATCGTTGTACAGGCTGTTGCCGGAGACCTGGCCGTTGGACAGGCTGACGCGGCCATCGTCGGTGGCCGGCGCGGTCAGGCTGGTCTGGCTACGGCTGGTGTTGAGCGCCTGCTCGAAGGCGTCGTAGCCGGTTTCATTGGCCGCCAGGCTGAGCATGTCACCCACCTGCAGGTTGAGCTTGCCCTGGTCGCCCTGGTAGCTGTAGGTGCCATCGGCATTGCGCGCGTAAGGCGGGGTATCGCCCTTGGAGCCGGAGAAGATGTACTTGCCGTTCTCGTCCTTGCTGTTCATCAACGAGAATAGCTGGTCTTCCAGCGACGCCAGTTCATCGGCGTTGGCCTTGCGGTCGGCATCGGTGAACGTACCGTTGCCAGAGCTCACCGCCAGCTCGTTGACCCGCTGCAGGATGGTGCCGATGGAGTTCAGGGTGCTTTCGGCAGTGCCCAGGGCGTTACGTACGTTGACGATGTTGCCGCTGTACTGCTTCAGCATGTTCTGCTGTTGTTCCAGTTGCAGCAGACGCGCCGCCCCCACCGGGTCATCCTTGGCCGAACGCACGCGAATGCCATCGCTTGCCTCCTGCTGGCTCTTCACCGTCTTGGCGAAGTTGCTCTGGTAGTTGGCCTGGTTGGTGTTGTAGAACTGCGAAGTAGAGATGCGTACGCTCACGATCTACGGCTCCTTAAAGACTGTTGATCAGGGTGGCGAAGGTTTCCTGGGCCGCCTTGATGATCTGCGACGACGCGGTGTAGTACTGCTGGAACTTGACCAGGTTGCCGGTCTCTTCATCGATCGACACACCCGACAGGCCGTTGCGGCTTTCCACTGCAGAGGCATGCAAGGCAGTGGTGGCATCGCTGTCCATCTGTGCCTGGCCGGCCTTGCCGCCAACATTGGAGACCAGCTTGGCGTAGGCATCGGTGAAGCTGATGCCCTTGCCGTTGGCGCCAACCTCGACCGTGGACTTGGTCTGCAGGTCGATCACCGACAAGGCGTTGCGGTTGTCCGCCGAACCTGCGCCGGTCAGCCCCACGGTATAGCTGTCGCCGTTCTTCGGCGCGCCGGAAACGCTCATCTCGAAGGTGAAATTGCCGCCCAGCGAATTGCCGCTGCCATCGACCATCGGCACCGACAGCTGCAACTTGTTCTCCTGGCCCGGCACGATGGTGCCGCTGCCGATCTCGGTACCCTTGGCGTCGTACATCTTGTAGGCCTGGGGCGAACTGGTGTCATCGCCGAACACCAGCTTGACCGGGGTCGAATACTTCAGGCCAGCCTGCAATTGCGAACGCTGGGCGGCATCGTAGATGTCCATCTCCGAGGTCAGCGTCGGCTGGGTGATGACGCCGGTACCTTTGTTGCCCGACCCACTGGTGGCGGTCAGTGGCGAAGCCAAGGCCAGGCGCTTCGGGTCGGTCAGGACAGTGTCGATGCCGGCGGCCGCATTGCGGGTCGGGGTGATCTTGAAGCTGTCGCCAGCACTCAGGCCGCCACCATTGAGCGACAGGGTGAACCCGTCGATCACCGGAGGCGGCGTGTCGGTGAGGTCGAAACTGCCCATGTCGGTGCCTTCCGGCAACTTGCGCACGCTGTAGCCAGTGGCGCTGGTGAAGGTGACCTGGTAATCGCTGGTGCTGAGCTTGCCGGTGTCCTTGATGGTCACATCGAGGTTGCCGGAGCCGGCGCTGTTGCCGGTCTTGGCGACACTGCGCTGGCTGATGGCCGCGGCGCTGTTGATATCGCCGAACAGGGTGGCACCGAAGTCACCGTTCTTGTCGATGCCCTGGGCCAGCTGGCTGTTGATCGCATCGGCTACTACCAAGGCCACGCGACCGAGCTCGTTGAGCGCCGGGTCGAGGGTATCCTTGCGGTAGCGGATCAGGCCGCCGAGCTCACCACCGGTCGTGGTGCTGGTGATGTCCATCTTGGTCGAGCCGCGATTGAGGATCAGGCTCATGCGGGTCGGGTCGGTGGCGCTCGGCTGCACGCCAATGGTCTGGGTGGTGTTGCCCAGCACCAGGGCCTGGCCGTTCTTCAGGTAGATGTCGTAGTTGCCGTTCTTCTGCTCTACAACATCGGCACCGATCAGCGCCGACAACTCGCGCACCGCGCCGTCGCGCTGGTCGAGCAGGTCGTTGGGCTGGCCATTGACGGCCGTCATCTTGGAGATCTGGCCGTTGAGGTCGGCAATCGACTTGGTCAGCGCGTTGACCTTGTCAGCGATCGACGCCATGTTGGCATTGATATCGCTGTTCTGCTGGTTCAACTGCGCCGACAGGGTATTGAAGCGCTTGGCCAGGGACTGCGCGCTGGTCAGCAGCAGTTGGCGCGAGGCGTCCTCGGTCGGCTTGGCCGCGGCATCCTGCATGGCGCTGAAGAAGCTTTTCAGTGCAGCGGTGATACCGGTGTCGCTGCTCGACAGGGCGGTATCCAGCGGCGTGATCTGGTTCAGGTACGAGGTGGCATCGCTGCTCAGCGAGGTGGTGCTGCGCAGCTGGTTCTCGAGGAACGCGTTATAGACCCGGCGCACATCCGCCAGGGTAGTACCGCTGCCGATGAACACCTGGCCGACTTGCTGCCCGCCCTTGGTCTTCTGCACGTTCTGCTGGCGCGAGTAGCTTTCGACATCGGCGTTGGCGATGTTGTTACCGAGGGTGTACATCCCCGATTGCGCGGCGCCAAGCCCCGACATACCAATGTTGATCAGACTCGCCATGGTTCCATGCCCTTAAAGTTTCGTTGCGGTACCGAGCATTGCGTAGTGCTCGTACGACTTCATCTGTCTTGCGATCTGCGAGATCTTGCTGGCGTAATTCGGGTCGGTGGCGTACCCGGCCTTTTGCAACTCTTGCACGAACTGTTCTGGTTTATCGGCGGCCTTCACCGCATCTTGATAGCGCGAATTGTTCTGCAGCAGGCTGACCAGGTCGTGGAAGCTGTCCTGGTAGGAATCGTAGGAACGGAACGCCGCCGTCTCCTTGACGAACTGGCCATCGCGGAACTCGCTGGTGATCGCCCGCGCCTCGCCACCTTCCCAGTTGCCGGTTGCCTTGATGCCGAACAGGTTGTGGCTGCTGCTGCCATCGGTGTTGCGCATGACCGACTTGCCCCAGCCGGTTTCCAGGGCGGCCTGCGCCACCAGGTAGCGTGGGTCGATACCGATGCGCCTGGCTGCCTGCTCGGCCATCGGCAGCATGGTGGCGACGAATTCGTCGCTGTCGGCAAAGGCTTTTTTCGGTGCCAGCGGTGGCTGGGCCACGGCGCGCCCGAGGATGCGCAGGCCGTTGTCCGGCACGGCGAAGGCCTTGGCCACTTGCTGGCCGTCACGGGCCGGCACGGCTGCGGTATTGGTGCTGGCCGCCGACGGCACGATGCCGGCCATCAGGCGGTCGGTGAGCTTGCTCGGCAGCGCCAGGCGTCGTGAATTGAGCGCGGCGACGTCGTTGCGGGTGGCAGTCGACTGCGCGGCATGCACGGGCTCGGCCACCTTGTTGCCCCACAGCGTCGGGGCATTGCCCTCGATACGCGGAAACGGGCTGGTGTTGGCCGGTGTGCCCTTGTTCTTCGACAGCTGGCGCACCAGTACGTCCTGCAGCCCGATGCCGCCACCTTCGCGGGACATGCTCACGGCCAGCTGCTGGTCGTACATGTCGCGGTACTGCTTCACCGTTTCGGTGTTCATCGGGTTGTCGTCGGCAAGCACATCGCTGGCCTTGCGGGAGGCCTTGAGCATTTCGCTGATGAACAGCGACTCGAATTCCTGGGCCACCTTGCGCACGTTGGCGTCGCTGTCGCGGTCGCCATGCTTGAGCGAGCTCAGGCGGTTGAGGTCGGTGTAGGCGCCGCTGTCGGCGCTGCCGGAAACCAGGCTTTTGCTGTTCATCCGCGCCGTCCTCAGATCACGATCAGGTCGGCCTGCAGGGCGCCGGCCTGTTTCAGGGCTTCGAGGATGGCCATCAGGTCGCTGGGCGCTGCGCCCACCTGGTTCACCGCACGGACGATTTCATCCAGCGTGGTGCCCGGGCCGAACTTGAACATCGGCTTGGCTTCCTGCTCGGCGTTGACCCGCGAACGCGGCACCACGGCGGTCTGGCCATTGGAGAACGGCCCCGGCTGGCTGACGATCGGGTCTTCGGTAATGGTCACGGTCAGGCTGCCGTGGGTCACCGCGGCCGGCGACACCTTGACGTTCTGGCCGATGACGATGGTGCCGGTACGCGAGTTGATGATGACCTTGGCGACCGCCTGGCCCGGGTCGATCTCGAGGTTCTCGAGGATCGACAGGTAGTCCACGCGCTGGCTCGGGTCCATCGGCGCAGTGACACGCACCGAACCGCCGTCCACGGCCTGGGCCACGCCCGGGCCGAGCAGGTCGTTGACCTTGTCGACGATGCGCTTGGCAGTGGTGAAGTCGGGGCGGTTGAGGTTCAGGGTCAGGCTGTTGCCCTGGTTGAAGCCGCTCGGCACTGCACGCTCGACGGTAGCACCGCCCGGGATACGACCGGCCGACGGAACGTTGACGGTGATCTTCGAACCGTCACGGCCCTCGGCATCGAAGCCGCCCACCACCAGGTTACCCTGAGCCACGGCATAGACGTTGCCATCGATACCCTTGAGCGGGGTCATCAGCAGGCTGCCGCCGCGCAGGCTCTTGGAGTTACCGATCGAAGACACGGTAATGTCCACCACCTGGCCTGGCTTGGCGAACGCCGGCAGGTCGGCATGCACCGACACTGCCGCAACGTTTTTCAACTGCACGTTGCCGGAGCCGGCCGGCACCTTGATGCCGAACTGCGACAGCATGTTGTTGAAGGTCTGCAGGGTGAACGGCGTCTGGGTGGTCTGGTCACCCGTGCCATTGAGCCCCACCACCAGGCCGTAACCGATCAGCTGGTTGGAGCGCACGCCAGAAATGCTGGCGATGTCCTTCAGGCGCTCGGCCTGGGCGCCGAAGGCACAGGACAGGAGCAGGGTTGCGGCAATCAGCTGCCTCACGTTGAACATGGTCATCCGTACTCAGAAAGGCCAAAGCGGGCTGATGAAGAAGCGGTCCAGCCACCCGGGCTGGCTGGCATCGGCGAACGAGCCGGTACCGGAATAGGTGATGCGCGCGTCGGCCACGCGAGTGGACGGCACGGTGTTGTCGGTGGCGATGTCGTCGGCGCGGATCATGCCAGCAATGCGCACCAGCTCTTCGCCGGTGTTCAGGGTCAGCCACTTCTCGCCGCGCACGGCGATGATGCCGTTGGGCAGCACTTCGGCCACGGTCACGGTGATGGAACCGGTCAGGGTGTTGCCCTGAGTGGCCTTGCTGTCGCCCTTGGTGGCGCGCTCGCCGCTGTAGCCGGCCTCCAGCGACAGGTCACCGCCGCCGAACGGGTTGTTGGTGTTGGGCGTAGTGCCGAACAACGATGTCAGGCCGATGTTGGCGTTGCTGTTTTTCTGGATCTGCGAGCCGGCGTTCTTGCTGGCCGATGTGCGCTCGTTGAGGGTGATGGTGATGATGTCACCCACCCGGAACGCCTTGCGGTCGCTGTACAGGTTCTGCTCGAAACCGGCCTGGTAGATCGAACCGTTGTTGGCCGCTGCCGGCAACGGGGTGCGCGGCAGTACCGGCGCGTAGTACGGGTCGTTGGGCTTGGGCGTCGGCGCGACGCAACCTGCCAGCAACACCGCCCCCCCCAGGGCGAAAACGGACAACAGACGATTCATGACGCTTACCTCACGGGTGCAACGGAGTGACGGGGTTAGAGCTGCCTGCTTCAGAGCTGTTGAGTAACGAACGACAGCATCTGGTCAGCAGTGGAAATGACCTTGGAGTTCATCTCGTATGCACGCTGGGTGGTGATCATGTTCACCAGCTCTTCCACGGTGCTGACGTTGGAGTTTTCCAGGGTCTGCTGCAGGGTGGTGCCGAAACCGTTCAGGCCCGGGGTGCCGACTTGCGGCGCGCCACTGGCGGCGGTTTCGAGGAACAGGTTGTCGCCAATCGCCTGCAGGCCGGCCGGGTTGATGAAGTCGGCGGTCTGGATGTTGCCGATCACCTGCGCAGCCGGGTTGCCGGCGGTGGTGATCGACACGGTGCCGTCCTGGCCGACGGTGAAGGTCTGCGCGTCGTTCGGCACGACGATGGCAGGCTCCAGCGCGAAGCCGTTGGCGGTGACGATCTGGCCGTCGGAGTTCAGGTGGAAGGTACCATCACGGGTGTACGAAACGGTGCCGTCCGGCTGCAATACCTGGAAGAAGCCACGGCCGTTGACCGCCATGTCCAGCGGGTTTTCCGTGGTCTGCAGGCTGCCAGTCTGGAAGTTCTTCTGGGTGCCGACAATGCGCACACCAGTACCGACCTGCAGGCCGGAAGGCAGCTCGCTGTCCTGGGTGGACTGCGCGCCCGGCTGGCGTTTGATCTGGTACAGCAGGTCCTGGAATTCGGCGCGATCACGCTTGAAGCCGGTGGTCGAGACGTTGGCCAGGTTGTTGGAGATGACCGTCAGGTTGGTGTCCTGGGCGGACAGGCCGGTTTTAGCGACCCAAAGAGCCGGAAGCATGTAAGTTCTCCTCGTGCGCCTGTTTTACGGCACCCGTTCAAAAGTGATTAGCCGATTTGCAAAACACGCGCCATGGCTTCGTCGCCTTCCTTGGCCGCGTTCATCATCTTGACGTGCAGTTCGAATTGACGGGACAGCGCCAACACCGAGGTCATTTCTTCCACGGCGTTGACATTGCTGCCTTCCAGGAAGCCCGACACCACCCGCACGTTGACGTCGGCGTCTGCCGGTTGGCCGTCGCGGGTATGGATCAGACCATCCAGGCCCTTGGTCAGGCCTTTGGTATCGGGGTTGACCAGCTTGATGCGGTCGACTTCGGCCATCACGCGCGGGTCTTCCCCCATGGAGCGGATGCTGATGGTGCCATCGGCGCCGACTTCGACCTTTTGCTCTGGCGGAATCGCAATCGGGCCGCCATTGCCGATCACCGGCATGCCGTTGCCGGCACGCAGCACACCGAGGGCATCGATGTTCAGGCTACCGGTGCGCACGTAGGCTTCACTGCCATCGGGCGCCTGCACGGCGATGAAGCCCTTGCCGGTCACCGTCACATCCAGATCGCGGCCGGTTTCAACCATCGGACCTTCGCTGAAGTCGGTGGCCGGGCGCTCGGTCATGGCAAAGGCGCGCGACGGAAAGCTGTCACCGAACACCGGCATCGAGCGAGCCTGCTCCAGGTCTCGCTGAAAACCGTTGGTGGAAATGTTCGCCAGGTTGTTGGCGTGCGCCTTCTGCGCCAGCGCATTCTGGCTGGCACCGGTCATGGCCACGTAAAGCATCTTGTCCACAGTCATCCTCCATTGCACTGGCGGTCGTTTGCCGCTCGCCGTTGCTATGCGAGCTAGAAAGCAAGTTCCGAACCAACTTTGCGAAATCATGAAAAAGCCCGTGGATACGGGCTTTCGAGGGGGCAGTTGGCATGTTGGACGCCGGTTATCCGGCGCCTGGTTGCCGATGGCGGCAAACCTGTACCGGCCTCTTCGCGGGTGAACCCGCTCCCACAGGTACTGCGCGACACCTGTGGGAGCGGGTTCACCCGCGAAAAGGCCAGTACAGGTTTATTCAAGGCTCGCGGCAACCACCATTGCTGTAGGGGCCGGCGAACTTCTTCCAGCCATCCCCCGGCGGCCATTGCGAGCAGACCAGGCGCCCATCCACCTGGCTTTCCCAGCGCCACCAGGGCGCGGTACCGGCCTGGGCCTGGTACAGGCAGAAAGCAGCGACCAATGTGACAACCAGCCTTTTCATGACCCCTCCGGCAAAGACGACGAACCCCTTCATGAAAAAGGGGTTCGCCCACACACACTCAGCCAGCGACCATCAGGCCATCTGGATGACGGTCTGCATGATGGTGCTTTCAGTGGAGATAGTCTTGGCGTTCGCCTGGTAGTTGCTCTGCGCCTTGATCAGCTCTACCAGCTCCTGCGTCAGGTTCACGTTCGAGCCTTCCAGCGCGTTGGACTCGACGCTGCCCAGGGTACCCGTCTTCGGCGCATCGATGCCCGGGATGCCGGACGTGTAGGTTTCGGTCCAGCGGGTACCACCAATCTGCTGCAGGCCCTGCTCGTTGGCGAAGCTGGCCAGGGCCACCTGGCCAATGGCACGGGATTGCTGGTTGCTGAAGCTGGCGAACAGCACACCGGTCGAGTCGATGCTCAGGCTCGACAGGATACCGGTCGCGTAGCCGTCCTGAGACTGCGACATACGCGCGGTCTCGGTGTTGTAGGAGGTGGTGCTGTTCATCGCCAGGCGCATGCCATCGGCATTGCCCACCGCGCCGTTGGAGATCCAGTTACCCGCAGAATCTTCCACCGCCGGCACCCAGCCAGTCATGGTGAAGGTGTTGTTGGTCACGGTGAACGACGAGCCCGCCGGGTGGCCGGTATTGTCCGCAGTCATGCTCTTGACCGAGCCATCGCTGTTGAAGCTGATGGTGCCAGTCAGCGGCACGGTGGAGGATGGAGAAAACGGGTTGCGCCCATCGACCAAGGTGTACATGGTCCACTCATTGGTGCCAGTCTTGCGATAGAACTGCTCCATGGTGTGCTCGTTACCCTGGCTGTCGTACACCTTGGTCGGGAAAGACTTGGTGTAAGTCGTCTGATCGGAAGGATCGAACGGCAGGTTCGGCACCATCACGCCAGTGCCATCATCCACTTCCAACGGGATGTCGGCGGCCGAAGAATTCAGGTTGATACCCTGGTCGATCAGCGATGTTGCCTTTGGCTGCAGCGACGATGTATCGATCTGCAGATCGGTGAGCACGCCCTTCTGGATCTTGCCAGTCGAGTCGGCGGCATAGCCCTGCAGGCGCAAGCCGTCCGAGGTAACCACGAAGTTGTCCTTGCTGGCCTGGAAAGCACCCGCACGGGTGTACACGCGCGAGCCGTTATCGGACAGCACGAAGAAGCCCTGCCCCTGAATCCCCATGTCCAGCACGTTGCCGGTGGTGTTGACGTCACCCTGGGTGAACTGCTGGGAAACCGCTGCCAGGCGCACGCCGTTACCCACCTGGTTCTTGCCTACGCCCAGGCGGTTGGAACCAGCATAGACATCGGCGAACTCGGCACGCGACGACTTGAAGCCGTTGGTGTTGACGTTGGCGATGTTGTTGCCGGTGACATCCAGCTGCTTGTTTGCTGCGTACAGACCGCTAAGGCCGATATTGAAAGACATGAATTCGCTCCTTTTGCCGCTCTAGCGGGCCTTAGATACCGATGGTTTGCACGTCGGAGAGGGACACTTTGCCAACACCGGCGAGGTTGAGCACCATTTCGCCGGCGGCACTGAAACTGACGCTGGTCACCTTGGCTGGCAACAGCGTGTTCATCTGCACCGACTTGCCATCCACCGTAGTGGTGGCAGTGAAGGTGTAAGTACCAGGGTCGACTTTCTGGCCACTGCTGTTGGTACCGTCCCAGATGAAATCGGCGTAACCGGCTTTCTGCTCGCCCAGCTCGATGGTCTTGACGGTATTGCCGTCCTTGTCCTTGATGGTGATCTTCGCTTCGCTGATGGCCTGCGGCACGACGAACTGCGCATTGAAGCTTTCTGCGGTGTCGACCACGGCCTTGTCGTTCTGCACCACCACCGAACGCCCGACCAGCGACGACGCCTGCAGGGCCTGGGACGAGGCCATGGCGCTGGTGATGGAGTTGACCGATTCGTTCAGCGAGGTAATGCCTTCCAGGCTGCTGAACTGCGCCAACTGGGCAACGAACTCACCGTTATCCTGTGGATCCAGCGGGTTCTGGTGCTGCATCTGGGTGACCAGCAATTGCAGGAACGCGTCCTTGCCGAGCGAGTCGTTGCCGGTCTTGGAGGCGGTGTCCGTGGTCTTCTTGGTGCTGGTACCTACACCCGACGCCGCGAGCACGTCGTTGAGGTTTACACCGTTGGTATCGATTGCCATGGCCTGGTTTCCTTATCACTGACCGAGGGTCAGGACCTTCTGCATCATGGCCTTGGCCGTATTCATCAACTCGGCGTTGGTCTGGAACGCGCGGCTGGCGGAGATCATGTCAGCCATCTCCTCGACCACGTTGACGTTCGGGTAGTAGACGTAGCCGTCCTTGTTCGCCGCCGGGTGGTTGGGCTCGTAACGGGCCTCCAGGTTACTCTGGTCCTCGACGATGCCTTTTACCTGCACGCCCTGCCCTGCCTCGCCCTGATCTTCGAACAGCGACTGGCTGCCGCCGGCCTGCGCGTCCTGGAAGGTGGTGGCGAACACCGGGTGGCGGGCGCGGTAGGTCTGGTCGATGCTCGAGGACACGGTCTCGGCGTTGGCGATGTTGGAAGCAACGGTGTTCAGGCGCGTGTTCTGCGCACTCATGCCGCTACCGGCAATGTTGAAGACACTGGAAAGGGACATGGTCATTCTCCCCGCAGGGCCGAAACCAGCCCTTTGAATTTACTGTTGAGCAAGGTGAAGCTGGCCTGGAAGCCGACGGCGTTTTCGGTGTAGTTCGATTGCTCGATCTGCGCGTCCACGGTGTTCTGGTCGATCGACGGCTGCGTTGGCGTGCGGTACTTGAGGGTATCGTCGGCCATGGCCAGGCCCTGGGCCTCGATATGGCGGCTGTTGGTACGATCGAGGCTGAAACGGCCGCCACTCTGCTGCTTGTCGCTTTCGGCAGCGAGCACCGAGGCGAAGTCCATGTCGCGCGCCTTGTAGTTGGGCGTGTCGGCGTTGGCGATGTTGTTGGCCAGCACTTCGGCGCGCTGGGCGCGGAAGCCCAGGGCCTTTTCGTGAATACCAAGCGCCTTGTCGAAGCTGATGCTCATGTCGGGGAAACCTTCGGAGGTTGACCGGAATATCGTTGGGCAAGGTATAGCAAGGGCTGTGCCAACCAACAGAAAGCCCGGAAATACGGGCTTGCGGGGCAAGGTGCTGTCAGAGTGATGCCAGAAAAGCGGCAAAGGCCTTCCGCCTTGGGCGGCGAAAGCGGCAATTGCCGGGTGGCAAAAGCGGCAAAACAAAAAATTGACGTCAGCATTTCTCCTGCGCCGGCCTCTTCGCGGGCACGCCCGCTCCCACAGGTATGGCGCCAGCCTGTGGGAGCGGGCATGCCCGCGAAGAGGCCGGCACAGGCAAACAAAAAGGCCGGCAACTTTCCCTGCCGGCCCTCTTGGTTACTTCGCCTGGTAGATGATCCCCGGACTGCACTGCACCATCTGGTAATGGTCCGGCAGCCCGTTCAGCGCCTCGGAAGCCCCGAGGAACAGATACCCACCCGGCTTCAACGTACTGTGGATACGCAACAGGATGTCCTTCTTCACCTGCGCCGAGAAATAGATCAGCACGTTACGGCAGAACACCACATCGAACTTGCCCAGGCTGGCATAGCTGTCGAGCAGGTTGAACGAGCGGAACTCGACGCGGCTGCGAATCGCCGGCTTGACCGCCCAACGCCCCGGCCCCTTGGTGTCAAAGTAGCGCTGCAGGCGCTCCTGGGACAAGCCACGGGCAATTGCCAGGCTGTCGTACTCGCCGGTCTTGCAGTTGGTCAGCATGGTGCCGGACAGGTCGGTGGCAACGATCTGCGCGCCCATCTTCAACTGGCCGAGGTTGCTGCGCTCGAATTCGTCGATGGCCATCGAGATGGAATACGGCTCCTGCCCCGACGAACAGGCCGCCGACCACATGCGCAGGCGCTGGCCGGGGTTGTTGCGGATGAACTCGGGGATAACCTTGTTCTTCAGCACCTCGAACGGGTAGGTATCGCGAAACCACAGGGTCTCGTTGGTGGTCATGGCATCGACCACCTGCTCGCGCAAGCCGCCACGTGGCTGGGCCTGGATGCGCTGCACCAGCTCGCCCAGGCTCTTGATGCCCTGTTGCTCCATCAGCTTGTTGAGACGGCTGGAGACCAGGTACTGCTTATTCTCGCCCAGCAGGATGCCACAGGCTTTCTCCAGGAAGACCCGGAACTGTTCGAAATCCAAATTACCCGTAGACACTACTGCCGCCTCTTTTAAATCACTGGTGCCGGGGGCCTGCCCCCGGCTGCTTCAATGCGTTGCCTTGATCCGGTCGACCACCCGCTGGGCCAGGTCGTCCGGCTTGAACTTGGCCAGGAAGTCATCGGCACCGACCTTCTTGACCATCGCCTGGTTGAACACCCCGGAAAGCGAAGTATGCAGGCAGATGTGCAATTTTTGCATGCGCGGATCGCTGCGGATCTCCGCCGTTAGCGTATAGCCGTCCATTTCCGGCATTTCAATGTCCGAGATCATCATCAGGAACTCTTCTTCCGGCTTCTTGCCCTCATCCACCAGCTGGCGCAGGTAGTTCAGGGCCTGACGGCCGTCATTGAGCGCCACCACCTCGACCCCCACGGTCTGCAGGCAGCGGCTGACCTGCTTGCGCGCCACCGACGAATCGTCGACGGTGAGCACCCGCAGCAGCACGGCCTTGTCCTGCACCTCGGCATCGATCACCCCGGCCGACACCGACTCGGACGACGGCGCCACTTCGGCCAGCACCTTCTCCACATCGATGATCTCGACCATGCGGTTGTCCACCCGGGTAACCGCGGTCAGGTAGTGGTCGCGGCCGGTGCCCTTGGGTGGCGGATGGATTTCTTCCCAGTTCATGTTGACGATGCGCTCCACCGAATGCACCAGGAAGCCTTGGGTCTTGGTGTTGTACTCGGTGATGATCACGAAACTGTTGCGCGTGTCTTCCTGCAGCGGCCGCAACCCGGTGGCCATCGACAGGTCGAGGATCGGGATGGTCGCCCCGCGAATATTGGCAACACCGCGCACCACCGGGTGCGCCTTGGGCAGCAGGGTCAGCGCAGGGCATTGCAGCACTTCCCTGACCTTGAATACGTTGATGCCGTAAAGCTGCTCGCCATTGAGGCGGAACAGCAGCAATTCCAGGCGATTCTGCCCCACCAGCTGCGTGCGCTGGTTGACCGAATCCATAACACCTGCCATGCCAGACTCCTTTATGTTTCAGCCTTTCGTTGCAACTCAAGTAGCGAGTCGGCACGGGCTTTGCTTTTTTGAGCGCCATGTACACGAAAACGACATTTTTCCGACGATTGACGCGCCTGCTGACTGGCTCGCTGGCCATGCTGTGCCTTCTGGTGCCCGGCGTTCGCACGGTAGCGGACGCGTTTACCTTGCCTGAACAGCTTATCGGTGTCACTCAAGGGTTTCTTGAATTCAGCGTCGAAGATTATCTGGCAACCACCCAGACCGCCGGCCGTTACGAGATCCAGGTCAACCCGCTGGACCCGCGCCTGCGCATGCCGCTGTGCAGCCAGCAACTGGACGCCTCGCTGGAAAGCCCGGCCCAGCCGCTGGGCCGCGTCACGGTAAAGGTGCGCTGCGAAGGCACGGCGCCATGGACCGTGTTCGTGCCGGCCACCGTGCGGCTGTTCCGCGACGTGGTGGTGGTGACCCGGCCGCTCAAGCGCGACAACGTGGTGGGCGAAGGCGACGTGGCCCTGCGCGAGCGCGATGTCGGCACCCTGGGCCAAGGCTTCTTGACCGAACTGGAACAGGCGGTAGGCATGAAGATGCTGCGCCCCACGGTGATCGACCAGGTACTCACCCCGCAACACCTGGAACAGGCCGAGGTGGTGCGCAAGGGCGACCACGTGGTGATCATCGCCCGCAGTGGCAGCCTGAGTGTGCGCATGCCCGGAGAAGCCCTGAGCAAGGGTGGCCTGAGCGAACAGATCCGGGTCCGCAACCTCAATTCCAAGCGGGTGATCAAGGCCAGGGTGACCGGCCCCGGCCAGGTCGAGGTAAGTATGTAGCCAGCCCATTGATTTGCGCTGGCGGTGAGGAACCGCTTTTCCTAAACTGTGTCAGAAAACGGGTTCGCGAGCTTGCTGACAGGCGGCTATGCATTTGTGCCTAAAGTTTCTTTCGGGTTGGCCGAAAACAAGGCAAGCGTCCAAATACCCAGAGGTTTCTGATCATGGTCATCGACTTCAGTCGTTTGAATAACTCTCCGTCCGTCACGGGCGGCGTGCGCGGCAACACCGCGAACGGCAGCGCCGAAAAACCGGCAGCCAGCCAGGAAGCGGCAACCGCCACCAGCGCCAGCGGAGAAGCGGTACACCTCAGCCAAGAGGCCCAGCAGTTGCAGAAGATCAGCGACAAGCTGCGCGACGAGCCAGTGGTCAACAGTGCCCGTGTGGCCCAGTTGAAACAGGCGATCGCCGACGGCAGCTACCAGGTCGATGCCGGCCGGGTCGCCAGCAAACTGCTCGATTTCGAAGCCCAGCGCTGACCGTTCGGCGCGCTGACTTCACGGACGCTAGAAAAGCCAAGAGTTAGCCATGCACGACACCACCTTGCTGCAACTGATCGAAGATGACATTGCCCCGATGCAGGAACTGCTGGACCTTCTGCAAAAGGAAGCGATCGCCCTGCATGGCCGCGACATGGCGCCACTGGAGAATATCCTGGCCCGCAAGCAGTCTTTGATCGTGCTGCTGGAGCAGCAAGGCCTGCGGCGCAACAACCTGCTTGCCAGCCTTGGCCTGAGCCCTGATCGCGCCGGAGTGGAGGCCGTGGCGGCACAATCACCGAACGGTGAACTGCTGCTGCAGCAACTCGATGTGATCAGCCAGTTGATGCAAGCCTGCCAGCAGCTCAACGAGACCAATGGCCGGATCATCCAGGTGCAGCAACACGTCACCAACAACCAGATCCGGATCCTCATGGGCGGCGATTCTCCGTCGCTCTACGACAGCCGCGGCAGCACCTCGCCACTGGCCAAGCCACGGGCGCTCAGCCAAGTGTGATTTTTTCTATCAAGGCACGGAACATACTGGCAAAATGCCGTTAATTGCGTGTGTCGCTTTTGCCTGGAGAACGATAAGCCGTGTTCAATGAATCCGATGCCCCGCAGCCGCCAAAGGTGCTGAACACCCCTTTGGAGATTGCGGCCAACTTGCGGCAGCTGCAGGAAAGCCACGACCCCCTGATCATCACCTTCCACGACCGCAGCCAGCGCTTCCAGAGCTACGTGGTGCACGTGGACCGTGAAAGCAACACCCTGGCGCTGGACGAGATGATCCCGCGTGACGGTGAAAAGTTCATCGAGAACGGCGAACACTTCCGCGTCGAAGGCTTCCACGATGGCGTGCGCATCGCCTGGGACTGCAACCACGAGCTGAAGATCAGTGAAGTCGACGGCCACCGCTGCTACCGCGGCGCCATGCCTCTGGAAATGACCTACCACCAGCGCCGCAATGCCTTCCGCGCCGCGCTGAAGCTGTCGCAGCTGGTCGATGTCATCCTCGATGGCGCCCACCTCAAGGGCAACGGCGCCCTGCGTGGCAAGCTGCTGGACATCTCCGCCACCGGCTGCAAGCTGCGCTTCGAAGGCAATGTCGAGGATCGCCTGCAACTGGGCCAGGTGTACGAGCGTTTCAAGGCTGGCAACCCGCTGGGCCTGGTCGACACCATGGTCGAGCTGCGCCACCTGCACTATGAAGAGCGGATCAACACCACCTTTGCCGGCGTGCGCTTCCATAACCTCACCGGGCAGGCGCAGCGCAAGGTCGAGAGCTTTGTGTACCAGTTGCAGCGTGAAGCGCGGCGGTTCGACAAGGACGACTATTGATCGTCGGCCGAGTACAAAAACGCCACCTATCAAGGTGGCGTTTTCATTTGTGCTTCTCCTGTGCCGGCCTTTTCGCGGGCACGCCCGCTCCCACAGAACTGCACATAACTCATTGAATTAGCAGGGACTCTGTGGGAGCGGCTTTAGCCGCGAACACCGGCGCAGCCGGTGCCATGCACCGCGTTGGATTCTTCGCGGCTAAAGCCGCTCCCACAGGGTACGCGTACTGCTTGCGGATTCAGTTCTCTACGCGACAGCTCTCCCACAGGTACAACGCATGCCTTGAACACTGCGCGGTCGCTGTGGGAGCGGGCGTGCCCGCGAAGAGGCCGGCACAGGCCTACACCGACTTGCTGACCTCACCTTCCGGCTCAGGCTCCTTGTCAGCCCCCTTCTCTTCCGCCTCGGTATCCTCCGCCGCCACCGGCGCCTGCATCACCTCCTGTACCGTCTGCTCATCCACCCGTGGGTCCAGCGCCGCCGACAGTGGCGAACCGGCAGCCGGCATGGCAACGTGGCCCAAAGGCGCATCCTGCACCTGGTGCAGCCCGGTGACCGCCTTCGGCCGAATGCGCCACACCAGCACCAGGGCAAAGAACACGAAGAAGGCATACAGCATCTGCGGGCCGAGCACCTTCATCAGCACGCCTGCGGCCAGCGGCCCGATGCAGGCGCCCACGCCATAGGTCACCAGCAGCATCGCGGTCAGCGATACCCGCCGTTCGCTTTCCACATGGTCGTTGGAAAACGCCACCGCCAGCGGGTACAGGCAGAACTGCAGCAACGAAATCACGAAGCCTATGCCGAACAGCAACTCCAGCGGCACGCTGGGCAACATCGCCAGCGGCGCCGAGGCCAACGCCAACCCCACCGCCACGCTGCGGATCAGCACGGCCCGATCGTAGCGGTCGGACAACCAGCCCAGCGGCCACTGCACCAGCAGGCCGGCAAAGATGCAGCTACCCATGAACAGACCGACCTGCTCGGTAGTCATGCCCTGGCTGGAGGCATACAAGGGCGCCAGGCCATAGAACGAGCCGACGATCAGCCCCGAACCCAGCACCGTGCTGAGCGACTGCGGCACGCGCTTGATGAAGAACTTCGGCTCCATCGGTGCCGGGCGCAACGGCGCCGGGTGAATGCGCCGGGTCATGGCGACCGGCACCAGGCACAGGGTGAAACACATGGCCACCAGCATCAGCAGCTCCAGGCCAAGCTGTGGGTGCACCACCAGGATCAGCTGGCCGAGCACCAGGCCCAGGTACGAGGCGATCATGTAGCCGCTGAACACCGCGCCACGATGCTTCACGTCGGCCTGCTCGTTCAGCCAGCTCTCGATGACCATGTACTGGCACATCATCCCCAGGCCGACGATCATCCGCAGCCCGACCCAGGCCGGCAACCAGCTGGTCAGGCCATGGCCGAGCACCGCCGCGCCGACGATGCCGGCGCAAGTGGCATAGGCGCGAATGTGCCCTACCCGGCCAATCAACCGGTGGCCGACCTTGCCGCCTACCGCCAGGCCAAAGTAGTTGGCCGCCATCAAGGCACCCACCCACAGGCTGTCGACATGATCGGCTGCCAGGCGCAGGGCCAGGTAGGTACTGAGCAGGCCCGAGCCGATCAACATCATCAGCGCGGCGAAATACAACGACTGAAACGGCTTCCATATATTTCGCATAGGTCCCTTGCGGCTCCCGGGTCAGGTGGCGATGGGTTGCAGCCAAGCATAAAAGCAAAATTGCTGCGGCGCAGTCCCCTGCCTGACAAATCGTGAATCAAGGGCGCGTCCAGTGTCGGTCATGTCGTGATCATGCACTTGCATCATCGGACCAAGCTGCGCTCCAAGCGTTTCCATCTCATTGTTCACCAGCCGAAGGGTTAGCTTGCCTCGTCCCATCCCGGGAGCAACTGAGACTGGAGGTTACATGATCAAAGCTGATTTCACCGCCGAACTGCATACCCATGCAGGCCGAGTGGTAGTTGCAGAATCATCCGTCGGGCAACACCCATTCACATGGCTGGATGAGGACGGCTGGTTGTGCATCGATAATCACCGAAAGGCGCATGCGCGGGACGAGATCGTACGTATCGCGTTCGATTTCAAGTACATCACATCGGAGAAGGGACGGGACCTCTACTACATCTCGTGCAACAACCACTGGAAATTCGCAGGCGCGAGGCTTGAGCAAAATTCCAGAGGCTGGCTCGGCCTGTATGGGACAGGCGTGATCGGCAGAGTCACGGACGCCGTGGCGAACTTCAAGCCGCAGCTGGCAGGGCTTGGCGACTACTGGAAAATCGATACACAAGATTATTGGAATGGCGACCTGAACAGCGCCGATAGCGTTCCGTTCTACCTACGCGACAAACACGGCCATCGTGTTGCATCGACAAGGCCTGAGGATGCATCCACAGACCTGTCCCTCACCTTTGACAGATTTCTGAATGCAAGCGCAACGCCGGGAGAGATACTCACGTTCTACCTGGAGAACATCCGGCTAGCCTGAAACCCGGCATCACTGCGAAGGCCCTGTCAGGAGGTGCCCTGCCTCTCAGAACCAAAGAGGCATTGCCAAGGCCAATCATCAGTCAGGCCACACCTATTCCCGCAAGGTCATGCCATTGGCCGGCAGCGGCAAGGCCGTCTTGTAGCGCACCTGCTTCAAGGCGAAACTGGAACGGATATTGGCCACCCCTGGCAACCGCGTCAGGTAATCCAGGAACCGTTCCAGTGCCTGGATACTGGGCAGCAGTACCCGCAGCAGGTAGTCCGGATCGCCCGTCATCAGGTAACACTCCATCACCTCGGGCCGTTCGGCAATTTCTTCCTCGAAACGGTGCAACGACTGCTCGACCTGTTTTTCCAGGCTCACATGGATGAACACGTTCACGTCCAGCCCCAACGCCTCGGGCGACAGCAAGGTCACCTGCTGGCGGATCACCCCCAGTTCTTCCATGGCCCGCACCCGGTTGAAGCAGGGTGTGGGGGACAGGTTCACCGAGCGGGCCAGCTCGGCGTTGGTGATGCGGGCATTTTCCTGCAGGCTGTTGAGAATGCCGATATCGGTACGATCGAGTTTGCGCATGAGACAAAATCACCGGTTTTTTGTGTTTATGCGGAATGTTTATCTGCCCTGCTCGGCAAAGGCAATCAACTTGAGAGAAAAATTCTCCTGCCGGCCCACTAAGATGTAGGGGACGCTGACCTACCAGTCACAAGCCGGTACTCAGCGGCGGCCGCTTCAGAGCTCACAAAAACAAATACCCGAGCGAGCGTAAAAAGCATGAACGAGTACGCCCCCCTGCGTTTGCATGTGCCCGAGCCTACCGGCCGGCCAGGCTGCCAGACCGATTTCTCCTACCTGCGCCTGAACGATGCAGGTCAAGCCCGTAAACCCCCAGTCGATGTCGACGCTGCCGACACCGCGGACCTGTCCTACAGCCTGATCCGCGTGCTCGACGAGCAAGGCGACGCGCAAGGCCCGTGGGCCGAAGACATCGACCCGCAAGTTCTCCGTCAGGGCATGCGCGCTATGCTCAAGACACGGATTTTCGACAGCCGCATGGTGGTCGCCCAGCGCCAGAAGAAGATGTCCTTCTACATGCAGAGCCTGGGTGAAGAAGCCATCGGCAGCGGCCAGGCCCTGGCGCTGAACCGCACCGACATGTGCTTCCCCACTTACCGCCAGCAAAGCATCCTGATGGCCCGCGACATGTCGCTGGTCGAGATGATCTGCCAGCTGCTGTCCAACGAGCGTGACCCGCTCAAGGGCCGCCAGTTGCCGATCATGTATTCGGTACGCGACGCCGGTTTCTTCACCATCAGCGGCAACCTGGCGACTCAGTTCGTGCAGGCTGTCGGCTGGGCCATGGCCTCGGCGATCAAGGGCGATACCAAGATCGCCTCGGCGTGGATCGGCGACGGCGCAACCGCCGAGTCGGACTTCCACACCGCCCTCACCTTCGCCCACGTGTACCGCGCCCCGGTTATCCTCAACGTGGTCAACAACCAGTGGGCGATCTCCACCTTCCAGGCCATCGCCGGTGGCGAGTCGACCACCTTCGCCGGCCGTGGCGTGGGATGCGGCATTGCCTCGCTGCGGGTTGACGGCAACGACTTCGTCGCCGTGTACGCCGCCTCGCGCTGGGCCGCCGAACGCGCCCGTCGCGGCCTTGGCCCATGCCTGATCGAGTGGGTCACCTACCGTGCCGGCCCGCACTCGACCTCGGACGACCCGTCCAAGTACCGCCCGGCCGATGACTGGAGCCACTTCCCGCTCGGCGACCCGATCGCCCGCCTGAAGCAGCACCTGATCAAGATCGGCCACTGGTCCGAGGAAGAACACCAGGCCACCACTGCCGAGCTGGAAGCCGCGGTGATTGCCGCGCAGAAGGAAGCCGAGCAGTACGGCACCCTGGCCAACGGTCACATCCCGAGTGCCGCCTCGATGTTCGAGGACGTGTACAAGGAAATGCCCGACCACCTGCGCCGTCAACGCCAGGAACTGGGGGTTTGAGATGAACGACCACAACAACAGCATCAACCCGGAAACCGCCATGGCCACCACTACCATGACCATGATCCAGGCCCTGCGCTCGGCCATGGATGTCATGCTCGAGCGCGACGACAATGTGGTGATCTACGGCCAGGACGTCGGTTACTTCGGCGGCGTGTTCCGCTGCACCGAAGGCCTGCAGAACAAGTACGGCAAGTCCCGTGTGTTCGACGCGCCGATCTCCGAAAGCGGCATCGTCGGCACCGCCGTGGGCATGGGTGCCTACGGCCTGCGCCCGGTGGTGGAAATCCAGTTCGCCGACTACTTCTACCCGGCCTCCGACCAGATCGTTTCCGAGATGGCGCGCCTGCGTTACCGTTCGGCCGGCGAGTTCATCGCCCCGTTGACCCTGCGCATGCCCTGCGGTGGCGGGATCTATGGCGGCCAGACCCACAGCCAGAGCCCGGAAGCGATGTTCACCCAGGTGTGCGGCCTGCGCACTGTCATGCCGTCCAACCCGTATGACGCCAAGGGCCTGCTGATCGCCTCGATCGAATGCGATGACCCGGTGATCTTCCTGGAACCCAAGCGCCTGTACAACGGCCCGTTCGACGGCCACCACGACCGCCCTGTCACGCCGTGGTCGAAGCACCCGCAAAGCGCCGTGCCCGATGGCTACTACAGCGTGCCGCTGGACAAGGCGGCCATTACCCGCCCCGGCAATGACGTGACCGTGCTGACCTACGGCACCACGGTGTACGTGGCCCAGGTGGCCGCCGAAGAAACCGGCGTCGACGCCGAGGTGATCGACCTGCGCAGCCTGTGGCCGCTGGACCTGGAGACCATCGTCGAGTCGGTGAAAAAGACCGGCCGCTGCGTGGTGGTACACGAGGCCACCCGCACCTGCGGCTTCGGCGCCGAACTGGTGTCGCTGGTGCAGGAACACTGCTTCCACCACCTGGAGGCGCCGATCGAGCGCGTCACCGGCTGGGACACCCCCTACCCCCACGCACAGGAATGGGCTTACTTCCCAGGGCCTTCGCGGGTAGGTGCGGCATTGAAAAAGGTCATGGAGGTCTGAATGGGCACGCACGTCATCAAGATGCCGGACATTGGCGAAGGCATCGCGCAGGTCGAGTTGGTCGAGTGGTTCGTCAAGGTCGGCGACATGATCGCCGAAGATCAGGTAGTGGCCGACGTCATGACCGACAAGGCCACCGTGGAAATCCCTTCGCCGGTCAGCGGCAAGGTGCTGGCCCTGGGTGGGCAGCCCGGTGAAGTGATGGCGGTCGGCAGCGAGCTGATCCGCATCGAAGTGGAAGGCAGCGGCAACCATGTGGATGTGCCCACCAAGGATGCGCCAAAGCCCGAACAGGTCGAAGCCCCCGCTGCCCCGGTAGCCGCCAAGCCAGAGCCGCAGAAGGAAGCAAGACCGGCCGCGTGCCAGGCGCCCGTCAACCACGAGGCAGCCCCGATCGTGCCGCGCCAGCCAGGCGACAAGCCGCTGGCCTCGCCGGCGGTGCGCAAGCGTGCCCTGGATGCCGGTATCGAACTGCGTTACGTGCATGGCAGCGGCCCGGCCGGGCGCATCCTGCACGAAGACCTCGACGCCTTCATGAGCAAGCCGCACAGCACTGGCGGACAAGCCCCGAGCGGCTATGCCAAGCGCACCGACAGCGAGCAGGTGCCGGTGATCGGCCTGCGCCGCAAGATCGCCCAGCGCATGCAGGACGCCAAGCGCCGGGTCGCGCACTTCAGTTATGTGGAAGAAATCGACGTCACCGCCCTGGAAGCCCTGCGCCAGCAACTCAACAGCAAGCACGGCGACAGCCGCGGCAAGCTGACCCTGCTGCCGTTCCTGGTGCGCGCCCTGGTCGTGGCACTGCGCGACTTCCCGCAGATCAACGCCACCTATGACGACGAAGCCCAGGTCATCACTCGCCATGGCGCGGTGCATGTGGGCATCGCCACCCAGGGTGACAACGGCCTGATGGTGCCGGTGCTGCGCCATGCCGAAGCTGGCAGCCTGTGGAGCAATGCCGGCGAGATCTCGCGCCTGGCCAACGCAGCCCGCAACAACAAGGCCAGCCGCGACGAGCTGTCCGGTTCGACCATCACCCTGACCAGCCTGGGCGCCCTGGGCGGCATCGTCAGCACACCGGTGGTCAACACCCCGGAGGTGGCGATCGTCGGCGTCAACCGCATGGTCGAGCGGCCTGTGGTGATCGACGGCCAGATCGTCGTGCGCAAGATGATGAACCTGTCCAGCTCGTTCGACCACCGCGTGGTCGATGGCATGGACGCCGCGCTGTTCATCCAGGCCGTGCGCGGCCTGCTCGAACAACCCGCCTGCCTGTTCGTGGAGTGAGCATGCAACAGACTATCCAGACTACCCTGTTGATCATCGGCGGCGGCCCTGGCGGCTACGTGGCTGCCATCCGCGCCGGGCAACTGGGCATCCCCACCGTGCTGGTGGAAGGCCAGGCACTGGGCGGTACCTGCCTGAACATCGGCTGCATCCCGTCCAAGGCGCTGATCCACGTGGCCGAGCAGTTCCACCAGACCTCGCGCTTTGCCGGCCCGTCGGAGCTGGGCATCAGCGTCGCCTCGCCGCGCCTGGACATCGGCCAGAGCGTGGCCTGGAAGGACGGCATCGTCGACCGCCTGACCACCGGCGTCGCCGCCCTGCTGAAAAAGCACGGGGTCAAGGTGATCCATGGCTGGGCGAAGGTGCTCGACGGCAAGCAGGTCGAGGTCGATGGCCAGCGTATCCAGTGTGAGCACCTGTTGCTGGCCACTGGCTCCAGCAGTGTCGAACTGCCGATGCTGCCGCTGGGCGGGCCGATCATTTCCTCGACCGAAGCCCTGGCGCCGAAAACCCTGCCGCAGCACCTGGTGGTGGTGGGCGGCGGCTACATCGGCCTGGAGCTGGGCATCGCCTACCGCAAGCTGGGCGCACGGGTCAGCGTGGTGGAAGCGCGCGAGCGCATCCTGCCGACCTACGACAGCGAGCTGACCGCACCGGTGGCCGAATCGCTGAAGAAGCTGGGCATCACCCTGCACCTGGGCCACAGCGTCGAGGGTTACGAGGGCGGCTGCCTGCTGGCCCGTGATGGCCAGGGTGCGCAATTGCGCCTGGAAGCCGACCAGGTGCTGGTAGCCGTGGGCCGTCGGCCGCGCACGCAAGGTTTCAACTTGGAGTGCCTGGACCTGAAGATGAACGGCGCCGCCGTTGCCATCGACGAGCGCTGCCAGACCAGCATGCGTAATGTCTGGGCCATCGGCGACGTGGCTGGCGAACCGATGCTGGCGCACCGGGCCATGGCCCAGGGCGAGATGGTCGCCGAGATCATCGCCGGCAAGGCACGCCGTTTCGAACCCAGCGCGATCGCCGCGGTGTGTTTCACCGACCCGGAAGTGGTGGTGGTCGGCAAGACCCCGGAGCAAGCCAGCCAGCAAGGGCTGGACTGCATCGTCGCGCAGTTCCCGTTTGCCGCCAATGGCCGGGCCATGAGCCTGGAATCGAAAAGCGGTTTCGTGCGGGTGGTGGCGCGCCGTGACAACCACCTGATCCTGGGTTGGCAGGCGGTTGGCGTGGCGGTTTCCGAGTTGTCGACGGCGTTTGCCCAGTCGCTGGAGATGGGCGCGTGCCTGGAGGATGTGGCCGGCACCATCCATGCCCACCCGACACTGGGTGAGGCGGTACAGGAAGCGGCACTGCGCGCCCTGGGCCACGCCCTGCATATCTGACACTGAAGCGGCCGAGGCCGATTTGGCCCGCAGCGCCCCAGGCGTTGCGGGTCTTTTTTCATTCGGGCCCGACAGCGGTCCGACACAAAACCTGAAACCACCGCGGTCTCTGTGGGAGCGGCCTTGTGTCGCGAAAGGGCTGCAAAGCAGCCCCATCAATATCAGCACCGGTGCAAAAACACCCGGGGCCGCTTTGCGGCCCTTTCGCGACACAAGGCCGCTCCCACAATGATCGCGATCTATTGGGCTATCGCGTTCTTGCCGTTCCCCTTGGCCCGGTACAGCGCCATGTCGGCACGCGCCAGCAGTGCATGCTGGTCCTCTCCTTCCTGCCATTGCACCACGCCGTAGCTCATGGTCAGCCGGCAATCGCCCACCGGCTCCACCTGCACCATCGCCTGGCGCAAGCGTGCTGCCACCTCCAGCGCCTCGCCCAGCGAGGCCTGCGGCAATACGATGACGAACTCGTCCCCACCCCAGCGCGCCAGCAGGTCCTGCTGCCGCAGACAGGTACGCAGGACGTCGACCACCCGCACCAGCGCCGCATCGCCACGGGCATGGCCATAGCGGTCATTAATCGGCTTGAAATCGTCCACGTCCATGGCTATCAGCGACAACGGCTGGCGAAAGCGCTGTGCACGCTCGCACTCCAGTTGCAGCGCCTTCTCCAGCCGATAGCGGTTGGCAATGCGGGTCAACGCGTCGCGCTCGGCCAGCTCGCGGTTTTCGTCCAGCTGCCGCTGCAACTGCTGGTTCACCCAGGACAGCTCGCGGGTGCGTTCGGCCACCTGGCTTTCCAGCGACTGGTTCCTCTGCTCCAGTTGCGCCACCAGGCGCTTGTTGGCGTCGATGTTGCGGTGGGCACCGAGCATGCGCGCCACCGAGCCGTCCTCGTTATGGGCGATGATGTAGCCGCTGTCTTCGATCCACAGGTAGCTGCCATCGTGGCAACGGCAGCGGTATTCGACGAGGTAATGCTCGTTGCGCTGGTTGATGTACGCCTCGAAATGCGCCATCACCCGCGGGTAGTCCTCCGGGTGGATCACGCTTTCCCAGGTGAGCACCGAGTTGGCCATGGAGTGGCTGGGGTAGCCGAGCATGGCGTACCAGCCCGGGTTGCGATAGACGTAGCCGGTATTGGCATTCCAGTCCCAGATACCATCGCTGATCAGATCGAACAACGTATGCAACTGCTGTTCACTGAAGCCGGCGGGTACCGGCCGGGTTTCCTGACTCATGGACGCTCTCCCTGGCTTCTGGCGCACCCGAACAGAATAGCCCTGACGCCCTGTTTTTGCGGCGCTGAGGACAGGCATGGATCGAGGACGCTCAAGCCAACTGCAACAGCGCCTCCTCCACGGCAGCAACCACCTGGTTGCCCTTGGCACCCGGCAGCCGCCATGCGGCGATGGTCATGCCCAATGGCACCGCGCGGTCGATGGGGGCGACCAGTTCGCCGCTGTCGAGGTAGCGTTGCACCAGGCTTCTGCGCCCTATCAGAACCCCGGCGGCCAGCAAGGCTTGCTGCAGGGCGATCGAGTACAGGGAAAAACCCGGCCCACGGGCAACGAACTTGTGCCCGGGCATCACCGCCCCCGTCCACACCGCCCAGTCGTTCCAGCCCACGTCGGCGATGCAACGGGCGTCGGCAAGGTCCTCGGGCTTGGCGATGCTGGCGGCAAGGGCCGGCACGCACACGGGCAGGACTTCTTCCGTGGCTATCCTGCGTTGCCAGCGCTCGGGCTTTTCGGTGTAGAACAGGCACAGGTCGAACGGGCTGCGTTTCAGGTTGGGCGGCTCATCCACCGCCGTCACCGAGATCTCGATGGGTGCCAGCAGCCGGGTCAGTTCCGGCAGGCGTGGCCCTATCCACAACTGCGCCAGGGCAGGCGATGTGACGATATGCACCCGCTGCGGTGCGGCCAGGCGGCGCAGTGTGCGCGCGGCGGCTTCCACGGCGTCGAACGCCTCGGTGAACTGGCCTTTCACGCTTTCGCCCAAGGGCGTCAGGCGCACGCCTTTGGCGTGGCGCTCGAACAAGGCCGCGCCATATTCGCTTTCCAGGGTCTTGACCAGGGCGGCGATGGCCCCTGGGGTCACCCTCAGCTCGAGTGCGGCACGGGCAAAACCGCCCAGGCGGGCTGACGCTTCGAAGGCACGCAGGGCATTGAGCTGCAGCGAGTGCCGGGTGGGAGTATCGAGGTACACGGTTTCAGGCCTATTTTTTTTAGGCCTACTATCCAGAAATCTGACGTTGAGGCCAACTGTCGCGCGCATTAACGTGGACGTACCGCCCTTGCACCGTCTGCACACTTTCAAGGATTTCAAATGCCGTATCCAAGCGGGACCCAAGCGTTCAGGCAAGGTGCCCACAGCGCCCTGCCATTGACTTCCGGCATCGTGCCCTTCGGCCTGATCACCGGGGTCACGGCGATCGGCATGGGCCTGTCGCCAACCGATGCCATCGGCATGACCTTGCTGTTCTACTCCGGTTCGGCGCAAATGGTGGTGATGCAGTTGATGCAAAGCGCCGCCCTGCCGGTGACCATGGTAGTCACCGCACTGGTGATCAACCTGCGCTTCCTGATGTACAGCGCCAGCCTGGCCCCGCACCTGGGCCAGCTGCCGCGCCGCCACAAGTGGCCGATGGCGTACATGCTGTCAGATCAGTCCTTCGCCCTGTGCACGCTGAAGATGGGCTCGGGCGGGCTCGGGCAGTATGCCTACCCCTACTATGCCGGTACGGCAATCACCATGTTCTTCGGCTGGAACCTCTCGGTGCTGGCGGGCATGTACCTGGGCGCGAGCATCCCTGAAGACTGGTCGCTGGGCTTTGCCATTCCATTGTCATTCCTGGCCCTGTTGATACCCGGCATTCGCAATGCGGCCACGCTTGGCGCAGCGCTGACCGGCGGCGTGCTCGCCGTGCTGGCCGCCAACCTGCCCTACAACCTCGGCCTGCTGGCTGGCGCGCTGGGCGGCATCATCGCCGGGCTGGCCATCGAGAGCTGGCAAAAACAGCAAACCGTGGCAGACGCCAATACCGAGCAGGAAGCATCATGAGCGAAACGACCCAGTGGATAACCTTCATTCTGATCGGCCTGGGCACCTTCGCCATCCGCCTGTCGTTCATCGAGTTGCACACGGTGCTGCGCATCCCCCCACTGTTTCGCCGCGCCCTGGCGTATGTGCCGGCCAGTGTGCTGGCGGCATTGGTACTGCCGGCTGTGGTATTTCCTGACCGGCAGGCGGGGTTCGACTGGATGAACCCGCAGATACCGGCAGCGATACTGGCCGCATTGGTGGCGTGGCGTACGCGCAGCACGATGCTGACGCTGATTGTGGGCATGGGAGTGCTGTGGGCCTTGAAGCATTTGGGGATGTAGGATGCGTCAGCGCTGATATCCTGCTCTACACGGCCCCTGTAGGAGCGGCCTTGTGTCGCGAAAGGGCCGCAAGGCGGCCCCAGGATTTTGGCTTCACAGCTGACATGGCCGGGGCTGCTGCGCAGCCCTTTCGCGACACAAGGCCGCTCCTACACGGCCAGCGTCCGCTCGGTGGCTTCTTGCAGTATCAGACCGCGCTGGCCTTGGCCAGGTCCAGCGAGCGTGTCTCCGGCGCCATCAGCCAGGTGCAGAGCAGCCCGACCATCGAAATGCCAAACGCCACGATCATGGTGTTGGCAATGCCGAGCGACTCCAGCGACATGGGCACCAGGTAGGTGCCGATGGCGGCACCGATACGCGACAAGGAGGTTGCCAGGCCAACGGCCGAACCCCGGACCTCGGTTGGGAACAGCTCGTTCGGGTACACGTACTGCAACACCTGCGCCCCGCCAATGAACAATGCATAGCTGCCGAACAGCGCCAGGGTCACCAGCCCTGCCCCGTCCGGGTACAGCCCCAGCAGCAGCAAGGCCAGGCCCGACCACAGGAAGCTGTGGATCAGCATGTTGCGCCGACCCATGGGGTTGATCAGCTTCACGCCCAGCAAGCAACCGAACACGAAGATGACGGTGATCGCCACAGCGCCCCACGCCGCCAGGTCACCGGTAAGGCCCATGGCCGAAAGGATCTTCGGGGCGAAGGCGTAGATGGCGAACTGCGGGATGATCGAGCAGGTCCAGAACATGCTGACGAAGAAGATGCGCTTGCCATAGCTGGAGTGGAACAGCGACCAGACCGACACCTTGCGAATCGACGGCGCTTCGGCCAGGTCGGTGATGGAAAAGCTGTTGCCATAAACCCTTTTCACTACCTGGTCGGCCTCTTCGATGCGCCCCTTGCTCAGCAACCAACGGGCCGATTCCGGGGTGCCGGCGCGCATGATCAGGAACAGCACGCCAGGCACTGCCGCACTCGCCAAGGCCCAGCGCCAGGCTTCCGGCCCCATGCTGCGCAGGATGAACTCACCGGCCACATAGGCCATGGCAGCACCGACGAACCACATCATCACCAGGCTGGCGAGAATCGAACCCCGCTGCTTGCGCGGCAGGAACTCGGCCAGCAGCGAAGTCGCCAGCGGGTGGTCGGCGCCGATGGCGACACCCAGAGCAAAGCGCAGGGCAATCAGTGCGGCGGCTGATGTGACCCAGAACTGGCCGAGAGAAAACAGCGTGAGTGCAACCAGTACCAGCACATACAGCGTCTTGCGGCCCAACCTGTCGGTAAACAGCCCACCGACGAAACCGCCGAAGAACATGCCAACCAGCGATGCGGCGGCTACCAGGCCCTCTTCGAGCACGGACAGTTGTAGCGACTGGCTGAGTTGCACCAGGACCACGCCAATGATGCTCAGGATATAGCCATCCAGAAACGGCGCACCCGAGGAGTAGATGGCGAGCTTCTTGTGGAAGCTGTTGAGCGGGGCGTCTTCCAGGGAAATATTATGTTTATTGGTCATGGGTTTGGCCTTTGTTGCTGCTCGGCGCAGACCGCCCGCAAGCGTTGGCCTGCGGGGAGATCCGATTATTATTGGAGTGCAATCGATCGCTGCTGAGCCATCCATGAAGCTCATGGCGAAGACAGTAAACTCACATGACCTGGGGTGATGTAAGGATTACTCCAAAGAATGCGACATCTCGGTCAAGCACATCGGGACGGCTGCGATGGCAGGCGAACGCAGGCACAAGCGAGCGGCATATGGAGCACGCCATCGTTGCTGGCCAACGCTGGGTGAGAGGGGTGTGGGAGATAGGAAATGGCGTCCCAGGCAGGAATTGAACCTGCAACCTTCCCCTTAGGAGGGGGATGCTCTATCCAATTGAGCTACTGAGACGCAAGTACCGGCAGCGGACGCTGCACAGCAGGACGGCCAGCATGTTAACCAGCATGCTGGCGTTTGTCATGCCTCACGCGGGCTTTTTCGCGTAATCCTTTTCTGCCAATGCTACACCTGCGGCAGCACGCCTTCATCACGCAGCAGCGCGAACAATGCCGCGACCGCGGTTTCCAGGGTGGTGGAGTTGTCCAGCACATGCAGCGACGGATCGGCCAGCGCCTGCAAGCGTGCATTACGTGCCAGGCGCTGCTCGACTTCCTCTGCGCTTTCCCGGCCGCGGGCCACCAGGCGCTCGCGCAGCACCTCGTGCCGGACCTCGACCAGCACTGCCAACAGGTTCGGGTAGCGCCGACGCGCCTCGGCCAGATAGGCCCGCGAACCATTCACCAGCACCGCCCTGCCCTCCGCCAGCCACTGGTCCACCTGTAGTGGAATGCCGTAATCCAGGCCATTGGCTCGCCAATGCATGGCGAACGCGCCTTGCGCGCGCAGTGCTTCGAACTGTTCGGCCGAGACTCCATGGGCGGCTTCGCCCTTGGCTTCGGCCGACCGGGTAATGACGCGACGGGCGATTTCCACCCCGGCGGCTGCCAATCGCTCACGAGAAGCATCGATCAGGGAATCTTTCCCGGAACCCGACGGTCCTACCAGATATATCAACCGGCCTGTCCCTGATTGGCGGTCGCTTGCGTCATGTTGCATAGCCACTATGCTCTATGGAGGGAAACCGGCACATTCTAGGGGCTTTCCCGGCCTTTTGCTGCGTTTTACCAGTTTTTGACGGCAAAAGTCTGACGATTGGGCAAGCTGGAGCATGTAAAACTTTTCAAACCAGTACTCATTTCTGATAATTGGTACTGGCACAAAGCCTTTATCCGGCTCACTATTTGTCACAGAATTGACGCCAAGGAAACGGCGACCATGAGGCAAGATGAGCATCCATTTTTCACAGACGGTTGAACATTTCGTCGTCGCCACGGTCGTACTACCACCCCGTGCGGCCAATTTGAGAACCGCTTCCCCTGAACCAAAATCCGGTCAATTTATATGCGCCCAATGAAACAGGCTATTTATTCGAGCCGCACCGCTGACAAGTTCGTCGTCCGCCTGCCAGACGGGATGCGTGAGCGCATTGCCGAGGTAGCGCGCAACCATCACCGCAGCATGAACTCCGAAATCATCGCGCGCCTGGAACAGAGCCTTATCCAGGAAGGTGCGCTGGGTGACGAGTTGAGCATGCGCCTGGACAGCCCTGAACTGTCCCTGCATGAACGCGAGTTGCTGCAACGCTTCCGCCAACTGTCGCACCGCCAGCAGAACGCGCTGGTCGCCCTCATCGCTCACGATGTGGAAATGGCTACCGACGCCTCCTGAGGTTTGCAGCCGAACATGAAAAAGCCAGCGTAAGCTGGCTTTTTTGTGGGCTTACCGCCGCTGTAGGATCACTGCCTTTGTGGGAGCGGCCTTGTGTCGCGAAAGGGCCGCAGAGCGGCCCCGCGATGTCAGCGGCACTGCGCATACTTCCGGGGCTGCTTTGCAGCCCTTTCGCGACGCAAGGCCGCTCCCACAAGGACCTCATCAGCTTGTGGAAGTTAAACGGCTACAGCAGGAACAGCGTGGCCAGCCCGAGGAAGATGAAGAACCCGCCGCTGTCGGTCACCGCGGTAATCATCACGCTGGAGCCCATCGCCGGGTCGCGCCCCAGGCGCGTCAGGGTCATCGGGATCAACACTCCCATCAAGGCCGCCAACAGCAGGTTCAAGGTCATCGCCGCAGTCATCACCAGACCCAACGACCAGCTGCCATACAGCCAGAACGCCACCGCACCGATCACCCCGCCCCAGATCAGGCCGTTGAGCAGCGATACCGCCAGCTCCTTGCGCATCAGGCGGCTGGTGTTGCCCGGCGACACCTGGTCCAGCGCCATGGCGCGCACGATCATGGTGATGGTCTGGTTACCGGAGTTGCCACCAATACCCGCCACGATCGGCATCAGCGCAGCCAGGGCCACCAGCTTCTCGATCGAACCTTCGAACAGGCCGATCACTCGCGATGCAACGAAAGCAGTAATCAGGTTGATGGCCAACCAGGCCCAGCGGTTGCGCAGCGAACGCCAGACCGAGGCGAAGATGTCTTCTTCCTCGCGCAAACCGGCCATGTTCAGCACTTCGCTTTCGCTTTCTTCACGAATCAGGTCGACCATTTCGTCGATGGTCAAGCGGCCGATCAGGCGTTCGTTCTTGTCCACGACCGGCGCGGATACCAGGTCATAACGCTCGAAGGCCTGCGCCGCATCATACGCATCTTCCTCGGGGTGGAAGGAGACCGGGTCGGTCGCCATGACCTCCGCCACCTTCTTTTCCGGGTCATTGACCAGCAGGCGCTTGATCGGCAATACGCCCTTGAGAATGCCGTCATAGTCGACCACGAACAGTTTGTCGGTGTGGTTCGGCAGCTCTTTCAGGCGGCGCAGGTAGCGCAACACCACTTCCAGGCTGACGTCTTCGCGGATGGTGACCATCTCGAAGTCCATCAGCGCACCAACCTGCTCCTCGTCGTAGCTCAGCGCCGAACGCACGCGCTCGCGTTGCTGGGCATCGAGGGTTTCCATCAGCTCGTGAACAACGTCACGCGGCAGCTCAGGAGCCAGGTCGGCCAGCTCGTCGGCGTCCATTTCCTTGGCGGCGGCGAGCAGTTCGTGATCGTCCATGTCGGCGATCAGCGATTGCCGCACGGCGTCGGACACTTCCAGCAGGATGTCGCCATCGCGATCCGAGCGCACCAGCTGCCAGACCGTCAGGCGGTCTTCCAGGGGCAAGGCTTCGAGGATGTAGGCGATGTCGGCGGGGTGCAGGTCATCGAGCTTGCGCTGCAGCTCGACGAGGTTCTGGCGGTGGACCAGGTTTTCCACCAGGTCGTTGTGGGCACCTTCCTGACGGTGGGTCAGGTCTTCGACCACGCGCTGGCGTTGCAGCAGTTCGACCACCTGGGCCAGGCGGTCCTGCAGGCTTTCCTGCGCTTTTTTTACTTCTACTTCAGTCATAGGCGAACTCCACTCCCAGCAGCGGAGCACGCCGGGAGAATCAATCGGTCAGATCTTTCTGTATGAATCTTGTTAGCGAGTAACTACTGGGTAAGTCCATGGTGGTTTTCCACAAGCCCCGGCGGGGCTGACGGGCGCAATCATACACTGCTAAAGCTGTCAGATCGCTTAAAATTTTGGCCAGAACAATCGTTTGCGTGATAAAGCTGGGACAACGCTCGAAGCTATCAGTGCGACGGTGGGTCTGGCGGTTAAAGCACATTTGTTGTGTGCCTGGATGTGTATGCGATACCTGATCGAATTCGGGGCTGCTTTGCAGCCCTTTCACCGGCAAGCCAGCTCCAACAGGGACAACACAGTCCAGAGAGCAGCGCGATACCTGTGGGAGCTGGCTTGCCGGCGATGGGCCGCATGGCGGCCCCAAGCTACACTACAATCGTTACAGAAGAGCTTAGATCGACATCACCAACAATTCATTGGCGCAGAAAAACAAAAAGCCCGCTCAAATGAGCGGGCTTCTTGATTTGGTGTGGCGGACTCAGGAGGATTCGAACCTCCGACCGCTCGGTTCGTAGCCGAGTACTCTATCCAGCTGAGCTATGAGTCCGTGGTGGTATTTTTTAGACCAGGTTACCACTGGTTGGTTGAAGTGCCTTTGCAAGCAGAGCCACTTCAAAAAGTGGCGGACTCAGCAGGATTCGAACCTGCGACCGCTCGGTTCGTAGCCGAGTACTCTATCCAGCTGAGCTATGAGTCCGCGATGGTAGTTTTAGACCAGATTACCACTGGTTGTTTGAAGCAGCCTTGCAAACAAAGCCACTTCAAAAGTGGCGGACTCAGGAGGATTCGAACCTCCGACCGCTCGGTTCGTAGCCGAGTACTCTATCCAGCTGAGCTATGAGTCCGTGTCTTGCCGCGCATTATAGGTCGCTGAAACATTTTTGCAAGAACTTTTTCGTTTAAAATCAACTACTTAGCGTTCTTACTGTTTACAGCGCCCTAAGCGAATAATGGCGGTGAAGGGGGGATTCGAACCCCCGATACCCTTATGAGGTATACTCCCTTAGCAGGGGAGCGCCTTCGGCCACTCGGCCACCTCACCGCAACACGAGGCGAATATTAAACAGGCTCTTCCTCGTTTGCAACCCTTTTTTTGAAAAAAACTTCAAAAAAATTAAAGGCTTGGCTCCTCGTCCTTCTCTTTCTTGATCCGCAGGTAGATTTCCTCGCGGTGCACAGCCACTTCTTTCGGGGCGCTGACGCCAATACGCACCTGGTTGCCTTTGACGCCGAGCACCGTCACGGTGATCTCGCCGTCTCCAATGATCAGGCTCTCGGCGCACCGACGAGTCAGAATCAACATAGCTTTCTCCTTACGCAAAACATTCAGGGGTAACAGTCTTGGGTGTCGCGGCCTGGTCGTGGACGACGACCAGGGCCCGGTTACTCGCCACACAGGGCAGGACAGGCCTGTGTGGCGAGCAGAAACGCGAAGGGCGCGGCAAGCCGCGCCCTTCCAGGCAGCGTATTACTCGCTCTGTCGTGCCGGAGCGTCGAGCTCGAACGCGGTGTGCAGCGCGCGTACGGCCAGCTCCAGGTACTTCTCTTCGATCACGACCGAAACCTTGATCTCGGAGGTGGAGATCATCTGGATATTGATGCTCTCCTTGGCCAGGGCTTCGAACATGCGGCTGGCAACACCGGCGTGCGAACGCATGCCGACGCCGACGATCGAGACCTTGGCGATCTTGGTGTCGCCGATCACTTCACGGGCACCGATTTCGCGGGCAGTGTTTTCCAGCACGCTCTGCGCCTTCTCGTACTCGTTGCGGTGTACGGTGAAGGTGAAGTCGGTGGTGTTATCGTGGGCAACGTTCTGCACGATCATGTCGACCTCGATGTTCGAGGCGCTGATCGGGCCGAGGATCTTGAAGGCCACGCCCGGGGTGTCCGGCACGCCGCGAATGGTCAGCTTGGCTTCATCACGGTTGAAGGCGATACCGGAAATGATCGGCTGTTCCATGGATTCCTCTTCATCAATGGTAATGAGGGTACCCGGACCCTCCTTGAAGCTGTGCAGCACGCGCAGCGGAACGTTGTACTTGCCGGCGAACTCCACCGAACGGATCTGCAGCACCTTGGAACCGAGGCTGGCCATTTCCAGCATCTCTTCGAAGGTGATCTTCTCCAGGCGCTGGGCCTGCGGCACAACGCGCGGGTCGGTGGTGTAGACGCCATCGACGTCGGTGTAGATCTGGCACTCGTCAGCCTTCAGCGCAGCCGCCAGGGCCACGCCCGTGGTGTCGGAGCCGCCACGGCCCAGGGTGGTAATGCTGCCGTGCTCGTCGACGCCCTGGAAGCCCGCTACCACGACCACGCGGCCTTCCTTGAGGTCGGCACGAATCTTCTGGTCGTCGATCTGCAGGATGCGCGCCTTGTTGTGCGCGCTGTCGGTGAGAATGCGCACCTGGTTGCCGGTGTAGGACACCGCTGGCACACCACGCTTGATCAAGGCCATGGTCAGCAAGGCAATGGTGACCTGCTCACCGGTCGACACGATTACATCCAGTTCACGCGGAACCGGCTGATCGGTGATCTGCTTGGCCAGGTCGATCAGGCGATTGGTTTCACCGCTCATGGCCGACAACACAACCACCAGGTCGTCGCCCGCCTCACGGTGTTTCTTGACCTTATCGGCTACCTGCTCGATCCGCTCGATGGAACCGACAGAGGTGCCGCCAAATTTCTGTACGATCAACGCCATTTCAATGGTGCCTCAGCCCATACAGGGCCCCAAAAAACAATCCAACATGAAGAGGCCGGATGGGAGTGGCCTGTGTGGCTAATTCTTGCACCCAAATTCGGCACCAGGATTCGCCTCGCTGCGTTGCCACTCCTCGCCGTAGCCCGGCTACGACTCGTCGCGGCGCCTTGCGCGGCAAACCCTGGCACTCGAATTTGAGCGCAAGAATTAGCCGTACAGGCCACTAGACCGCCGGCCCCCTCATCTCAAAGTCCCTGCTCTGCGAATGGCACGGCCAGCGCCAGGGCCTGGTCCAGTGCAGCGACGTCGACGCCACCACCCTGGGCCATGTCCGGACGGCCACCGCCCTTGCCACCCACCGCCGCAGCGGCTTGTTTCATCAGATCGCCAGCCTTGAGTTGGCTGGAGAGGTCCTTGGTCACGCCGGCCACCAGCACGACCTTGCCCTCATGCTCGCTGCCCAGCAGGATCACTGCGTGGCCGAGCTTGTTCTTCAGCTGATCGACCAGCGCCAGCAGGGCCTTGCCGTCCTGCCCATCCAGGCGGGCGGCGAGCACCTTGGCGCCCTTGACCTCAACGGCCGCATTGGAGAGATCATCCCCGGCGGCGCTGGCGGCCTTGGCCTGCAGCTGTTCCAGCTGCTTCTCCAGCTGACGGTTGCGCTCGAGCACAGCCGACAGCTTGTCGATCAGGTTGTCGCGATTACCCTTCACCAGCTGCGCGGCTTCCTTGACCTGCTCTTCGGCAGCGTTCAGGTAGGCCAGCGCAGCAGCGCCGGTGACCGCTTCGATACGGCGCACGCCAGAGGCTACGCCGCCTTCGCTGATGATCTTGAACAGGCTGATGTCACCGGTGCGCTTGGCGTGGATACCGCCGCACAGCTCCACCGAGAAATCGCCGCCCATGCTCAGCACACGCACGGTGTCGCCGTACTTCTCGCCGAACAGCGCCATGGCACCCTTGGCCTTGGCGGTTTCGATGTCGGTCAGTTCGGTTTCCACCGCAGTGTTCTTGCGCACTTCGCGGTTGACGATGTCTTCCAGGGCCTTGATCTGCTCCGGTTTCACCGCCTCGAAGTGGCTGAAGTCGAAACGCAGGCGCTGGCTGTCGACCAGCGAGCCTTTCTGCTGTACGTGCTCGCCCAGCACCTGGCGCAGCGCTTCGTGCAGCAGGTGGGTGGCGGAGTGGTTCAGCGAGGTGGCGTGCTGCACGTCGGCATCGACCTTGGCCTGGACCGGCGAACCGATCACCAGCGCACCGCTGGCAACCACGCCGTGGTGCAGGAAGGCACCACCGGTCTTGGTGGTATCGCGCA
Organism: Pseudomonas sp. B14(2017); assembly: GCF_002113255.1. NCBI lineage: Bacteria > Pseudomonadati > Pseudomonadota > Gammaproteobacteria > Pseudomonadales > Pseudomonadaceae > Pseudomonas > Pseudomonas sp. B14(2017). Next base: position 122,317 of record NZ_NEJY01000006.1, read on the forward strand.
CGTCGAAGCGCGCAGCGCCAGCCTGCAGGTAGCCGGTGTCACCCACCTGGCCACCGGATTCGGCGTAGAACGGCGTGCGGTCGAGCACGACCACACCCTGCTCGCCTTCACCCAGCTGGTCGACGGCCTGGCCGTCCTTGTACAGGGCGATGATCTTGCCCTGGCCTTCGGTGGCCTCGTAGCCGAGGAACTCGGTGGCGCTGTCGACCTTGACCAGGCTGTTGTAGTCCATGCCGAAGGCGCTGGCGGAACGGGCGCGCTCACGCTGGGCGTCCATCTCGCGCTCGAAGCCGGCTTCGTCGATGGTCAGCTCGCGCTCGCGGGCGATGTCGGCGGTCAGGTCCATCGGGAAGCCGTAGGTGTCGTACAGCTTGAACACCACGTCGCCCGGCACCACCTCGCCCTTCAGCTGGGCCAGGTCCTGCTCGAGGATGCGCAGGCCCTGCTCCAGGGTCTTGGCGAACTGTTCTTCTTCAGCCTTGAGCACGCGTTCGATGTGCGCCTGCTGGCTGTTCAGTTCCGGGAAGGCCTCGCCCATTTCGGCGACCAGTGCAGCAACGATCTGGTAGAAGAAGCTGCCTTTGGCGCCCAGCTTGTTACCGTGGCGGCAGGCACGACGAATGATGCGGCGCAGCACGTAGCCACGGCCTTCGTTGGACGGCAGCACGCCGTCGGCGATCAGGAAGCCGCACGAACGGATGTGGTCGGCGACCACTTTCAGCGAGGCCTGGCCCTCATTGCCGCAACCGATGGCCTTGGCCGCGGCCGACAGCAGGTTCTGGAACAGGTCGATCTCGTAGTTCGAGTGCACGTGCTGCAGCACGGCGCTGACGCGCTCCAGGCCCATGCCGGTGTCCACCGACGGCGCTGGCAGCGGGTGCAGCACGCCGTCGGCGGTGCGGTTGAACTGCATGAAGACGTTGTTCCAGATCTCGATGTAGCGATCGCCGTCTTCTTCCGGCGAGCCGGGTGGGCCGCCCCAGATGTCCGGGCCGTGGTCGTAGAAGATCTCGGTGCACGGGCCGCATGGGCCGGTGTCGCCCATGGTCCAGAAGTTATCGGAGGCGTACGGGGCGCCCTTGTTGTCGCCGATGCGCACCATGCGCTCGGCCGGCACGCCGACTTCCTTGGTCCAGATATCGTAGGCTTCGTCGTCAGTGGCGTAGACGGTGACCCAGAGCTTTTCCTTGGGCAGGTTCAGCCATTTTTCCGAAGTCAGGAAGGTCCAGGCGAAGGTGATCGCATCGCGCTTGAAATAGTCACCGAAGCTGAAGTTGCCCAGCATTTCGAAAAAAGTGTGGTGACGCGCGGTGTAACCGACGTTTTCCAGGTCGTTGTGCTTGCCACCGGCGCGCACGCACTTCTGGCTGCTGACGGCACGCGTGTAGGCACGCTTCTCCGCACCGAGGAAGCAGTCCTTGAACTGGTTCATGCCGGCATTGGTGAACAGCAGGGTCGGGTCGTTGTTCGGGATCAGCGAACTGGAGGCGACTCGGGTATGTCCCTGCTCTTCGAAGAAGCGAAGGAAGGCTTCACGGATTTCTGCGCTTTTCATAGGTTCTTCCACGGAAACGGCGGCCGTTTGGGCTAATACGTCGAATCGACGAAACGACGGCAAAGGGCGCCATTATATCCAGCCTGAACGGGAGATACAGTGTGTTTGTACACCAGAACAGCAATCGGCGGATGAAAAGCCGTTCATGAGCACGGCCAAGGCGGAAAAGCAGACCTGCAGGCCCACCCATGCGGTACATAAGCAACACCTGACCCGCGCAGTGGAGCGGGATCCTGCCGGCCCACCCTCGCTGCCGGAGCACTCCATGCCTGAGCTGAACCTGTCCAAACTCCACTCGGATCCACACCCACTGCCTCACGAGGCTACCCTGGCCAATCCGAACCCGATCTACTACATAGATGCTCGCGAACCTGGTTACGCCCAGACCGCCTTTCCCAATGAAGACAACCCCCAGCGGCAGACCGAGGTCAAGTACATCCAGGCTGACCCCAACGTGCGAATCACCCTGGAACACACTTACCCGTTGGGGCGGCGCTATCGCCGCAGCACCCAGAACAGCGAGCTGCTGGTCTTCAACGTGGCCCCGCGTGCGCTGCGCGCGGATGAGCAGCAAAAGCGCGTACGTATCGCCCCTCGTGAATGCCTGCTGGAAGTGACCATCAACGATGCGGTATTCATGGTCGCCGCGCATACCGCCCAAGCCATCGCCATTCGCCTCACCGATGGCAATCAGCACGTCGTCATCGCTCCGGAGGTGAAGAAGACGGTGCTGATCGACATGATAGGGAGCGGCAACAGGATCGAGACCGGCGCAGGTATCGTCCATATCGACGCCCATACCGGCACGCAACAGATTGTGGTCGGTAGCGGACCGGTGCTGATCGACAAGGGCGACGCGGTCGTCAACGTCACGGGGCACCGCCTGCTTGGCAGCGAATCCTCCAGGATCAAGCTCTACCGCGATACCGAAAACGATGCACAACTGGCCCGGCCCGTGACAGCCGAACATCAGGCCCTGGGCAATATCGGCGTGCGAGTGACGGGTAGCGACCCGTTCAGGCAAGCGGCACAGGATGCGCTGGAGCTGCTGCGCAAACTACCCTGCGGCCAGGCGCTACTGGCGGCCCTGGATAAAAAGGCCGGGCAGTCCGGGACACCGATCAGCCTGATCGAAGCATCCAGACACCAATTCACGACCTACGCACCCAGCGACCACGAAGAAGATGAAGACGAAGGCCACTTCATCATCGACGAAAACCAGAGTAGCTGGGGCTACAGTGGCGGCACCCTGGCATACAACCCAGGCTGGTCGACCGCTGCGCAACTGCCACTACTCGACCTTTACCGCTGCCTTTGCCAAGGCTGGAACTCGATGTCAGGCACCGTCTTTCCGGGCCAGACCGAGGTTAAAGGCAAAAACGGCGCTTATCCGGTGGACAACCTGCTCCTGCAAAGCATCGGCTTACCCACCGATTGCAAGTTCACATTCGGCGGCAGCACCGCCCTGAACACCAACCCACCCGCCTTCACTGAAAACGGGCTGCGCCAGGCGCTGCAACTGGAGCTGCGCACACAGCCGTGAGCCCAGGGTATCGGGGCCAGCTCAGCCTAGTCGCTGGCCGGAGTCAGGAACGATCAGAATCCCCGCCCTGAGACCATTTTTGACCTTGGGGTTGGGGAAGATGATGCGCGCGCCCTCCTCCTCGACTACCCAGCGCGTCTCGGCCAAGTCTTCGGCCAGCAGGTAACCCTTGCTCAGCTCGGAGAAATTCTCGATGTCCGCCGGCAGGTGCAGGTGGAAGCTGTCGCTGTGCTTGATGATCTCGCGGGACACGCTGAACAGCTGCAGGCCATCCAGAGAGCCTTCGCCCTGTGGCTCGGTGTCTTCGATGATGTGAATCAGCCTCGCTTCCAGCTTGTCCAGGTTGACCAGCTCGTTCTGACCGAACGGACGGGCCTTGCCCAGCTCCAGGGTGAAGGCTTCGGCTTCCAGCTGCTCGTAGGTGAAGGCGCTGAAGGTGATAGAGGATTTGCTTTGCAGCAACACCGCCTCCATGCCCGCCGCCGCCAGGCGCGCCAGCTCGCGACGGGAATGCTTGCGCCCCTCTTTATAAGGGTACAAGGCGAACTGCTCGATCTTCGAGCCGCGGATGGCGGTATGCAGGTCGTAGTGCAGGCGGTTGCGCCCCGGCTTGCTGAAGAACACCCGGGCGAACTGTTCCAGCTCGGCGGCACGCAATGCCTCGAAGCCACTGGACAGCTCGTGGCGGCCATTGAACAGGCGGTTGATGTCCTGCTCGATGAAGCGCTCGCCCTTGCGGATTGCTGCCGGGTTGCCGAACAGGAACAGCACCCGGGCCTTGGGTTTGATCTTGCCGTTGGCCACGCCATGCAGCAGCCGCTCGAGCAACTCGATCGGTGCCGTTTCGTTGCCGTGGATGCCGGCGGACAACAGCAAGTCCAGCCCGCAATCCTCGCTTTCGGCCGGGCGCACTTCGAGCGCGCCCTCCCCCAGCCAACGCAAACGCGCGCCCTTGGGTGTCACTTGGGTCTTCTCGGCCGGTTCGTGATCGGTGAGGGTCAGCTCAAGCAATTTGCCAAGGGCGAGCATAGGTACTTCCTTAGTGGTGGTGGCCGCAGTCGGGGCCATGGACGTGATCGTCGTCTTCGCCGACCTCCGCCGGTTCCATTTCCAGCTGCAGGCTGACCAGGTTGGTGGCCATCGGGCGCAGCAGCAAGTTGGCGTACTCGGTGTCGTCTTCCTCGACATCCACGCCGATCAGCAGCTGGCCACGACCATCCTGTTGAATCCACACTTCCTTGCCTTGCCAGACCACGGCAAAGCGGGTGCAGGAAGTTTCCAGCTGGGTGCCGTCTTCATCTTCCAGGATAAGGCGCAGGGCGTCGGTCATTGCAAAGTCTCTCTTCAAGGTTGGCGTTGGAACGGATACACCGAGCCCAACTTCAGGATCTGGGTCAATTCGTCCAGTGCCGTACGGCATTCCACCAGCAACTGCGGGTCGGCCAGGTCCGCCTCGCCAAGGCGATCGCGGTAATGCTTGTCGACCCACTGCAACAGGGTGTCGTACAGCGAGGCGGTCATGATAACGCCTTGGTTGACCGCTGCCAGTTCCGTTTCCTTCAACGCCACGCGCAAACGCAGGCAAGCTGGCCCACCGCCGTTCTGCATGCTCTGCTTGAGGTCGAATACCTTGACCTCCTTCACCGCGCCGCCCTGGCTGGTCAACTGGCCCAGGTAGGCCCAGACCCGCTCGTTGTTGCGGCACTCTTCCGGCACCACCAACAGCATGGAGCCGTCGTCGCGGCTGAGCAGCTGGCTGTTGAACAGATAGGAACGCACCGCGTCCTCTACCGTCACCGCTGCCCGCGGCACGCAGATGGCCTGGAAGTTGCCACCCTTGCTGGCCAGTTTAGCTCGCAGCTGGCCAAGTACCGCCTCGGTGTCGAGGAAAGCGTCCTCGTGATAGAACAGCACCTCGCCGTTGCCCACCGCAATTACATCGTTATGGAACACGCCCTGGTCGATCACGGCCGGGTTCTGTTGAGCGTAGACCACGCCGTCATCGCTCAGGCCATGCAGCCGAGCCACAGCCTGGGAGGCTTCCAGGGTTTGCCGGGCCGGGTACTTCTGCGGCGCCGGGTAGCGGCTGTCGAAGGCGCTGCGGCCGTAGACGAAGAACTCCACGCCGGCCTCGCCATACGCACGGCAGAAGCGCGTGTGGTTGGCCGCCCCCTCGTCACCGAACTGCGCCACGGCAGGCAGTGCCTCGTGGTGGGCAAAGTGCTTGTCGTTGCTGAACATGGCACCCAGCACGCGGCTGGTGGTCGGGTGCTCGATACTGCGGTGGTACTTGCAGTTGAGGTTGGCAGCAGTGAAGTGCACGCGGCCATCGGCAGTGTCGGCACTGGGGCTGACCGTGGCGGCATTGGCCACCCACATGCTCGAGGCCGAGCAGCTGGCCACCAGCAATGGCATGGCCTCCTTGGCGGCGCGCTGGATCACTTCGGCATCGCTGCCGCTGAAGCCCAGGCGGCGCAGTGCGGCCACGTCGGGGCGCTCCTGCGGCGCCAGCACGCCCTGCTTGAAGCCCATGTCGGCCAGCGCTTTCATCTTCGCCAGGCCCTGGCGCGCGGCTTCGCGCGGGTTGGAACCCTGCTGGCTGTTGCTCTGCGAAGCCACGTTGCCGTAGGACAGGCCGCCATAGTTGTGGGTAGGCCCCACCAGGCCATCAAAATTCACTTCATAGGATTTCATCGGCTAGGCTCCGTGACCTGTTGTTATAGGGTGACGCCCGGCGTCAGGGTTGCCGGCAAGGCAAGGCTGGCGGTCTCCAGCGAAGCCACGGGGTAAGCGCAGTAGTCCGCCGCGTAATAGGCGCTGGCGCGATGGTTGCCACTGGCGCCCACGCCGCCGAACGGTGCACTGCTGGCGGCACCGGTCAGTTGCTTGTTCCAGTTGACGATGCCAGCGCGGCTGCGCAGCCAGAAGTACTGGTAACGGGCGCGGGAGTCGGACAGCAAACCGGCAGCCAGGCCGTACTGGGTGTTGTTGGCCTCATCGATGGCGGCATCGAAGTCGGCATAGCGGATCACCTGCAGCAGCGGGCCGAAGAACTCTTCGTCCGGGCGCTCGGCCACCGCGGTGACATCGACAATGCCCGGGGTCAGCAGTGCGGCATCGGCCTGTGGCTGGGTCATTTCCAGCAGCTTCACGGCGCCCTTGGCGACCAGTTCGGCCTGGGCTGCAATCAGCGCCCGCGCTGCCTGCAGCGAAATCACCGAGCCCATGAACGGCGCCGGCTGCTGGTCGAACGCACCGACCGTGATGGATTTGCTCACCTCGACCAGGCGCGTGATCAGCGCATCGCCCCAGGCGCCTTGCGGCACCAGCAGACGGCGGGCGCAGGTGCAGCGCTGGCCGGCGGAAATGAACGCCGACTGGATAATGGTGTACACCGCCGCATCGAGGTCCTTGACCTCGTCCACCACCAGCGGGTTGTTGCCGCCCATCTCCAGGGCCAAAATCTTGTCCGGGCGGCCGGCGAACTGCTGGTGCAACAGGTTGCCGGTGCGGCTGGAGCCGGTGAAGAACAGGCCATCGATACCCGGGTTGGCGGCCAGCGCCACACCGGTTTCGCGCGCGCCCTGCACCAGGTTGAGCACACCCGCCGGCAGCCCGGCGGCAATCCAGCAATTGACGGTCAGCTCGGCGACCTTGGGCGTCAGCTCACTGGGCTTGAACACCACGCAGTTGCCCGCCAGCAGCGCCGGCACGATATGGCCGTTGGGCAGGTGGCCGGGGAAGTTGTAAGGGCCGAACACCGCCACCACACCATGGGGCTTGTGCCGCAGCACGGCCGTGGCATCGGCCAGCGGGCCGCTCTTTTCGCCGGTGCGCTCGCGGTAGCTCTGCACCGAGATCGCTACCTTGTTGATCATGCTGGTGACTTCGGTCGCCGACTCCCACAGGGGCTTGCCGGTTTCCTCACCGATGCACTGGGCCATGGCTTCGGCATGCGCTTTCAGTTGCGTGGCGAACTTCTCCAGCAAATCGATACGCGCTTCCAGGCTCAATTGCGCCCAGGCCGGGAAGGCCTGACGGGCTGCCTGCACGGCGGCATCCACCTGGCTGGCGTCAGCGCCCTGCCCCTCCCAGACGACGGCTTGCGTGACCGGGTTGAGCGACTGCAGGGTTTCGCCCTGGCCAATCTGCCAATTGCCTGCGATGTAATGCGTGGTCATTTACTGGGCCTCCCGGCTTGCCGACAGCGGCACGGCGCGCACGTTGTCGCCGGCGCCCATGCGCAGGCGCTTGGCGGTCAGGGGGTCGACCACCAGGGTACCGGCAGCCAGCCGCGCAGGTGCGGCCGTGATGCGGCAGTCGTCGCGCTTGCGGTTGTGGATGATGTAAGGCGTCGCGTCATCGCCCGGCGTGCCCACCGCCAGCACCAGGGTCTGGCTCTCGCGCACGGCGCGGATCTTGGAGGTGTCGCACTCGATGGCGGGGCCGGCGTCGAAGATGTCGACGTAGCCCTGGTAGTTGAAGCCTTCCTGCTTGAGCATCGCCAGTGCCGGCTCGGTGTCCTTGTGCACGCGGCCGATCACGTTGCGCGCTGCCTCGGACAGGAAGCAGGTGTACAGCGGGAACTTCGGCATCAGTTCGGCAATGAACGACTTGTTGCCCACGCCGGTGAGGTAGTCGGCCTGGCTGAACTCCATCTTGAAGAAGTGCCGGCCCAGGCTTTCCCAGAACGGCGAGCGGCCCTGCTCGTCGGACATGCCGCGCATTTCGGCGATGATCTTCTTGCCGAACAGCTCGGGGAACTCGGCGATGAACAGCATGCGCGCCCGCGACAGCAGGCGGCCGTTGAGGCCGGAGCGGTAGTCACTGCGCAGGAACAGCGAGCACAGCTCGGAGTTGCCGGTCAGGTCGTTGGCCAGGAACAGGGTGGGGATTTCGCGGTAGATCTTCAGCTCCTGCGAGGCGCTGACGGTCAGGCCGACCCGGTAGTTGTACCAGGGTTCGCGCAGGCCGACGGCACCGGCGATGGCACTGATGCCCACCACCATGCCTTCGTCGTTTTCCAGCACGAACAGGTAGTCGGTGTCGCCACGCTCGGCTTCGCCGCGGAAGCTCTTCTCCGCCCAGCCAACGCGATGCCCCAGGCGCTCTTCGTTGGCCGGCAGCGTGGTCAGCCCGGTGGTACCGGTGCTGCGTGCCAATTCGATCAACGCAGGCAAATCGCTGCTGCGTACAGGACGAACGATCATGCTATCTCCTTTTGCGGCGGCGGCGGCCGGCGCGAAACTCTTCTAACGCATCAATCCAGAAACGCCTGTTGCCAGACCTCAGACCGCAACCAGACGCACGCTGGCACCCTCGCCCACCCCCAGCGCCTCGGCGGCGGCCGGGCTCAGGCTGACCGGTTTGCCCGGCACCCAGTCCAGGTCCAGCAGTACCGCGCGGTAATCCTGCAACTGGCCGTTGCACACCAGGTACGGGCGCCCGCCCTTGACCGGGGTGTCCTCGAGCTTCACCGGCACCACCCGGCTCTGGGCGATGGAGCGGATACCCGAGGTACGCGCATGCAGGGTCGGGCCGCCATCGAAGATGTCGATGTAGTGCTCGGTCTCGAAGCCTTCGCGCATGAGGATGTCGAAGGTAATCTGCGCCCGCGGGTGCACCTGGCCCATGGCTTCCTGCGCCAGGTCAGGCAGCAGCGGCACGTAGATCGGGTAGTGCGGCATCAGTTCGGCGAGGAAGGTGCGGCTCTTCAGGCCGCACAGGCGCTCGGCGTGGGCATAGTTGAGGTCGAAGAAGTTGCGGCCGATGGCATCCCAGAACGGCGATTCACCCTGCTCGTCGCTGTAGCCGACGATCTCGGTCACCACCGAGTCGGCGAAACGCTCCGGGTGAGCGGCCATGAACAGCAGGCGGCCACGCGAATTGAGCTCGGCCCAGCCGCTGTTCACCAGTTCCGGCAGCACATAGAAGCTGGTCAGCAGGCTGTTGCCGGTCAGGTCATGGCACAGCGACAACACGTGGATCTTGTTATGGATCTTCAGCTCGCGCGAGGCGTGCACGAAGGTCTCGTTACGAAAGCTGTAGAACGGCTCGGAGTAGCCGGCCGAAGCGACGATGGCCGAACAACCGGCCAGCTTGCCGGTTTCGCTGTCCTCGAGCACGAAGAAATAGCTTTCTTCACCGTTGAAGCTGACCTCGGCGGCGAAGGAAGTCTCGGATGCGGCGATCTTGTCGCCCAGGCGAGCGGTGTCGTCCGGCAGCGAGGTGACACCAATGGGGCTGTCTGCAGCCATGCGCTGCACTTCGTTCAGATCAGCCATTTGCGCGGGGCGCATCACCAGCATGGTGTCACTCCTTTGGAATACGGGCCGCTCACGGCGGCACGGAAAAACGGCAGGTGCACTGGCACCTGCACTGGAATCGGGTATCACCGGCCCCGGTACAGGCTCGGGTTGAGCCTGCACCGGGGCCGGCGAAGGAACCGCAGGCGGATCAGCCCTTGGTCAGGGTGGCCACGGCGCGCTCGAAGCGGTCCAGGCCTTCGTCGATGTCGGCGTCTTCAACCACCAGGCTTGGCGCGAAGCGGACCACATCCGGGCCGGCCTGCAGCACCATCACGCCTTCTTTCTCGGCGGCGTTGAGCACGTCCTTGGCCTTGCCTTTCCAGGCTTCGGTCAGCACGCAGCCCAGCAGCAGGCCAACGCCACGCACTTGGCTGAACAGGTTGTACTTCTGGCCGATCTGCTCCAGGCGGACCTTGAAGCGCTCATGCTTGGCCTTGATGCCGGCCAGGGTTTCCGGGGTGTTGACCACATCCAGCACCGCGCAGGCGACGGCGCAGCCCAGCGGGTTGCCGCCGTAGGTGGTGCCGTGGGTGCCGACGGCCAGGTGCTTGGCCAGCTCGGTGGTGGTGAGCATGGCACCGATCGGGAAACCGCCGCCCAGGCTCTTGGCGCTGGTCAGGATGTCCGGGGTAACGCCGTAGTGCTGGTAGGCATACAGCGAACCGGTACGGCCAACGCCGGTCTGCACTTCGTCGAAGATCAGCAGGGCGTTGTGTTCGTCACACAGTTTGCGCGCGCCTTCCAGGTAGGCCTTGTCGGCCGGCACCACGCCGCTCTCGCCCTGGATCGGCTCGATCACCACGGCGCAGGTCTTGTCGGAAATCTGTGCCTTCAGCGCTTCCAGGTCGTTGTACGGCACATGGCTGATGCCGGTGATCTTCGGGCCGAAGCCATCGGAGTACTTCGGCTGGCCACCGACGCTGACGGTGAACAGGGTACGGCCGTGGAAGCTGTTCACGGTGGCGATGATTTCGTGCTTTTCCGGGCCGAAGCGGTCGTGGGCAACGCGACGGGCCAGCTTGAAGGCGGCCTCGTTGGACTCGGCGCCGGAGTTGCAGAAGAACGCACGGTCGGCAAAGGTGGCGTCCACCAGCTTGTGGGCCAGGCGCAGGGCCGGCTCGTTGGTGAACACGTTGGATACGTGCCAGAGGGTGTTGGCTTGCTCGGTCAGGGCCTTGACCAGTGCCGGGTGGCAGTGGCCCAGGGCGTTGACCGCGATGCCACCGGCAAAGTCGATCAATTCGCGACCCGACTGGTCCCAGACGCGGGAACCCTCGCCTCGCACAGGAATGAAGGCCGCCGGAGAATAGTTGGGGACCATGACCTGGTCGAAATCGGCACGTTGCACCGGGGCTTGCTCAACGGACATCTGAGTCTCCTGAAGAGGAACGCTGGCCTGGAAGTGGCGAGCGATGGGGGGATTGTAAGGACTGATCCGCGCCTGTCCTTGCGGCCAAGCGACAACTTGTTACAGCGCAAAACCCAGTTTTGACAAGGCTTTCGGCAATGCGACAAACACTGTCGCAATCGCGCAGTGTACGGGAGAGAGGGGGCTGGGTGAACGGGTGTACACATATAGAAGCGTGGCTGCCTGTACCGGCCGATTCGCGGGCACGCCCGCTCCCACAAGTGCCCCGTAACCATCAAGGCCTGTGGTGATCCTGTGGGAGCTGGCTTGCCGGCGATAGGGCCAGTACAGACTACAGGGCAATCAGCCTTTTTCGGCAGGCGCCGAGCTCAGTTCGAACGGGCTGCTGCTACGCCTCTGATTGCGGTCTTCCCGCGGCGTTGCGCCAAAGAAGTTGCGGTAGGCACTGGAAAAATGCGGCCCCGAGGAGAAGCCGCAGGACAGCCCGATCTGGATGATCGACTTGCTGGTCTGCATCAGCATCTGCCGCGCCTTGTTCAGCCGCAGCTCCAGGTAGTACTGGCTCGGCACGCGGTTCAGGTACTGCTTGAAGATACGCTCCAGCTGCCGGCGCGAAACGCACACGTGCTGGGCAATTTCGTCGGTGGTCAGCGGCTCTTCGATGTTGGCCTCCATCAGCAGCACCGCCTGGGTCAGCTTGGGGTGGCTGGAGCCCAGGCGGTTCTGCAGCGGAATGCGCTGGCGCTCGCCACCCTCGCGGATGCGCTCGACCACCAGTTCCTCCGACACTGCCCCGGCCAGCTCCGCCCCGTGGTCACGGGCCAGCACCGCCAGCAGCAGGTCGGTAACGGCCATGCCGCCACAAGCGGTCAGGCGATCGCGGTCCCAGTCGAACAGGTGGCTGGTGGCGATGACCTTGGGGAAGCGCTCGGCAAAATCATCCTGCCAGCGCCAGTGCACCGCAGCCCGGTAACCGTCGAGCAGGCCCAGCATCGCCAAGGGGTAGACCCCAGCCGACAGGCCGCCGATCATGCAGCCACTGCGCGCCAGTTGCTTGAGCGCCGCCGACAACGCAGCCCCCACCGCCGGCGGCTGCTCGTCAGCCAACAGGAACAGCTTTTGGCACCCCTCAAGGCGGCCGTTCCACGGCTCGCCCGGCAGGCGCCAGTTGCCCTCTTGCGCCGGCTCCGCCTGCAGGAAGACCAGCTCGTAGACCACCTCCGGGTGCACCCGCTGCGCCACCTGCAACACTTCCTCGGCCAGCGCCAGGGTCAAGGGCCGGGTGCTGGGCCAAATGAGAAAACCGATTCGCTGGGTGGTCATAGGGTGCGGTCCGAAACCTGAGGTCGTTCGAGTCTGTGCGCCGGGTCAGGCTGCGCTCGCCGCGCAGCATGCCCTATTCTGGTGCAAAATTGCAGTTTTTACTTCAGGCTGCCGGAGAGGAACTGCTTCAGGCGCTCCGACTGCGGGTTGGCCAGCACTTCGCGCGGGCAGCCGGTTTCTTCCACCAGGCCCTTGTGCAGGAACACCAGCTGGTTGGACACCTCACGGGCAAAGCCCATTTCGTGGGTCACCACCACCATGGTGCGGCCTTCCTGGGCCAGCGCCTGCATCACCTTGAGCACATCGCCCACCAGTTCCGGGTCCAGCGCCGAGGTCGGCTCGTCGAACAGCATGACCTCCGGCTCCATGGCCAGCGCCCGGGCAATTGCCACACGCTGCTGCTCGCCGCCGGACATGTGCCCCGGGAAAGCGTCCTTGCGATGAGCGACACCCACCTTGGCCAGGTAGTGCTCGGCCTTTTCCAGGGCTTCCTTGCGGTTCACGCCCAGCACATGCACTGGCGCTTCGATGATGTTTTCCAGCGCGGTCATGTGCGACCACAGGTTGAAGTGCTGGAAAACCATCGACAGGCGCGAGCGCATGCGCTGCAGCTGACGCGGGTCGGCGGCCTTGAGCGCGCCGTCCTTGCCCGGTACCAGCTTCAACTCTTCGTTGTTGAGCAGGATCTTGCCGGCGTGCGGCTGCTCCAGCAGGTTGATGCAGCGCAGGAAGGTCGACTTGCCCGAACCGCTGGAGCCGATGATGCTGATGACATCGCCTGCCTTGGCCGACAGGGACACGCCCTTGAGCACTTCATGGCTGCCGTAGCGCTTGTGCAGGTCTTGGACTTCGAGTTTGTACATGCTGTCGATTCTCACAAAGCGGTCAGTGCTTGCGCGGCGCCAGGTAGCCGAGCCAGCGGCGTTCGGCCATCTTAAACAGGCGCACCAGGATGAAGGTCAGGCACAGGTAGAACACGCCCGCCGTGATATAGGCCTCGAAAGGCAGGTAGTACTGGGCATTGACCGTGCGCGCAGCGCCAGTGATGTCGATCAGGGTGACGATCGACGCCAGGCTGGTGGTCTGCAGCATCATGATCACTTCGTTGCTGTACTGCGGCAGCGCCCGGCGCAGGGCCGACGGCAGCAGGATGCGCCGGTACATCTTCATGCGCGACATGCCCATGGCCTTGGCCGCCTCGATTTCGCCATGGGGCGTGGCCTTGAGGCTGCCGGCGATGATTTCGGCGGTGTAGGCACTGGTGTTGATGCCGAACGCCAGGCAGGCGCAGAAGGTAGCGCTGGACAGCAGCGGCCACAGGAAGCTTTCGCGCACCGCCTCGAACTGCGCCAGGCCGTAGTAGATCAGGAACAGCTGCACCAGCATCGGCGTGCCGCGGATCACGTAGGTGTACAGCCACGCCACGAGATTGACCGCTGGCTGCCTGGACACCCGCATCAGGCCCAGCGGAATGGCTGCCAGCAGCCCGAAGAACAGCGAAATCGCCAGCAGCTTGAGGGTGGTCAGCAGGCCGCCGAAGTACATCGGCAGTGCCTCCCAGACGACGTTGTAGTCGAAGATCATAGTTCAGCCACCTTGACGCCAACCGAGTAGCGGCGCTCGAGATACTTCAGGGCCAGCAGCGAGATGCTGGTCAGCACCAGGTACAGGGCCGCCACCGCCAGGAAGAAGGTGAAAGGCTCGCGGGTGGCGTCGGCCGCCTGCTTGGCCTTGAACATCATGTCCTGCAGGCCCACTACCGAAATCAGCGCGGTGGCCTTGGTCAGCACCAGCCAGTTGTTGGTGAAGCCCGGGATCGCCAGGCGAATCATTTGCGGCACCTGGATGCGGAAGAACACCTGGCGGTTGCTCATGCCATACGCCACACCCGCTTCGGCCTGGCCTTTCGGAATACCGAGGAACGCACCGCGGAAGGTTTCCGACAGGTAGGCACCAAAGATGAAGCCCAGGGTACCGATACCCGCGATCAGCGGATTCAGGTCGATGTAGTCTTCATAACCGAGCAGCGGCGCAACCCGGTTGATGATGTCCTGCCCGCCGTAGAAGATCAGCAGGATCAGGACCAGGTCCGGAATACCACGAATCACCGTGGAATACAGATCGCCCAGCCAGGCCAGCCAGCGCACCGGCGACAAGCGCAGCGCCACACCGATCAGGCCGAGCACGATGGCCAGGGCCATCGACGACAGGGCGAGCTGAAGCGTCAGCCACGCCCCGTCGAGGATGACTGCCCCGTAGCCTTTCAACATGATGAGGTCCTCGACCTAGAGAATGAAAAATGGTGCAAACCTCAGAGCCTCTGCTGTTTGCACCATTGCACAGGTGAAACCCGACGTCTTAGTTCGAGTCTGGACCGTAGATGTCGAAGTTGAAGTACTTCTTCTCGATTTCTTTGTACTTGCCGTTGGCACGGATGGCGTCGATGGCCGCGTTGATGCGGTCGACGTTGACCTTGTCACCCTTGCGCACGGCAATACCGATGCCGTCACCGAAGTACTTGGCGTCGGTGAAGGCCGGGCCTACGAAGGCGAAGCCCTTGCCGGCGTCGGTCTTGAGGAAGCCGTCTTCCAGCAGGGTGGCGTCAGCCACGGTGCCATCGAGGCGGCCAGCTGCCACGTCCAGGTAGATTTCGTTCTGGGTGCCGTAAGGAACCACGGTGGCACCTTTGGCGCCCAGTACTTCCTTGGCGAAGCGGTCGTGGATCGAACCGCGCTGCACACCAATCTTCTTGCCCTTGAGCTCATCCAGGCTGTCGCTGACGGCGGTACCTTCCTTCATCACCAGGCGCGCCGGGGTCAGGTAGTAGCGCTTGGTGAAGTCGACCGATTTCTTGCGGTCTTCGGTGATCGACATGGACGACAGGATGGCGTCGATCTTGCGCACTTTCAGCGCCGGGATCAGGCCGTCGAACTCCTGCTCGACCCAGGTGCACTTGGCTTTCATCTCTTCGCACAGGGCGTTGCCGATGTCGTAGTCAAAACCGGCAATGCTGCCGTCTGGCTGCTTGAAGGCGAAGGGTGGGTAGGCGGCTTCGATGCCGATTTTCAGCGGTTTTTCATCGGCCTGCGACACCAGGGAAAACACGGACAGCGCCAGGGCGCCAAGCAGTGCGAGCTTCTTCATCAGGTAACTCCATCGGTACGGAGCAATACAAGGCAGGTAACGGCTGCCCGATATGCGAATGGGTACAACGCGAGCCGCGCAGGGTTCGACCAAGGTCGCAGACCACGAGCGAGTGATTGGCATTTTAACGACAGCCCGGTAGTCGATATTTCTTCAAAGCGACAACTACTTACAGAAGCGCTTGAAACGGCAGCGGGCGATGTTGACAGCCATTGCAAAATATGCAAGAGCGCAAGAAATAGAACCTATAGTACTAGCAATTCCCGGGCCTATTATTGGCAAAGCCTTGTATTACGGCAAGTGCAGCGTGCCGTGTCGCAAAAAAGGCTGCGAAAACGCACTGAAACAGGCCGGATTTGTTTCCTGGCGCCCCGATATTGTGCGGCGCCGGTGACAGAACAGTTACCGATGAATGTCGGGTAACAGTAAAGCAAAAAACCCCGCCGGTTGCCCGGACGGGGTTTTGTTGGCGGCACACGCCCCTGCAGGAGCGGCCTTGTGTGGGAGCGGGCGTGCCCGCGAAGCAGACGGCGCGGTGGATGGCACCGGCTGCGCCGGTGTTCGCGGGCATGCCCGCTCCCACCCAAAGCGGCGCCTACAGGGGCCGCGCCCTGCTTCGCTATCAGGCCGAAGCCAGGCTCATGGCCTTGTGGGTATCGATCAGGTGCTGCACCACGCCCGGGTCGGCCAGGGTCGAGATATCGCCCAGGGCATCGTACTCACCCGTGGCAATCTTGCGCAGGATGCGGCGCATGATCTTGCCCGACCGGGTCTTCGGCAGCCCCGGCGCCCACTGGATCACATCCGGCGAGGCGATCGGGCCGATTTCCTTGCGCACCCAGTTCTTCAGCTCCAGGCGCAGCTGCTCGCTGGCCTCGATACCGGCGTTGAGGGTGACATACACATAGATGCCCTGCCCCTTGATGTCGTGCGGCACACCCACCACCGCGGCCTCGGCCACTTTCGCATGCGCCACCATGGCACTTTCGATCTCGGCAGTACCCATGCGGTGACCGGACACGTTCAGCACGTCATCCACGCGGCCGGTGATCCAGTAGTAGCCATCCTCGTCGCGGCGCGCACCGTCGCCGGTGAAGTACATGCCACGGAAGGTCTTGAAGTAGGTATCGACGAAACGGTCGTGGTCGCCGTACAGCGAACGCGACTGGCCCGGCCAGGAATCGAGGATCACCAGGTTGCCTTCGGCGGCACCCTCGATCAGGTTGCCCAGGTTGTCCACCAGCGCCGGCACCACGCCGAAGAACGGGCGGGTTGCCGAGCCCGGCTTGAGGCCGGTAGCGCCCGGCAGCGGGCTGATCAGGATGCCGCCGGTCTCGGTCTGCCACCAGGTGTCGACGATCGGGCAACGCTCCTTGCCCACGGTCTTGTAGTACCAGTTCCAGGCTTCGGGGTTGATCGGCTCACCCACCGAGCCCAGCAGGCGCAGGCTGGAGCCATCGGCCCCTTCAACAGCAGCCTGCCCTTCGGCCATCATCGCGCGGATGGCGGTTGGCGCGGTGTACAGGATGTTGACCTTGTGCTTGTCGACGATCTTCGACACGCGGGTGATGTCGGGGTAGTTCGGCACGCCTTCGAACAGCAGGGTGGTGGCGCCGTTGGCCAGCGGGCCGTAGACGATGTAGCTGTGGCCGGTGACCCAACCCACGTCGGCGGTGCACCAGTACACCTCGCCCGGGCGATAGTCGAACACGCGCTCATGGGTCAGCGCGGCGTATACCAGGTAGCCGCCAGTGGTGTGCAGCACGCCCTTCGGCTTGCCGGTGGAGCCAGAGGTATAAAGGATGAACAGCGCTTCCTCGGCACCCATCTCTTTTGGCGCGCAGTGGCTGGAGGCGACTTTCATCAGGTCTTCGTACCAGATGTCGCGGTGCTGGTGCCAGGCAATGTCGCCACCGGTGCGCTTGCACACGATGATCTTCTGCACGCTGTTGGTTTCAGGGTTGGTCAGCGCCAGGTCGACGTTGGCCTTGAGCGGGGTACGCCGGCCACCGCGCACGCCTTCGTCGGCGGTAATCACGACCTTGGACTTGCAGTCGATGATACGGCCGGCCAGCGCCTCGGGCGAGAAGCCGCCGAACACCACCGAATGGATCGCACCGATACGGGCACAGGCCAGCATGGCGACCACGGCCTCGGGGATCATCGGCATATAAATGGTGACCACGTCACCCCGGTGCACATCCTGGCCACGCAGGGCGTTGGCGAACTTGCAGACCTGCTCGTGCAGCTCGCGGTAGGTGATGTTGCGGTGTTCGGAAGGGTCGTCGCCTTCCCAGATGATGGCCAGCTGGTCGCCGCGCTCTTCGAGGTGGCGGTCCAGGCAGTTGGAGGAAACGTTCAGAGTGCCGTCAGCGAACCATTTGATATCGACGTGGTGGTCGTCGAAGGAGGTCTGCTTGACCTTGGTGAACGGCTTGATCCAGTCGATGCGCTGGGCCTGCTCGCGCCAGAAGCCGTCCGGGTTGATCACCGACTGCTGGTACATGGCCTTGTAGGTGGCCTCGTCGGTCAGGGTGGTGGCCGCAACCTCGGGACGAACGGGATACAGTGGAGCCGCACTCATCTGTGTTACCTCGGTGTAATAGTTGTTTTTGTATGGAACCGTTTGTAACTGTACCAGAGCGACAAAAGCCATTCGACGTTGGTAGTAATTTGGTACGCCCGTCCTTACAAAGCGCTCTGGCACGCACCTTACAGCCATGGCGAGGAAAAAATGGGGCCCTTTACCAGAGGATTGTTACAGATTCTGTCAAAACACTTTATCAAAAGACCCACTGTTTCGGCCTTGGCCCCAGCCATAAAATTCACCTCGCCAGCAACGGCAAGGCGATTAACAACTGGTAACAGCCCCCACGAAGGCAAACGTTAATCCCCATCCAAACCCGATAGTTAAAACTAGCAATACTCGCGGCGCCATAAGCGCCGCGTGCCCCCTCACGACCTTAGACAGGTAAATTGAAAATGAAAGCTTTACTGGTATTGGTACTTGGCAGTCTTTGCGGCGCGGCGATGGCCGGCGAAGCCAAAGATGCCGAGCAGATTCCGGTTGAACAGTACAGTTACTCGCAGCACCTGGACATTGCCCGCGTCATTTCCATGAGCGAAGTGCCCAATGTGTGCGAAGTCGTGCCAGCCCGCATGACCTACGAGGACTCCAAGGGCCAGAAGCACATTCTCGAATACCGCGTGATGGGGAACGGCTGCTCGAACGGCTGACACCTTGTGAATTGGGGGCCCTGCGGGCCCCATTCGCGGGCTTGCCCGCTCCCACAGGTACAGCGCCTGCCTTGAATTTGGCGCGGTACTTGTGGGAGCGGGCAAGCCCGCGAAGAATATTGCACCTGATTAACAGGTTATTGACCAACCGCTTATTAATCTACCGACTTGCCCAACGAATAATCCCTCAACTTGTTGGCAATAGTCGTATGCGAAACACCCAGTCTTTTACCTAAAGCCCGACTACTCGGGAATTCCCCCATCAAACTTTCCAGCACCGCTTTTTCAAAGCGCCCGACAATCTGCGAAAGATCCCCATCCAGCGAAAACTCACCCAGCGGTTGGCGCACGCCGTAATCCGGCAAACGTATATGTTCACTTTTGACCACGCCGCCCTCGCATAACGAAACCGCCTGGAACAACACGTTTTCCAACTGCCTTACATTACCCGGCCAATGATACTGGCCAAGTTTGTCCATCGCCGCCGGCGCCAGGCGCGGCATGGCGCAGCCGATCTGTCGGCTGGCCTGGTCGAGAAAGTGCTGCACCAATCCTTCCAGGCCATCCATGCATTCGCGCAATGGCGGAATGTGCAGCGACAACACATTGAGCCGGTGATACAGGTCCTGGCGAAACTCGCCACGGGCACACAATTCGGACAAATCCACCTGGGTCGCGCAGATCACCCGCACATCCAGGTACACCTCTTCATCGCTGCCGACACGACGGAAACAGCCATCCTGCAGAAAACGCAGCAGCTTCACCTGCAGGCGCGGGCTCATCTCCCCTACCCCGTCAAGGAACAGCGTGCCACCGGCGGTCAGCTCCAGCAGCCCCAGCTTGCCCTCGGCCCGCGCCCCTTCGAATGCCCCGGGGCCGTAACCGAACAGCTCGGTCTCGGCCATCGACTCGGGCAACCCGGCGCAGTTGAGCGCCATCAACGGCGACTGGCCGCGCGGGCTGGCCAAGTGGCAGGCACGCGCCAGCAACTCCTTGCCGGTGCCGGTCTCGCCCTCGATCAGCAATGGTGCGTCCAGCGGCGCCATGCGCCGCGCCTCGCGTACCACCGCAGCCATCACCCGCGAGCTCTGGAAGATACTGTCGAAACCGCGCAGCTCCTGCTTGCGCACGTTGTAGATGCGCTCACCGATACGGTCGGCGCGGTGCAGGGTCAGCACCGCGCCGGCCAGCGCCTCGCTGTCGTCGTGCTCGGACTGCAGCGGCGCGATATCGGCCAGGAACACATCACCCTTGACCTTGATGCGCAGGCCGTTGATGCGCGACTTGTTGGCGCGCACCAGCTCTGGCAGGTCGAAGTCCTCCACATAGCGCGCCAGCGGCATGCCCGGCACCTCGTCCACCCGCACCCCCAGCAGCTGCGCAGCGGCCCGGTTGGCGGCGACGATGCTGCCACCCATGTCGATCGACAGCACCGGGAAGTCCAGCGCCCCCAGCAGCGCATTCAGCTCCATGTGCCGGCGCTCGCTGGGCATAAGCCCCACGCGCTTGACACCGAATACCCCGGCAATCGCCTCGAACTTCGGCCGCAGCGCCTGGAACTGCAGATTGATCAGGTTCGGGCAATGCAGGTAGATGGCGTTGCCATGGTCACCGCCCACCTCGCCGCGCAGCACGTTGATGCCGTACTCCACCAGCAGGTTGAGGATGTCGCGCAGGATGCCAATACGGTTCTGGCAATGCACTTTGATACGCATGAGGGCTCTCGAAGCGCCAATGTTTTTCAACACCGCGCGGAAAAGTCGTAAAGATAAGCTGACAAAAACAGCCGAAGCTTCAGCCAGATGCCTCGGATTTTCCGACACCTGCGCCTTTTTGTAAAATTATCGTTACGAAAACGTCGCTCAAAGCCAGCCCCGCCCACTGGCCCACCCCGTGCAAAGCGGCCAGCGAAGGGATATTCCTAAGGCATGTCCTGCACATAACAAGAAAAGCCCTCACCAGGAGAGCCACATGAAACAGACGCAATACGTGGCACGCGAGCCCGATGCGCATGGTTTTATCGATTACCCGCAGCAAGAGCATGCGGTATGGAACACCCTGATCACCCGTCAGCTGAAAGTGATCGAAGGCCGCGCGTGCCAGGAATACCTGGACGGCATCGACCAGCTCAAGCTGCCTCATGACCGTATTCCGCAACTGGGCGAGATCAACAAGGTGCTGGGCGCCACCACCGGTTGGCAGGTTGCCCGGGTCCCTGCGCTGATCCCCTTCCAGACCTTCTTCGAACTGCTGGCCAGCAAGCGCTTCCCGGTGGCCACCTTCATCCGTACCCCGGAAGAGCTGGACTACCTGCAGGAGCCCGATATCTTCCACGAGATCTTCGGCCACTGCCCGCTGCTGACCAACCCCTGGTTCGCCGAATTCACCCATACCTACGGCAAGCTCGGCCTGGCCGCGACCAAGGAACAACGCGTGTACCTGGCGCGCCTGTACTGGATGACCATCGAGTTCGGCCTGATGGAAACCGCGCAGGGCCGCAAGATCTATGGCGGCGGCATCCTCTCGTCGCCAAAGGAGACCGTCTACAGTCTGTCTGGCGAGCCCGAGCACCAGGCCTTCGACCCGATCGAAGCCATGCGCACACCGTATCGCATCGACATCCTGCAGCCGCTGTATTTCGTGCTGCCGAACATGAAGTGTCTGTTCGACCTGGCCCACGAAGACATCATGGGCATGGTTCACAAAGCCATGCAGCTGGGCCTGCACGCACCGAAGTTTCCACCCAAGGTCGCTGCCTGAGCGACCTTGCCGATAACAACTCGAACCGGAAAACACCACATGAATGCCTTGAACCAAGCCCATTGCGAAGCCTGCCGCGCCGACGCACCAAAGGTCACCGACGAAGAGCTGGCCGAGCTGATTCGCGAAATCCCGGACTGGAACATCGAAGTACGTGACGGCCACATGGAGCTGGAGCGCGTGTTCCTGTTCAAGAACTTCAAGCACGCCCTGGCGTTCACCAATGCCGTGGGCGAGATCGCCGAGGCCGAAGGCCACCACCCGGGCCTGCTGACCGAGTGGGGCAAGGTCACCGTGACTTGGTGGAGCCACTCGATCAAAGGCCTGCACCGCAATGACTTCATCATGTGCGCACGCACCGACAAGGTGGCGGAGACGGCTGAAGGCCGCAAGTAAGCACAGAGAAACTGGGGCCGCTTCGCGCCCCTTCGCGGGCACGCCCGCTCCCACAGGGACCGCGTAATCCTTGATTTTCGCGGTCCCTGTGGGAGCGGGCGTGCCCGCGAAGGGGCGCGAAGCGGCCCCAGTTTTTTGCAGGAAAAATGTCCGCTGTTCGCCCGCAAAACCGACAAGCGACCGCTAAAAAATCCAAACTGTCATCCAGACTTGTGTATCCTGCCCCAGCTTTGCGAAGCTTCAAACGCGCCTGGCGCAGACTTTTCACTCACACTTGCGAGGAACGACGAGATGCATGAAATCCCGAATCTTCCCTTCCCAAGCCTGAACCCAGAAGAGCCAACCGTTACCGTTCACGCCGAACCGGCAGCTGCCGTCGAGCAGGATGGTGACGATCAATCCAGCGCTGACCAGGAATAACCGCGCATCCCCGACTGTGTGAAAACGGCTGACCTGCGGGCTACCCCCGTCATCACGTTTTCACACCGTCCAGAACCCACGTAGGCCCTCATGCCCCACTCACCGCGCCCCCTTGCGGTCACCCTGCAAGTCGTCTCCATCGTCCTCTTCACCTTCATCGGCTACCTGAACATCGGCATCCCGCTGGCCGTATTGCCCGGCTATGTGCACAACGATCTGGGCTTCAGTGCCGTGGTCGCGGGCCTGGTGATCAGCGTGCAGTACCTGGCCACCCTGCTCAGCCGGCCCACCGCCAGCCGCATCATCGACAACCACGGCAGCAAGAAGGCAGTCATGTATGGCCTGGTCGGCTGCGGGCTCAGCGGGGTGTTCATGCTGGCCTGCGCCTTCCTCACCCACCTGCCCTGGCTGAGCCTGGCCTGCCTGCTGGTCGGCCGCCTGGTACTTGGCAGTGCGGAAAGCCTGGTGGGCTCCGGTGCGATTGGCTGGGGCATTGGCCGCGTAGGTGCCGAAAACACGGCCAAGGTCATTTCCTGGAACGGCATCGCCAGCTATGGCGCGCTGGCCATCGGCGCTCCGTTGGGCGTACTGATGGTCAAGAGCCTGGGCCTGTGGAGCATGGGCGTGAGCATCATCCTGCTGTGTGCGCTCGGGTTGCTGCTGGCTTGGCCCAAACAGGCCGCACCGATCGTCAGTGGCGTGCGCCTGCCGTTCCTGCGGGTGCTGGGCAAAGTGTTCCCGCACGGCTCGGGGCTTGCCCTGGGCTCGATCGGCTTTGGCACCATCGCCACATTCATCACCTTGTATTACGCCAGCCGCGGCTGGGCCAATGCGGCACTGACCCTGAGCCTGTTCGGCGCCAGCTTCATCAGTGCGCGACTGCTGTTCGGCAACCTGATCAACCGGCTTGGCGGGTTCCGGGTGGCGATCGCCTGCCTGTCGGTGGAAACGCTCGGGCTGCTGATGCTGTGGCTGGCGCCCAGCGCCGAACTGGCGTTGGCGGGGGCCGCGCTGAGCGGGTTCGGCTTCTCGCTGGTGTTCCCGGCACTGGGGGTGGAGGCGGTGAACCAGGTGTCGGCGGCCAACCGCGGGGCGGCGGTAGGGGCTTATTCGCTGTTCATCGATTTGTCGCTTGGGGTGACCGGGCCGCTGGTGGGCGCGGTGGCGGCGGGGTTCGGGTTTGCTTCGATGTTTCTGTTTGCGGCAGCGGCGGCGGCTTGCGGGCTGGTGTTGAGCCTGTATCTGTATCGGCAGGCGCAACGAAGGCGGGATCGCGCACAGGAAACCTGATTTATGTACTGCCTGCACTGGCCCTATCGCCGGCAAGCCAGCTCCCACAGGGGCCGCATGAACCAAGGCTGACGCTACACCTGTGGGAGCTGGCTTGCCGGCGATGGGCTGCAAGGCAGCCCCCGGGGCCCTGAAGGTCAGCGCTGAGCGTACTGCAGCACCACTTCCAGCGGGTGGCGCATCTGCCGCTCGGTCATGCGCTTGACCTGGCTGCGGCACGAGTAACCGGTCGCCAGCGGCTCGCCTTCCTTGTCCAGCTTGGTCGCCCACGACTGCTCGAAGATGGTCCGCGAAGTGTCCTGGTTACGCGCCTCGTGCCCATAGGTACCCGACATACCGCAGCAGCCAGTCGCCTCGGTCACCAGTTTCAGGCCAAGGCGGGCGAACACCTGCTCCCACTGCCTGGTGCTGGCCGGCACGTTGGTCTTCTCGGTGCAGTGCGCCATCAGGCGGAAATTGCCCGGCGCGGTCGGTGCCTGCTCCGGCAGCACATCCATCAACCACTCCTGCGGCAACAGCACCTGCGGGCAGCCATCCAGGCCCGGCACTTTCTGGTACTCCTGGCGATACACCAGGGTCATCGCCGGGTCCAGGCCCACCAGCGGCACGCCGCACTCGGCCAGGGCCTTGAGCTGGGTGGCATTGCGGATCGCCGCCTTGGCGAACGCACCGAGGAAGCCCTGAACGTGCAGTGGCTTGCCGTTGGCACTGTACGGCGCCAGGAACACCCGGTGGCCCAGGCGGTGCGCCAGGTCGATGAAGGCCGACAGCAGCGGCGTCTCGAAGTAACGGGTAAAGGCATCCTGCACCAGCACGATGCTGCGCTCGCGCTGGGCCGGGGTCAGTTCACGCAGGGCCGGCACGCTGGCCACGCCGACGCGGCAGCGGGTCAGGGTGGCCTGGAAGTTGAAGCGACTGATCAGCGGGCTGTCGACCATGCCGACCTTGTCGGCCAGCAGCTTGCTCACCCACTTCGAGCCCATCACCGCGTTGTACAGCCCTGGCGCGTGGGCCAGGTACGGGATGGTGAACTCCAGCGAACCGATCAGGTAGTCACGCAGCGGGCGCTGGTAGCGGCCGTGGTACAGCTCGAGGAAGCGCGAGCGGAAGTCCGGCACGTTGACCTTGATCGGGCACTGCCCGGCGCACGACTTGCACGCCAGGCAGCCAGCCATGGCGTCGTACACCTCATGGGAGAAGTCTTCCTGGCCCTGGCTGCGCGCACGGTTGTTGCGCAGGCGTGCCGGCAGGCCCTTGAGCCACGACACCTTGTTGCGCGCCGCCGCCAGCACGTCGATGTTGGCCTCGCCCTGCAGGCGCAGCCATTCGCGCATCAGCGAAGCACGGCCCTTGGGCGAATGCTGGCGTTCACGGGTGGCCTTCCACGACGGGCACATGGCGTCGTTGGGGTCGTAGTTGTAGCAGGCGCCGTTGCCGTTGCAATGCACGGCGCTAGGGAAGTCCTGCCACACGCGTTCGTCAATGGTGCGGTCGAGGTCGCCGCGCAGGGTTACGCCATCGACCTTGGTCAGGCCTTCGGCGCTGCCTGGCGGGGTGCAGATCTTGCCCGGGTTTAGCTGGTTGTGCGGGTCGAAAGCGCCCTTCAGGCGCTGCAGCGCCGGGTACAGCTCGCCGAAATACTCCGGCACGTATTCCGAACGCAGGCCCTTGCCGTGCTCGCCCCACAGCAAGCCGCCATAGCTTTTGGTCAGCGCCGCCACGGCGTCGGAAATCGGCTTGACCAGTGCGGCCTGGGCCGGGTCCTTCATGTCCAGTGCCGGGCGCACGTGCAGCACACCGGCATCGACGTGGCCGAACATGCCGTAGGCCAGGCCGTAGCCATCGAGCAGTGCACGGAAGTCGGCGATGTAGTCGGCCAGTTGCTCCGGCGGTACCGCGGTGTCTTCCACGAACGGTTGCGGGCGCACTTCGCCCTCGACGTTGCCCAGCAGGCCCACCGAACGTTTACGCATGGTGTAGACGCGGGTCACCGCCTCGGCGCCCTCGGCCAGGGTGTGGCCCAGGCGCTCGACGCTGGTGTCGCTTTGCAGGTGCTGGATGAACGCTTGCACCTTGGCATTGACCTCGGCCGGCTCGTCGCCGCAGAACTCCACCAGGTTGATGCCCAGGGTCGGGCGCTCGGGGTCGGCCGGGAAGTATTCGGCAACGCTGTGCCAGACGATGTCCTTCATCGCCAGCATCAGCACCTTGGAGTCGACGGTCTCGATCGACAGCGGCTTGTGCGCCATCAGCGCGTTGGCGTCACGCAGGGCATCCATGAAGCTGGTGTAACGCACGTTGACCAGCACGGCGTACTTGGGGATCGGCAGCACATTGAGCTTGGCTTCGACCACATAGCCCAGCGAGCCCTCGGCACCGCACAGCACGCTGTTGAGGTTGAAGCGGCCCTGCTCGTCGCGCAAGTGCGCCAGGTCGTAGCCGGTCAGGCAACGGTTGAGCTTGGGGAAGGTGGTTTCGATGAGGTCGGCCTGGGTTTCCTGGATCTCCCGCGCCATGCGGTACACCTCGCCGACCCGGCCGGGCGCGGCACAGGCCTGTTCCAGCGCGGCATCGTCGATCGGCAGGCTGTGCAGGCGCTCGCCACCGAGCAGCACGCTGTGCAGCTCCAGTACGTGGTCGCGGGTCTTGCCATAGGTGCAGCTGCCCTGGCCGCTGGCATCGGTGTTGATCATGCCGCCGACAGTGGCGCGGTTGGAGGTGGACAGCTCGGGGGCGAAGAACAGCCCGTGCGGCTTGAGCGCGGCGTTGAGCTGGTCCTTGACGGTACCGGCCTGCACCCGCACCCAGCGTTCCTCGACGTTGATTTCGAGGATCTTGTTCATGTGCCGCGACAGGTCGACGACGATACCGTCGGTCAGCGACTGCCCGTTGGTGCCGGTACCACCGCCGCGCGGGGTCAGCTTGACCTGCTGGAAGCGCTCCTCGGCCATCAGCGTGGCGACCCGCGCCACATCGTCGGCGTCCAGCGGGAACACCGCCGCCTGTGGCAAGCGCTGGTAGATCGAGTTGTCGGTGGCCAGCACCGTGCGGGTACCGTAGTCGGCACTGATCTGGCCACGGAAGCCGCTGTTGCGCAGGGCTTCGAGGAATTCGGGGTAGTTGGCGCTCGGGGCAACGGTCGGCAGCTGGGCGATCATCGAAGGATGGCCTCTTGATATTGGCTAATTCACGGGATTCCTGTCGTTCCGGCATGGGTGATGGCATGCGGAGGTGACGTGCAGGCCAATGTTCCTGTAGTTTCGCTTCAGGGGCAAAGGGATAATCCTGCCGCTATTAATGACTTTCATGAATGAATTACCGCCATCTGACCCCATCCATGTCGCTGCTACTGGCTTTCGAGGCTGCCGCCCGGCATGAAAGCTACACCCGCGCCGCCGCCGAGCTGTCGCTGACCCAGAGCGCGGTCAGCCGCCAGGTGCAGGCGCTGGAGCAGCAACTGGGCCTGACCCTGTTCCGCCGCGAGGGGCGCCAGGTGCAGCTGACCGATGTCGGCCGCCTGTACCAGCGCGAGCTCAGCGAGGCACTGGGGCGCATCCGCAGCGCCACCTTGCAGGCACTGGCCTACCAGTCGGGGGTGGGCACCTTGCGCCTGGCTACCTTGCCCACCTTCGGCTCGAAATGGCTGCTGCCAAGGCTGCACGCCTTCTACAGCGCCCACCTGGGCATGCTGGTGCACATACATTCACGCATCGAAGCCATCAACTTCGACACCAGCGAGATCGATGCCGCCATCGGCGTGGCCAGCCACGACCTGCCGGGGTTGATCTGCCATCGCCTGCATGCCGAGGAACTGGTGGTGATATTGCCGCCGGAGGCCGGCGCGGACAGCCAGGGCTGGAGCCCGGCCCGCATCAGTGAAGAGGTGCTGCTGAATGTGGCCAACAACCCGCATGCCTGGGGCGAGTGGTTCTCGCACCATGGCCTGGCGCACCGGGCGATGCGCCTGGGGCCGAGCTTCGAGCTGACCTCGCACCTGATCCAGGCGGTACGGGCCGGGATCGGCATCGGCCTGGTGCCGCGCATACTGGTGGAGGAAGAACTGGCCAAGGGTGAGCTGTACAGCCCTGGGGTGGCATTTGCCAGTCAGCGCAGTTATTACCTGATCTACCCGCCGCGCAATGAGGCGCTGCCGTCGCTGCGGGCGTTTCGCAGTTGGTTGCTGGAGCAGATCTGAATGTCTGGGCTGCCTGTACCGGCCCTTTCGCGGGCACGCCCGCTCCCACAGGGACCGCGCTGAGCTGGAACCTGTGGTGATCCTGTGGGAGCGGGCGTGCCCGCGAAAGGGGCGGCACAGGCAACAAAAAACCCGAAGCCAGTCACCCGGCTTCGGGTTTTTCTATCGCCGCAGCGCCTTACTTGGCCACGCTACCAGCAGCCCCAAGCGCCTGCGCCCTGCGACGCGGCTTGACCATGTAGACCACGAACATGGCGAACAGCCACACCGGGATCGCATACACGGAAACCTGGATACCCGGGATCATCGCCATGATGCCCAGGATCAGCACCACGAACGCCAGGCAGATGTAGTTGCCATAGGGGTACCACAGCGCCTTGAACAGCGGCTTCTGGCCAGTGCGGTCCAGGTGCTGGCGGAACTTCAGGTGCGAGTAGCTGATCATCGCCCAGTTGATCACCAGGGTGGCCACCACCAGCGACATCAGCAGCTCCAGCGCGTTTTGCGGCATCAGGTAGTTGAGCAGCACCGCGATCAGCGTCACGCCTGCCGACACCAGGATCGAGCGCACCGGTACACCACGGCTGTCGACCTTGGCCAGCGACGCCGGGGCATCGCCCTGCTCGGCCATGCCCAGCAGCATGCGGGCGTTGCAGTAGGTGCCGCTGTTGTACACCGACAGCGCTGCAGTCAGGACCACGAAGTTCAGCAGGTGCGCAGCCACGTCACTGCCCAGCAGCGAGAACACCTGCACGAACGGGCTGCTGCCATAGCTGCCGCCGGACGCATCGATGCTGGCGACCAGGTTGTCCCATGGGGTCAGCGACAGCAGCACCACCAGGGCACCGACATAGAAGATCAGGA
Organism: Pseudomonas sp. B14(2017); assembly: GCF_002113255.1. Lineage (NCBI taxonomy): Bacteria > Pseudomonadati > Pseudomonadota > Gammaproteobacteria > Pseudomonadales > Pseudomonadaceae > Pseudomonas > Pseudomonas sp. B14(2017). Next base: position 150,721 of record NZ_NEJY01000006.1, read on the forward strand.
TACGGTAGATGACCTGGTTGATCGCCTTGGGAATCACGGTCTTCGGCTTGTCGGCCTCGGCGGCGGTGAAGCCGAGCATTTCCAGGCCACCGAAGGAGAACATGATGAAGGCCAGGGCCATCACCAGCCCGCTGACACCGTTCGGGAAGAAGCCGCCGTGCGACCACAGGTTGGCCACGGTGGCTTCAGGGCCGCCGCTGCCGCTGGTCAGCAGGTAGGCACCCAGGCCGATCATGCTGACGATGGCCACCACCTTGATGATGGCAAACCAGAATTCGGCCTCACCGAAGAACTTCACGTTCATCAGGTTGATGGCGTTGATCAGCACGAAGAACGCTGCCGCCGTGACCCAGGTAGGGATCTCCGGCCACCAGTAGTGGACATACTTGCCGACCGCCGAAAGCTCCGACATGCCCACCAGGATGTACAGCACCCAGCAGTTCCAGCCCGACAGGAAGCCGGCGAAACCACCCCAGTAGGTGTGGGCGAAATGGCTGAACGAGCCGGCCACCGGCTCTTCGACGATCATTTCGCCGAGCTGGCGCATGATCATGAAGGCGATGAAGCCGCAGATGGCGTAGCCAAGGATCATCGACGGGCCAGCGGATTTCATCACGCCTGCCGAGCCGAGGAACAGGCCGGTACCAATCGCACCGCCGAGGGCGATCAACTGGATATGGCGGTTCTTCAGGCCCCGCTTGAGCTCGCCTGAATGCATGTTTTGTCCACTCATGAACGAAGTCACCTGCATTGTTTTTATCTGTGACGGAATCGGACCCACCGCGCTCGTGGCGCAGCGGAATGGGCAAGGTGGTTACCTTGGGTTTCCTGACCTCAGGTGCCGCCGGGGCGGGTCAACCAGGCGTGATCAAGAGTGCGCGGTACGCAAGGGAGTCACAGGTAAAACGCGGCGCACTGTATACCCCTGCAAACGCGCAGGCGTCAACGCGTTGCATCGTTTCCTCGGGAAAAAACGCAGCGATCCTGTGGTGTGGGCCTTGAAAGGCGAAGTGATCGGCGTACATGGCGCCTCCATTTGTTGTTTTGTCAGCCTGGCTCTGTGGACAGGCTTTTGCACACGGCAATGGCGGCTATAACACCGTGGGGCGGGCCTTTGGGCAAGGGTGGGCGGGGCTTGGCCGGCTGTTTTGACGGGGAGTCGGCGGCAAGGTTTGTTTACACGATTCGACCTAATCTGAAATCCGGGCTGAAACCGACCACATTCGTACAGTTTTCTTTACAGGGTGGTTCGAGAACTTGCCAGTCGTCCGAAAATTCTTTTTGTTCAATGTCTTGGGGCCGCTTTGCGGCCCATCGCCGGCAAGCCAGCTCCCACAGGATGATCACAGGTGCGGCCATTGTGGTGACCCTGTGGGAGCTGGCTTGCCGGCGATGGGCTGCAAAGCAGCCCCAAAATCTGACAGGCATAAAAAAACCAGCCCGAAGGCTGGTTTCTCGATTACCACACAGGCCAATCAGCCACGCGGTTTGCCGCGGCCACGCCCTGCCGGCTTGTCACCTTCAGGCTTGGCCGGACGCTTGCGCATCTCGCTCGGGCGTTCGGCCACGGTGCTGCCACGGCCGGTCTTGCGCGGGGCCTCTTCACGCGGCTGGCGCGCCGGGCGTTCGCCAGCAGCAGCACCTTCGTGAGCCGGGCGCAGGTTGCGCACGCGCTCGCCACGGCCCAGCGGGCGGGTCGACTTGCGCTGCAGGCGCTCCATCTTGTCCTTGGCCTTGAGCTTCATGGCTGGCAGCGCCACCGGCTGCAGGCCCACTTCAGCAGCGAGGATGTCGATTTCGCCCTGGCTCATTTCACGCCAGCGGCCCATCGGCAGGTCGGAGTTGAGGAACACCGGGCCGAAACGCACGCGCTTCAGGCGGCTGACCACCATGCCCTGAGACTCCCACAGGCGACGCACTTCACGGTTGCGGCCTTCCATCACCACGCAGTGGTACCAGTGGTTGAAGCCTTCGCCACCGGGTGCCTTCTGGATGTCGGTGAACTTGGCCGGGCCATCTTCCAGCATCACGCCGGCCTTCAGGCGCTCGACCATCTCGTCGTCGACCTCACCACGCACACGTACCGCGTACTCACGGTCCATCTCGTAGGACGGGTGCATCAGGCGGTTGGCCAGTTCACCGTCGGTGGTGAACAGCAGCAGGCCGGTGGTGTTGATGTCGAGGCGGCCGATGTTGATCCAGCGGCCTTCTTTCGGCCGTGGCAGGCGGTCGAACACGGTCGGGCGGCCTTCCGGGTCGTCACGGGTGCAGATTTCGCCATCGGGCTTGTTGTACATGATCACCCGGCGGGTGGCCTCGGCGGCCTCTTCGCGCTTGATCAGCTTGCCATCCACGGCAATGGCGTCGTGCAGGTCGACGCGCTGGCCGAGGGTGGCCTCGACGCCGTTGACCTTGATGCGGCCCTGGCTGATCCAGGCCTCGACGTCACGGCGCGAGCCAACGCCAATGCGCGCCAGCACTTTCTGCAGCTTTTCGCCGGATGGAGGGGTGATTTCGGTGTCTTGCAGGTCTTGCTCACTCATCTGGGCACCTCCCGGTGTAGGAATGAAATAAGGGTTCTGGCGACGAACGCGCCAAAAGGCCGCGCATCATACGCGGTTCGGCGGGGGAACGCACTGGAGGGTAGAGGGTTTTGTGGGCTTTGCGAGGGGTTTCTGCCTAATGGTGGTGTGTGGGCATGGCCGGCCCTTTCGCGGGCACGCCCGCTCCCACAGGGATATCACAGGTCCTGAGGGCTGCGCAGTACCTGTGGGAGCGGGCGAGCCTGCGAAAGGGCCGGCACAGTCAACAAAGGAATCAGGGCAGTGACTTGCCCTCTTCTTCCACCGAGGCCTCAGCCTCTTCCTCGCGCAAATCATCGAAATCGGTCTTCAGCCCCTCTTCCATGGCATCCAGCTCCACCAGCAGGCTACGGAAGCTGGTCTCCTCCTTCGGCTCGGCAACCTCTTCCTCTTCCCCAAGGCTGGCATCCGCCAATGCCTGCAGGTGCGCCGGCACTGGCGCATCATCCGGGTCGAGCAGCGGCTCGGGTTCCATCTCCCGCAGCTCGGCCAAGGCTGGCAGCTCGTCCAGGCTCTTGAGGTTGAAATGGTCGAGAAACGCCTTGGTGGTGGCGAACATCGCCGGCCGCCCGGGCACTTCGCGGTAGCCGACCACGCGGATCCATTCGCGCTCCATCAGGGTCTTGATGATGTTGCTGTTCACCGCCACGCCGCGCACATCCTCGATTTCGCCACGGGTGATGGGCTGGCGGTAGGCGATCAGGGCCAGGGTTTCCAGCAGCGCGCGCGAGTAGCGCTGCGGGCGCTCTTCCCACAGGCGCCCGACCCACGGCGCAAAGTCCTCGCGAATCTGCAGGCGGTAACCGCTGGCCACCTCCTTGAGCTCGAAGGCACGGCCATTGCACGACTTGCCCAGCAGCTCCAGAGCCTGCCTGAAGACCTTGGGCTCCGGTCGCTCGGCTTCCTCGAACAGTTCGTACAGGCGCTCCAGGGATTGCGGCTTGCCCGAAGCCAGCAGGAAGGCTTCGATCAGCGACGCCAGGTCGCGGGGTTCATTCAGGTTCATCAGGTTCTTCAACAAGCGCGGGGCGAAGCCGCACGTGGATGGCGGCGAAGGGTTCATTCTGCACCAGTTCGATCAGCGATTCCTTCACCAGCTCGAGAATCGCCATGAACGTCACCACCACACCCAGCTTGCCCTCCTCGGCGGCGAACAGCTCGACGAACGGCACGAAACCGCCGCCCTTCAGGCGTTCCAGCACCTGGCTCATGCGTTCGCGGGTGGACAAGGTCTCGCGGGTGATCTGATGGCTTTCGAACAGGTCGTTGCGGCGCATCACCTCGGCCATCGACACCAGCAGCTCCTCCAGGCTGACCTGGGGCAACAGCTTGCGCACCTTGGCCTGCGGCGCCTCCAGCCGCGGCACCACCACCTCGCGGCCAACCCGTGGCAATTCATCGATACCTTCGGCGGCGGCCTTGAACCGCTCGTACTCCTGCAGCCGGCGGATCAGTTCGGCGCGCGGGTCGCCCTCCTCCTCCTCGACGTCGGCCGAGCGCGGCAGCAACATGCGCGACTTGATCTCGGCGAGCATGGCAGCCATCACCAGGTATTCGGCGGCCAGCTCCAGGCGCACGCTCTTCATCAGCTCCACGTAGCCCATGTACTGGCGGGTGATTTCCGCCACCGGGATGTCGAGGATGTCGATGTTCTGCTTGCGGATCAGGTACAGCAACAGGTCCAGCGGGCCTTCGAAGGCTTCGAGGATGACTTCCAGGGCGTCCGGCGGGATGTACAGGTCCAGCGGCAGCTCGGTCAGGGCTTCGCCATAGACCAGGGCCAATTGCAGTTGGCGAGGCACCTCGGCCTGTTCGGCCGGCGCCTCGGGCGCTTCCACCTGGCTCACGCGTTGACCAGGAACGGCGTGGGGTCGCCGCAGCCTTCACGGACCAGTTCCGGCTCATCACCGGACAGGTCGATGATGGTCGATGCCTTGAGGTCACCGAAACCGCCGTCGATCACCAGGTCGACATGGTGCTCCAGGCGCTCACGGATCTCGTAAGGGTCGGTCATTGGCTCGGTATCGCCCGGCAGGATCAGGCTCACACTCATCAACGGCTCGCCCAGTTCAGCCAGCAAGGCCAGGGTGATGGCATGGGCCGGCACCCGTAGCCCGATGGTGCGGCGTTTATCGTGCAACAGCAGGCGCGGCACTTCGCGCGTGCCGTTGAGGATGAACGTGTAAGGCCCCGGCACATGTGCCTTGAGCAGGCGGAAGGTGCCGGTATCGACCTTGGCGTACAACCCCAGCTGCGACATGTCGCAGCACATCAGGGTGAAGTTATGGGTCTTGTCCAGCCCGCGCAGGCGCCGCACCCGTTCGATGGCCGCCTTGTCACCCATCTGGCAACCCAGCGCGTAGGCCGAATCCGTCGGGTACACCACCACACCGCCCTTGCGGATAATCTCGACGGCCTGCTTGATCAGGCGCTGCTGCGGGTTCTCCGGATGAATCTGGAAAAATTGGCTCACGTAGTCGTCCTGTTCATACCGCCAAAGGCTGTTCATGGCTGAATCGGCGCCACAGAGGTGGCAGGTCCTCGGGCAAAGGCCGGTAGGCACCGATCTCGCCCCAGGTGCCGGGGCCGTGGAAGTCACTGCCAGCGCTTGCCAGCAGGCCGAACTCACGGGTGAGGATGGACATGGTGCCCACCTGCTCGGCAGGCATCATCCCGTTGACCACTTCAAGCGCCTGCCCGCCTGCCTGAATATAGTCGGCAATCAGCCTTCTGCGCTTGCTGCGGGTCAGATCGTAGTGCATGGGATGCGCCAGGCTCACCCAAGCGTTGGACTGGCGCAGGGTGGCGACGGTTTCATCGAGGGTAGGCCAGTGCTGCTTGACGTCCCCCAGCTTGCCGGCGCCCAGCCATTTGCGAAACGCCTCGCCGCGGTCCTTGACGTGCCCGGCACGCACCAGGTACTCGGCAAAATGCGGGCGCGCCGGGGCGTTGCCGCTATCGCCCAGTTCGTGCTGCACGGCGCGGGCGCCGTCGAGGGTACCGGGCATGCCCTTGGCCGCCAGCCGTTTGTCGATTTCTTCGGCGCGCAGCCAGCGGCCGCGGTGCAGCGCTTCGATCGCCGCCAGCAGGGGCGGCGCGTCGAGCGGGAAGTCATAGCCCAGCACATGGATGGTCGCGCCACCCCAGGTGCACGACAGCTCCACCCCGCTGACCCAGTGCATGCCCTTGTCGCGGCACGCCTGGCGCGCCTCGGGCAGGCCTTCGATGGTGTCATGGTCGGTCAGTGCCAGCGTTTGCACCCCATGCTCATGGGCCCGGGCGACCAGTATCGAAGGCGACAGGGCGCCGTCGGAGGCCGTGCTGTGACAGTGCAGATCAACATTCATGGAGGAGCGCTTTCGCTGGAATCGATGTTTGTTATTATGCCGTCACATCCTGATTCTGGCTGCCATTGTGAAACAATTCATCGATTTCATCCCGCTGCTGCTGTTCTTCATCGTCTACAAGCTCGACCCGCGCCCCATGGAAGTCGCCGGCCACAGCTTCGAATTCGGCGGCATCTACAGCGCCACGGCCATGCTGATCATCAGCTCGCTGGTGGTCTACGGCGCGCTGTTCCTGCGCCAGCGCAAGCTGGAAAAGGGCCAGTGGCTGACCCTGGTGGCCTGCCTGGTGTTCGGCGGCCTGACCCTGACCTTCCACAGCGAAACCTTCCTCAAATGGAAGGCGCCAGTGGTGAACTGGCTGTTCGCCCTGGGCTTCGCCGGCAGCCATTTCATCGGCGACCGGGTGCTGATCAAGCGCATCATGGGCCACGCCCTGAGCCTGCCCGATGCCATCTGGACCCGCCTGAACCTGGCCTGGATCGGCTTCTTCCTGTTCTGCGGCGCGGCCAACCTGTTCGTCGCCTTCACCTTCCAGGACTTCTGGGTCGACTTCAAGGTGTTCGGCAGCCTGGGCATGACCGTGATGTTCCTGGTAGCGCAGGGCGTGTACCTGTCGCGCCACCTGCACGACGACCCTTCTACCTCCAAACCCAAGGATTGACATGCTCTACGCCATCATCGCCAGCGACGTCGCAAACTCCCTGGAAAAGCGTCTGGCCGCCCGCCCGGCGCACATCGAACGCCTGCAGCAGCTGAAGGCCGAGGGCCGCGTGGTACTGGCCGGCCCGCACCCGGCCATCGACAGCAACGACCCGGGCGAAGCGGGTTTCAGCGGTAGCCTGATCGTTGCCGAGTTCGACTCCCTGGCCGCGGCGCAGGCCTGGGCCGATGCCGACCCTTACATTGCCGCGGGCGTGTACGACAAGGTGGTGGTCAAGCCGTTCAAGCAAGTGCTGCCTTGATCTGAGACCGCGTGGGCTTCTTCGCGGGCTTGCCCGCTCCCACAGGGACACCACAGGTCCTGAGGTTTGTGGGTTACCTGTGGGAGCGGGCAAGCCCGCGAAGAAGCCCACGCGGTACCGGCAGTTATACTGTTGCCATCAGTCTGCGGTATCTTTGCCACTGGCGGGCCGAATAGCCGCCGTCAATGGTTGAATTGAGTGAGTCATGAGCGAGCTGTTACTGATAGATGATGACCAGGAGCTGTGCGAGCTGCTCGGCAGCTGGCTGACCCAGGAAGGGTTTACCGTGCGCGCCTGCCACGATGGCCAGAGCGCACGCCAGGCCCTGGCCACGCATGCCCCGGCGGCCGTGGTGCTGGACGTGATGCTGCCCGACGGCAGTGGCCTGGAACTGCTCAAGCAGTTGCGCAGCGAGCATGCCGAAATGCCGGTGCTGATGCTCTCGGCCCGCGGCGAGCCGCTGGACCGCATCCTCGGCCTGGAACTGGGCGCCGACGACTATCTGGCCAAACCCTGCGACCCGCGTGAACTCACCGCTCGCCTGCGTGCCGTGCTGCGCCGCAGCCACCCCACCGCCACCACCAGCCAGGTGGAACTGGGCGACCTGGTCTACAGCCCTGCCCGTGGCGTGGCCAGCATCGATGGCCGCGAAATGACTCTGACCCTGTCCGAAAGCCGCATTCTCGAAGCCCTGCTGCGCCAACCCGGCGAGCCGCTGGACAAGCAGGAACTGGCGCAGATCGGCCTGGGCCGCAAGCTGACCCTGTACGACCGCAGCCTGGACATGCACGTCAGCAACCTGCGCAAGAAGATCGGCCCCCACGCCGATGGCCGGCCGCGCATTGTCGCCCTGCGCAGCCGTGGCTATTACTACTGCCTCTGAACATCTTTACCGAGCCTTTACCATCCACTGACCGCGCTTGACGGTGATCTCCCTAGACTGTGCTCATCCGGTAACCACCGGCCCATGAAAGGAGAGACACCATGCGCAAGACCCTTATCGCCCTGATGTTCGCCGCCGCCCTGCCGACCGTGGCCATGGCCATGCCTGAAGGCGGCCCGCGCCACGACGGCCCACATCATCGCGGTGATGCGCCTTTCCACCAGCTGGACCTGAGCCGTGACCAGCGCCAGCAGATCGGCAAACTGATGGGCGAGCAGATGAAACAGCGCCGCGACATCACCGAGCGCTACCTGTCCAAACTGCCGGCCGCCGACCAGAAGGCGATGAAGGACGAACTGCAGGCCAACCGCGACAAGACCGACAGCGCGGTCCGTGCCCTGCTCAAGCCTGAGCAGCAGAAGAAGTTCGACGAACTGCAGAAGGAACGCGCCGCACAGAAAGCCGAGTGGCAGGAGTTCCAGGCCTGGAAAGCTGAAAAAGGCAACAAGGCCCAGTAAGCTGTCCTCCCGATGCCCGGCCCGCCTCAGTGCGAGCCGGGCTTTTCTTGTTTGCAGGAGGTGCACTTGCGTTCACTGTTCTGGCGCATCCTGGCCAGTTTCTGGCTGGCCATCACCCTGGTTGCGGGCCTGTCGATCCTGCTGGGCCATATGCTCAACCAGGACGCCTGGATCCTCAGCCGCCACCCGGGCCTGAATACCCTGGCCAGCAAGTGGGCCAAGCATTACGAACAGGAAGGCCTGGCTTCGGCACAGCACTTCCTGGAACGGCGCAAGGACCGCTACAAGATCGACGTGCAGGTGCTCGACGACAGTGGCGAAGCCGTGGTGCCCGGCACCTTCCCGCGCCGTGCGGCGGCCTTCGAGGCACGCCAGCACAATGACCAGCGGCGCCTGCCGTGGCGCCGGTTGACCGAGGAATACACCAGCCCCGATACCGGCGAGACGTACCTGTTGATCTACCGCATCCCTCACCCGGCGCTGGATGCCTGGCACCGCGAAAGCCTGTTATGGCCGCTCAGTGCGCTGGGCATTGCCCTGGTGGTGCTGACCCTGTTCAGCCTGCTGGTGACCCTGTCCATCACCCGCCCGCTCAGCCGCCTGCGCAGCGCCGTGCATGACCTGGGCCAGACCACCTACCAGCAGAACAGCCTGGCGCAGCTGGCGGCGCGGCGTGACGAGTTCGGCGTGCTGGCCAAGGACTTCAACAAGATGGGCGCGCGCCTGCAAAGCACCATCGGCAGCCAGCGCCAGTTGCTGCGCGATGTGTCCCATGAACTGCGCTCACCGCTGGCCAGGCTGCGTATCGCCCTGGCCTTGGCCGAGCGCGCCGAGCCGGAGCAGCGTGAGGCGCTGTGGCCACGCCTGACCCGCGAATGCGACCGCCTGGAAGACCTGATCAGCGAAATTCTCGCCCTGGCGCGTGTCGATGCCGAACAGGCCCATGCCGAGCCGGTCGACCTCAACGCCCTGCTCGGCAGCGTGCGCAAGGACGCCCAGCTCAGCGCACCAGAGCAGGACGTGCGCCTGGAGGCACAACCGGGGTTGACCTTGCAGGGTTGGCCAACGCTGATCGAGCGTGCCGTGGACAACCTGCTGCGCAACGCCCTGCGCTTCAACCCGCAGGGCCAGCCGATCGAAGTCAGCGCCGTGCGCGAGCAGGACCGTATCGTGATCAGCGTGCGAGACCATGGGCCGGGGGCGGCGGCGGAACACCTGGCGCAGCTGGGGGAACCGTTCTTCCGTGCGCCGGGGCAGGATGCGCCGGGGCATGGGCTGGGGCTGGCGATTGCACGCAAGGCGGCAGAGCGGCATGGTGGCAGCCTGGCGCTGGAGAACCATCCACAGGGGGGCTTTGTGGCGCGGCTGGAGTTGCCTGTGACTGAAGCGACAGGCAGTTGATTTGATGTAAATGCTCCCGGCCTCTTCGCGGGTAAACCCGCTCCCACAGGTACCTGTGCAAGGCGTGAAATTTTCGCACCTCCTGTGGGAGCGGCGGGCGGTTGATGTGCTGTAAAGGCACCCGCCCTCTACCACAGGTACTGTGCAAGGCCTGAAATTTGCGCAACACCTGTGGGAGCGGGTTTACCCGCGAAAGGGCCGGATGCCTTGATACGGCAATCAGCCCAAGGCTGCGTTACTCGCCCCAGGCACTGACGAAATCAGCAGTTTTCAGAATCGGCGCGGTGCGCGGCTCGGTCAGCGGCGTACCCACATACAGATACCCGATCAGCTCCTCGTTCGCGGCCAGCCCCAGGCCCTTGTGCACATGGGCATCGAAAGCCATGTCCCCGGTGCGCCACACCGCACCGATACCTTGCGCATGCGCCGCAATCAGGATGCCGTGCGCCGCACAGCCTGCCGCCAGCCGCTGCTCGGACTTGGGCACCTTGAAGTGGTCCTGCAGCCTGGCAACCACCACGATCAGCAACGGCGCCCGCAGGGGCATGGCACGGGCCTTGTCCAGGGCAGCCTGGCTGGCATCCCCCTTGTGCTGCAGCGCTTCGGCGAACAGCTCACCCAGCTTCTCGCGGCCCTGGCCTTCGATGGTGAGAAAGCGCCACGGCCGCAGCTGGCCGTGGTCCGGGGCGCGCAGGGCGGCCTGGAACAGCGCCTCGCGCTGGGCGGCATTGGGCGCCGGGTCGGTCAGGCGTGGCACGGAAACACGGTTGAGCAATGCGTCGAGAGCCTCCATCGGCTACCCTCCTGGCAGGTAAATGTGCCGCCATTCTAGCGTTTACATCACCAGACCCATAGGTAGAATGGCGCCCTTCCGTTTCGAGTCAGAGCAGATCACATGGCGTTGCCGACCTTAAGGATCATTGGTTTCATCATCGGCATCTTCCTGATTACCCTCGCCGTCAGCATGGCCGTGCCCATGGCGACCCTGGTGATCTTCGAACGCACCCGTGACATGCCGTCGTTCCTCTGGTCGAGCCTGATCACCTTCATCGCCGGCCTGGCCCTGGTGCTCCAGGGCCGCCCCGAACATGTGCACCTGCGCCCGCGCGACATGTACCTGCTGACCGTCAGCAGCTGGCTGGTGGTGTGCGTGTTCGCCGCCCTGCCGTTCCTGCTGACCCAGCACATCAGCTACACCGACGCCTTCTTCGAAAGCATGTCGGGCATCACCGCCACCGGCGCCACGGTGCTCAGCGGGCTGGACAACATGTCACCGGGCATCCTGATGTGGCGCTCGATGCTGCACTGGCTCGGCGGCATCGGCTTCATCGGCATGGCGGTAGCGATCCTGCCGCTGCTGCGCATCGGTGGCATGCGCCTGTTCCAGACCGAATCGTCCGACCGCTCGGAGAAGGTCATGCCGCGCTCGCACATGGTCGCCAAGTCGATCGTGGGGGTATACGTCGGCTTCTCGATCCTGGGCGCGCTGGGCTTCTGGTGGGCCGGCATGAGCCCGTTCGATGCGATCAACCACGCCATGTCGGCGATTTCCACTGGCGGGTTTTCCACCTCCGACCAGTCGCTGGCCAAGTGGGATATCCCGGCCGTGCACTGGGTCGCGGTGGTGGTGATGATCCTCGGCAGCCTGCCCTTCACCCTTTACGTGGCGACCCTGCGCGGCAACCGCAAGGCACTGATCCGCGACCAGCAGGTGCAGGGTTTGCTGGGCATGCTGGTGGCCACCTGGCTGGTGCTTGGCACCTGGTACTGGGCCACCACCAACCTGCACTGGCTCGACGCCCTGCGCCACGTGGCGTTGAACGTGACTTCGGTGGTCACCACCACCGGCTTTGCCCTGGGTGACTACAGCCTGTGGGGCAACTTCTCGCTGATGCTGTTCTTCTACCTGGGCTTCGTCGGCGGCTGCTCCGGCTCGACGGCAGGTGGCATCAAGATCTTCCGCTTCCAGGTCGCCTACATCCTGCTCAAGGCCAGCCTCAACCAGCTGATCCACCCACGCGCGGTGATCAAGCAGAAGTACAACGGCCACCGCCTCGACGAAGAAATCGTGCGTTCGATCCTGACTTTCTCGTTCTTCTTCGCCATCACCATCTGCGTCATGGCGCTGCTGCTTTCGTTGCTTGGCGTGGACTGGATGACCGCCCTGACCGGCGCTGCCGGCACGGTCTCGGGTGTGGGCCCGGGCCTGGGTGAAGTGATCGGCCCGTCGGGCAACTACGCCACGCTGCCGGACGCTGCCAAGTGGATTCTCGCCAGCGGCATGCTGCTCGGCCGATTGGAAATCATCACCGTGCTAGTGTTGTGCATGCCGGCGTTCTGGCGTCACTGACCACCTCAGGCTCGGCACCCAGGCGGGCGCGGTACTCACTGGGCGTGGCATGGAACCAGCGGCGGAACGCCCGGTAGAAGTTGCTGGGGTCGGCAAAACCCAGCAGGTAGGCGGTTTCCAGCAGGGTCATGCCTGGCTGCGCCAGGTACTGTTCGGCCAGTTCGCGGCGGGTATCGTCGAGCAAGGTCTGGAAGCTGGTGCCTTCTTCCTGCAGCCGCCGCTGCAAGGTGCGCTGCGACAGGTGCAGGGCCTGGGCCAGGGTTTCGCGCTTGGGCTCGCCCTGCGGCAGGATGCGGCACAGTACCTGGCGCACGCGGTGGGTGACCCGGCTTTCCGAGAAACGCGCCAGGTATTCGCCGGCAAAGCGGTCATGCAGGATGGCCATGGCCTCGTTGGCGGTGGGCAGCGGCGCCTCCATGTCGGCGCGTTCGAACACCAGCGCATCGTGCGGCGCCCCGAACACCAGCGGCGAATGGAACGCCACCTTGTACGGTTCGATATTCTTTGGCTGCGGCCCCTGCACCAGCACCCGGCGCGGTTGCACCGGCCGACCGCTGAGCCAGCTGCACAGCGCAAGCGCGCAGGCCAGCGATGCCTCGGCACTGTGCCGGGTCGGTGGCAGATGGTCGCCGTGTACGGTCAGGATCAGCGAATAACCCTCGGGGCCGAGGACGAAGCTGAGGTCGGAGCTTTCGGCGATGATGCGCTGGTAACGCACCAGGCGCTCGAAGCCTTCGGCCAGGGTGCGGCTGGACATCAACGCATAGCCCACCACATGGAACGACGCCGGGCGCACCACCCGCGCCATGTTCAGGCCTATGGCCTCGTTGCCCGACAGTTCCACTGCCAGTTGCCACAGCCGGGTCATGGAGTCCTGGGGGAAGCGCGCGTCGGGGTCGTCGAGGGCAGAGAAATCCAGCCCCAGCTGCTTGAACATGGCCCGGCAGTCCAGCCCTTCCAGCTCGAGTGCCTTCACGATCCCTGATGCCCAGCTGGCTGACGTGGTTCTTTCGCTCATGACAGGCATTTATGCTGACCGCTCCTGCGGTGAACCCCAAGGATATTCAATTGGCGCCTATTGTCACTGATAGGCCTCGCCAGTCACTCTAGACTCGATTCAGGCTCCACGCCGTGCATCTTGTCCAGAAGTATTAATCCCGGAGCACTGTCATGAACCGCACAGCGCAGTTTCGCAGTTTTGCCGAGTTCTACCCTTACTACCTGGGGGAGCACAGCAACCCCACCTGCCGCCGCCTGCACTTTGTCGGCACCAGCCTGGTGATAGCCCTGCTGGCCTATATCATCGGCAGTGGCAAATGGTTGTTGCTGCTGGCCTTGCCCGTGTTCGGCTACGGCTTTGCCTGGGTCGGGCATTTCTTTTTCGAAAAGAACCGGCCTGCGACCTTTACCCATCCGCTGTATAGCCTGATCGGGGATTTCGTGATGTTCAGGGATATCCTGCTGGGCAAGATCAGCCTGTAGATTTTTGGGGCCGCTTTGCGGCCTGTGGGAGCGGCCTTGTGTCGCGAAAGGGCTGCAAGGCAGCCCCCTTGGCCCTCAACCCCTACGCCGGTTCGCGCACCGCCGCCGCTGCCTGCGCTTCACGCGCCTGCGCCTCCGCCAGCCGATAAAGCTCGATCGTGCCATCCCAATGCTCGATCAGCGCCGTGCACGACTCCACCCAATCCCCGCAATTGAGGTACTCCACCTCCCCCACCTGGCGAATCTCGGCATGGTGGATATGCCCACACACCACACCATGAAAACCGCGGCGGGTGCACTCGTGGGCAATGGCATCCTCGAAGTCGCTGATGAAGTTCACCGCGCCTTTGACCTTGTGCTTCAGGTACGCCGACAGTGACCAATAGCCGTATCCATAGCGGGCACGCCAGTGGTTGAGCCAGCGGTTGAGCACCAGGGTGAACTCGTAGGCACGGTCGCCAAGAAACGCCAGCCAGCGGTGGTAACGGGTAATCACGTCGAACTGGTCGCCATGGATCACCAGCAGGCGGCGGCCATCGGCGGTCAGGTGCTCCGCCTCGTCCACCAGCTGGATATTGCCGAGCATCAGCTTGGAGTAACGGCGCAGGAATTCGTCATGGTTGCCGGTGACGTAGATCACCTCGGTGCCGCGCTTGCTCATGGTCAGCAGGCGGCGGATCACGTTGGTATGGGCTTGAGGCCAGTAGATCCCGCCGCGCAGCTTCCAGCCATCGATGATATCGCCCACCAGGTAGATGCGGTCGGCCTGGTAGCCCTTGAGGAACTGCGACAGGTGTTCGGCCTGGCAGTCGCGGGTGCCCAGATGCACATCGGAAATCCACAGGGTACGCACGCGTTGCTTGCGCGAGGGACGGGACAGTTCGGCATGGGTCATGGGCAGGCTCCGGCGCAGTTTGCTGGAGACTGGCAGGCGCGGATGACAGCGCAGTGGCAAAACCGTTACGAGTGATGGACTGCAGGGAATGAGGCACAATGCGGTTCTGCCCTGCGAGGACGACTCTCCCCATGACCGCCGGCCCGATCCTCTCGCTGCGCCATTACCGCGACAGCCTGATCGCCCACAGCCACGAACACCCGCAACTGGTGTTCGGCCTGCGCGGTCGCCTGGAGTTCGAGGTCCAGGGGCATGGCGCCGGGATAGATCGACAGGGGCTGATCGTGGTACCGGCGGGCGCCCATCACACCTGCGCCAGCGATGGCGGCAGCGATTGCCTGGTGCTGGATGTACCAGGGGACCAATGGTTGCGCGAGCAACTGGGCGAACATGCCGATGCCAGCCGCCGCCTGCTCGACCGCCCCGCCGCCCTGGGCCTGGACGAGCGCCAGCAGCAATTGGTGGACTGGCTGGCGACCAGCCCCATGCACGACCCGCTGATTGCCCGGCAAGGGGCAGCGCTGCTGCTGGCCAGCCTCAACCCCACGGCGGCAGCCAGCGTCGCAGCCAGCCAGCGCCTGCCCTATGCCGCCTTCGATGCGCATATCGAGCGGCATGCCGCCTACCCGCTGCAAGTGGCTGACCTGGCGCGCATCGCCGGGTTGTCCAGTGCCCGCCTGCATGCGCGCTTTACCGCGGAATGCGGGATGACGCCGATGGACTACATTCGCCAGCGGCGCTTGCTCAAGGCGCGGCGGCTGGTGATGCAGACCTTGCTACCGATGGGGGAGATTGCGGCGCAGGTGGGGTACAGCTCGCAGAGTGCGTTTTCGGCGGCGATGTTGCGGGCGTTCGGGTGTACGCCGTTGGCTTTGCGGCGAGAGTCTGGCGACAACTCACACTAGCCTTGCGACAGAATGCATTCTTCTGAGCCTATACACTGAGCCTGTACCGGCCCTTTCGCGGGCGCGCCCGCTCCCACAGGTGTTGCACCGTTTTCAACACCTGTGCAGTACCTGTGGGAGCGGGCATGCCCGCGAAGAGGCCGGCACAGCCAGTAGAGATCTTGAGCAAGGACCACCCATGAACCACCGCACCGCCCTCGGCGCCCTGCACATCGGCGCGCTGTTCTTCGGCCTCACCGGCGTCTTCGGCAAACTGGCCGCCAGCGCCAGCCCGGCGATCATCGTCTTCGGACGCGCCGCCTTCGCCGTGCTCGCCCTGGCCCTGTTCGCCAGCCTGGCCGGGCCGGGCTGGCAACGCCTGAGCGGCCAGGACGCCCGCCGCCTGCTGCTCGGCGGCGTGCTGCTGGCCGGGCACTGGGTCAGTTTCTTCATCGCGGTAAAGGTCGCCGGCGTGGCCATCGCCACCCTCGGCTTCGCCAGCTTCCCGGCCTTTACCGTGATCCTCGAAGGCCTGCTGTTCCGCGAACGCATCCGCCGCAACGAGGCTTTGCTGGTGTTGCTGGTCAGCATCGGCCTGGTATTGGTCACGCCAGCATTCGACCTGGCCAGTGAAGCCACCGGCGGCCTGCTCTGGTCATTGCTGTCGGGGCTGCTGTTCTCCCTGCTGTCACTCACCAACCGCGCCGGCTCGGGCCGCCTGCCTGCAGTGCAGGCGGCGCTGTGGCAGAACCTGGTGGTGGGCTTGTGCCTGCTGCCGTTCGCGGCACCGGACCTGGCCGGCGTAGCCACCATGGACTGGCTGTGGATCGCCCTGCTCGGCATCTTCTGCACCGGCGTGGCGCACAGCCTGTTCGTCGCCAGCCTGTCGGTGATCAAGGCGCGCACCGCCGCCGTGGTGTTCGGCATGGAACCGGTCTACGGCATTGCCGTGGCCTGGGTGGTGTTCGCCGAAACCCCGACCCTGCGCATGCTGCTGGGCGGCGCGCTGATCATCTTCGCCATCGTGCTGTCCAGCCGCCTGGCCGCTGAGCAACCGCCCAGGCAGCGGCCGCTGGCCGAGGGCGCCTGATTCAGCGGTCGTTGTGGCCCAGGTCGCGCTGCGGGTCGATCTGGTCGCGCACCCGCTGCTTCAGCACCTTGGCTTCGGGGAAGCCACCGTCGGCCTTGCGCTCCCAGATCTGCACGCCATTGCAGGTGATGCGGAAAATACCGCCGGTGCCAGGCTCCAGGGCCACCCGGCCAAGGTCGTCGGTGAAGGTGCTGAGCAGTTCCTGGGCCAGCCAGGCGGCACGCAGCAGCCATTGGCACTGCGTGCAATACGTGATGACGATTTCCGGTTTGCTGTCGGCCATGGTGAGGCATCTCCAGGTGAGGGGCCGCTTATACTAGCGGTCTTTAGCCCACGGTTTGAGACTCACGATGCGCCGTTTGCTGTTCTGTTTCCTGCTCACCCTCACCTCCCTCACGGTATTCGCCGCCGAACCGGCCAGGCCCAAGGTTGGCCTGGTGCTGTCGGGGGGCGCGGCCCGTGGCCTGGCCCACATTGGTGTGCTCAAGGCCCTGGAGGAACAGGGCGTGCGCATCGACGCCATCGCCGGCACCAGCATGGGCGCGGTGGTCGGCGGCCTGTATGCCTCGGGCTACAGTGTCGAAGAGCTGGAAAAGCTTGCCACCACCCTCGACTGGCAACAGGCGCTGTCCGATGCCCCGCCGCGCAAGGATGTGCCGTTCCGGCGCAAGCAGGATGACCGCGACTTCCTGGTCAAGCAGAAGCTCAGCTTTCGCGACGACGGCAGCCTGGGCCTGCCGCTGGGGGTGATCCAGGGCCAGAACCTGGCGCTGCTGCTGGAAAGCAAGCTGGCGCACACCGCCGACACCCGTGACTTCGACAAGCTGCCCATTCCCTTCCGCGCAGTGGCCACCGACATCGCCAGTGGCGAAAAGGTAGTGTTCCGCCGTGGCCACCTGCCCCAGGTGATCCGCGCCAGCATGTCGATCCCGGCGGTATTCGCCCCGGTCGAACTGGACGGCCGGCTGCTGGTGGACGGCGGCATGGTCGACAACATCCCGGTGGACGTCGCCCGCGAAATGGGTGTGGACCTGGCCATCGTGGTCGACATCGGCACCCCGCTGCGTGACCGCAAGCAGCTGGCCACGGTGGTCGATGTGCTCAACCAGTCGATCACCCTGATGACCCGGCGCAACTCGGAAGAACAACTGGCCAGCCTGCACCGCGACGACATCCTCATCCAGCCACCACTGACCGCCTTTGGCGTCACCGACTTTGGCCGCGCTCGGGAAATGATCGAGGCCGGCTACCGCGCCACCCGCCTGCTCGACCCGCGCCTTGCCGCCCTGCGCCAGCCCGAAGGTGACAGCAGCCTGGCCGTGGCCCGCTCGCCGCGCCAACGCACGCCGACGATCACCGCGATCAGGATCGAAAACGACTCCAAGGTCAGCGACGAGGTCATCCGCTCGTACATCCGCCAACCGATCGATGCGCCGCTGGAGTTAGGCCGCCTGCAGACCGACATGGGCACGCTGTACGGCCTGGACTACTTCGACCGGGTGCAGTACCGCGTGGTGCACAAGGGCGACGACAACACCCTGGTGATCAACGCCCGCGGCCGACGCGGTGGCACCGACTACCTGCGCCTGGGCCTGAACCTGTCGGACGACCTGCGCGGCGACAGCGCCTTCAACCTGGGCGCCAGCTACCGGGTCAACGGCATCAACAGCCTCGGCGCCGAATGGTTGACCCGTGGCCAGATCGGCGACCAGCAGGAGTTGTACAGCGAGTTCTACCAGCCGCTGGACGTGGGCTCGCGCTACTTCATCGCGCCGTACCTGGACTTCAGCTCGCAGAACATCGAAGCCACACTGGACAACGACCCGGTGGCCGAGTACCGCCTGGAGCGTTACGGCTTTGGCCTTAACGTGGGGCGGCAGATCGGCACCAACGGTGAAGTGCGCCTGGGTGTGGGCAAGGCCTGGGGCGAGGCCGAGGTACGCATCGGTGATCAGGACCTGCCCAAGGTCAGTTTCAACGAAGGTTTCTACGAGCTGAAGTACTCGTTCGACACCCTCGATAACCTGTACTTCCCGCACAGCGGCGAGGATATCGGCCTGACCTTGCGCAAGTATGACCAGTCGCTGGATTCCGACCAGGATTACCGGCAGTGGATGTTCAACCTGGACAAGGCCCTCAGCAGCGGGCCGAACACCTTCGTGCTGGGCGGGCGCTACGGGCGCACGCTGGATGATACCGAAGTGGTGACCTCGAGCTTCGTGCTGGGTGGCGCGCGGGAGCTGTCAGGCTTCCGCCAGGACTCGGTGTCGGGGCAGAACGTGAGCCTGATGCGCATGGTCTACTACCGCCGCCTGACACCACGGGCCTACGTGCCGCTGGACTTCCCGCTGTACATCGGCGGGTCGCTGGAGCGAGGGCGGGCGTGGAACAACGACAACGATTTCGACAGTGGCTACATCAATGCGGCGAGCATCTTCCTGGGGCTGGAGACGCCGTTGGGGCCGTTGAACCTGAGCTACGGGGCCAACAGTGCGCATGAGCAGGCGGTGTACCTGAACCTTGGGCATACCTTCTAGGGCTTCATCACTTTCAGGGCCGGTGAGACCCCTGTGGGAGCGGGTTCACCCGCGAAGCAGGCGACGCGGTGCATGGCACCGGCTGCGCCGGTGTTCGCGGCTAAAGCCGCTCCCACAGGGACAGCGCCAACTTGAAGGCTGCAAAGCGGCCCCTGGCCCCTCAGGATTTCTCGAGGTTGGCCAGAATCTTGGCATGCACCCGCATGCACACCTGCAGCTCCGCCTCGTCCACCCCGGTGAACAGCTCTACCCGCAGTTGATTGGCAATGGTCTCGATCTGGTCGATCAGTGGCTTGGCCGGCGGGCACAGCACAATCTTCTTCGCCCGCCGGTCTTCCAGCACCGCTTGCCGGCGTACCAGCCCCTGCGCCTCCAGGCTGTCGAGCAGGCGCGCCAGGGTCGGGCCTTCGACACCCACGCTCTGGGCCAGCTCACGCTGGGTCGGGGCCTCTTCGAAACGGGCCAGGTGCAGCAACACCAGCCAGCGCGCCTGGGACAGGTTGAGCCCGGCCAGGCGGCGGTCCAGCTCGGCACGCCAACCCCGGGACATCTGGGCCAGCTGCATGCCGAAGCGGTGTTGGTTGTCGGTTAGGGGCATAAGCAACTCATTGAACAGATCTAATTATTAGGCAGCTAACCATGGCCCGTCCCACGAGGCAAGGCTCGGGCACCCTGGAATGTTCGATAATCGTCAAAAAACATGACAAAGGTCAGCAGATGGCAGTTCTGCCTTCGATCCTGTCGTCACTTACAGCTCGAACTCGGCCGCCAGCGCAGCCCGCACGCAGTACAGCACGCCCTCTGGCACCCGCGCCCCGAACAGCGGCGCAATCGCCGATACCGGTGGCAGCTCGCCCTCGCCATCGAGGAAGGCATCCTGCACTTCCATCAACAGGTCTTCCGGCAGGTCCAGGGCCTGTTCCAGGCTCAGTTCCTGGCGGCCCAGCGCCTCGGCCAGCAGGCTGTAGACGTTCTTCTCGCTGCAGTTGAGCTGCCCGGCGATCTGCGCCGGGGTCATGCCGGCACGGGCCAGGCTGACCAGTTCGTGGCGCAGGTCAAGTACCACTTTCGGCGCTTCGTCGGTGCCACCGCTGTTGTTCAGCACCTCGAGGAAGGCCTGGCCATAACGCTCCAGCTTGCGCGCACCCACGCCGCTGACCTGGGCCATGTCGCTGAGGCTGACCGGCTGGCTGCGCAGCATCTCCAGCAGCGTCGAGTCGGGGAAGATGACGTAGGGCGGCACGCTGTGCTCCTCGGCCAGCTTGCGCCGCAGGGTACGCAGTGCTTCCCACAGCTCGCGCTCTTCGGCACGCACCAGCTGGCTGGCCGGGCTGCCGCCACTGGACGACGAAGTCCTGGCGGTGGTCTGCGGCTTGAGGTCACGGCGCAGCTGCAAGGTCACCTCGCCACGCAGCAGCGGCCGGCAGCTGTCGGACAGGCGCAGGCCGCCGTAGCCTTCCAGGTCGATGTCGACCAGGCCACGCGCCACCAGCTGACGGAACAGCGAACGCCACTCGACTTCGGCCAGCCCCTTGCCGACGCCAAACACCGAGAGCTTCTCGTGGCCGAAATTGCGCACCTTCTCGGTGTCCTTGCCCAGCAGCACATCGACCAGGTGACCGACGCCATAGCGCTGGCCGGTGCGGAACACCGCCGACAGCGCCTGGCGGGCCGGCTCGGTGGCGTCCCAGGTCTGCACCTGGTCGACACAGTTGTCACAGTGCCCGCACGGTTGCTCGAGGGTTTCGTCGAAATAGGCCAGCAGCGACTGGCGGCGGCAGCGGGTTTCTTCGCACAGGGCCAGCATGGCGTCGAGCTTGTGCTGCTCGATGCGCTTGTGGCGCTCGTCACCTTCGGAGTTCTGCAGCATCTGCTTGAGCATCACCATGTCCTGCAGCCCGTAGGCCATCCAGGCATCGGACGGCAGCCCGTCACGGCCGGCACGGCCGGTCTCCTGGTAGTACGCCTCGAGCGACTTGGGCAGGTCAAGGTGGGCGACAAAGCGCACGTTGGGCTTGTCGATACCCATGCCGAAGGCGATGGTGGCGACCATGATCAGCCCTTCCTCGTTGAGGAAGCGGTGCTGGTTGGCCGCACGCGTCTCGGCAGCCAGGCCGGCGTGATACGGCAGCGCGGGGAAGCCCTGGTCACAGAGGAATGCGGCGGTTTCGTCGACTTTCTTGCGCGACAGGCAATAGACGATACCGGCGTTGCCGCGGCGCTCGCCGAGGAACGCCATCAGCTGCTTGCGCGGCGCCTCCTTGGGCACGATGCGGTAGAAGATGTTGGGCCGGTCGAAACTCGACAGGAAGCGCTCTGCGCCTTGCAGGTGCAGGCGCTGGACGATCTCCTCGCGGGTGCGCATGTCGGCGGTGGCGGTCAGCGCGATGCGCGGCACATGCGGGAACAGCTCGGCCAGCTGGCCCAGTTGCAGGTATTCGGGGCGGAAATCGTGGCCCCATTGCGACACGCAGTGGGCCTCGTCGATGGCGAACAGCGAGATGTCCAGGTCGCGCAGGAAGTCGAGCATGCGCGGCTGCACCAGGCGCTCGGGCGCCAGGTACAGCATCTTCACTTCGCCACGGCGCAGGCGCCCGGCCAGGTCACGCTGCTGCTCCGGGGTCAGCGTGGAGTTCAGCGCAGCGGCCGGCACACCCAGTTCATCGAGCGTGGCGACCTGGTCGTCCATCAGCGCGATCAGAGGCGAGACCACCACCGTCAGGCCCGGGCGCAGCAGCCCCGGCACCTGGAAACACAACGACTTGCCGCCGCCGGTGGGCATCAGCACCAGGGCATCGCCGCCATTGGCCACGCAGTCGATGATCGCTGCCTGGCGCCCGCGGAAACTGTCGTAGCCGAAGACGTCCTTGAGAACGCGCTGAGCCTGTTCGAGCATGTGCAACTCCACAAATCGCCGTACCATCCCGGATACAGGCTGGACGAAAAACCCGCCCCGCACACGCCAAATGCGTAAGCGGTTTTTGCCAGGTAGCCGGCAAACCCTGCCCCTGGATGAAAAATCGCGGAGTATACCGCAGCACCGCCCCGCGCAGGGCACCACGGCGATAGACGTTCCCTTTACCCCGCCGCCGTCGCAAGGTGCTAGAATTCGTTATCGTTTATTCCCCAAGGTAGCCCTGTAATGTCCTTCGCCGAGCAACTGACCCGCCTGCAAGCCTTCCTCGACGCCGACGAGCTGCACGAGGAAGCGCTGGACTATGTCGCCGCCCACGGCTACCTCACCGCCCTCTCGATCAATGCCGAGGAAGTGCCCGAGCGCGAGTGGATCGACGCCCTGTTCGCTGAAGAGCCGCACTACGCCAGCGATGCCCAGCGCACCGAGATCGAGGCCACCCTGGTGGCACTGAAAGCGCACATCGCCCGCCAGCTGGCCAGCGACGACGAGTTCGAGCTGCCATGCGACCTCGACCTGACCGACGAGCCGGACGATTCCGACCTGCGCGGCTGGTGCATCGGCTTCATGGAAGGCGTATTCCTGCGTGAAGAGGCCTGGTTCGAGAACGCCGAGGAAGAAGTCAGCGAGATGCTGCTGCCGATCATGGTCGGCTCGGGCCTGTTCGACGAGCAGCCGGAGTTCGCCGACATCGCCAGCAACGCCAACCTGCAGGACGACATGATCGTACAGATCCCCGAAGCGCTGACGGCGCTGTTCCTGCTGCTGCATGCCCCAGACGAAAAACCGGCGCTGCTCAAGCCACGCCACCACTAAGTCGCCTGTGCGCTACCTGCTGCTGGCCACTGGCTGGCTCAGCGTCGCGTTGGGGGTGTTGGGGATATTCCTGCCGGTAATGCCCACCACCCCGTTCCTGCTATTGGCGGCCGCCTGCTTTGCCCGCAGCTCGCCGCGCTTTCACCACTGGCTGGTCCATCACCCCAAGCTCGGGCCATGGATCCGTGACTACCTCAGTGGTGAGGGCATCCCCCTCAAGGGCAAGGTCTACGCCATCGGCCTGATGTGGGCCAGCATCGGCCTGTCGTGCTATCTGGTGCCTCTGTTCTGGGCGCGCGCCTTCATGTTGACCAGCGCCGTACTGGTAAGCCTGTACATCCTCAGCCAGAAAACTTTGCACAAGCCAAAGTGACAATATTCTGTCGCCAAATATCAATTTCGCCTAACGACTATTCTCCTTATCCGAAATGATTCTGGAACTCTGCTAAACCCCCGTATTAATTGGCTTTCATGGACTTTTCCGCTGCCATTCCCCTGGGTCCTCCTGCGGGCCTGTTAGACATTTTATATATTATATGGCAATTTGATATGAAGAAATCTTCTTATCTATCGCGTTGAATGTACTTAGCTGTGTTATTAAAAACCTGCAACACTATATGCAATAACTTTATCGTCATTTTTTTGGCGAGCAGCAGGATAAATTCCAGGATCAGGGAGATGTACCATGCGCGTTTTGAACCCCATCACCAGTGCATTACTGTTGGCCCTGGCGAGTGCCAACGTACAGGCGATGTCGATCACCGAGGCTGTCCAGAGCGCCGTGGACTACCACCCGCAGGTCAGCTCCAACCGCAACAGCAAGCTGTCGGCCGATGAAGATGTGAAGTTCGCGCGTGGTGGCTACTACCCTTCCGTGGATCTGGTCGCCGGCTATGGCCGCCAGCGTTCGGACAACACCACGACGCGTGCCGAGGGCAACCACAACAAGGAAACCCTCAACTACACCCAGTCCGAACTGCGCCTGCGGCAAATGATCTTCGACGGCTTCAACACCTCGAATGAAGTGGGCCGCACCGAAGCAGTCTCCACCTCCCGCGCCTACTACACCCAGGCCATTGCCCAGGATGTCGCCCTGCGTGCAGTCGAGGTGTACCTGGAAGTGCTCAAGCGCCGTGAACTGGTGACCCTGGCCAGGAACAACCTGCAAGCCCACCTGCGAGTCAACGACCAGATCGGCCTGCGCAACGAGCGCGGCGTCGGCAGCACCGCCGACCTTGACCAGTCCCGCGCACGTCGCGCCCTGGCGGAAAACAACCTGGACACCGCCGAAGTCGACCTGGCCGATGCCGAGGCCAACTTCTTCAGCGTCGTCGGCCGCATGCCGGACGAGCTGGAAAGCCCGCAAACCATCAAGGGTGAGGTGCCTGGCACCCTCGACGAAGCCCGCGACGGCATGCGCCAGAACAACCCGTACATCAAGTCTGCCCAGGCTGACGTGAATGCTGCGGAGCAGCAATACGAAGTAGCCAAGTCGACCTTCTACCCTCGCTTCGACGCCATTCTGGCCACCGGTGCCAACAACAACACCGGCGGCGAGAAAGGCCACAACAACAACGACTGGCAAGCTGGCGTGGAGATGAACTACAACCTGTTCCGCGGTGGCAGCGACAAGGCTCGCCTGCAGTCCGACGCGCACAAGATCAACCAGGCCCTGGACATCCGCAACAACGCCCTGCGTGAGCTGACCGAAAATCTGAGCCTGGCGTGGAACGCCATGAACAACGCCAGCAAGCAGCTGCCGACTGCGCGTGAATACGCCGAGACCACCAAGCGCGTGCGTGCTGCCTACCAGGACCAGTTCGGCCTGGGCCAACGTACCCTGCTCGACGTGCTCGACAGTGAAAACGAGCTGTACAACGCCGACCGCCGATACACCGAGGTGCGTTATACCGAGGAGTTCTCGCGCTACCGCGTGCTGGCGACCATGGGCGAGCTGTTGACCAAGCAGCGTATTTCGCTGCCGCCGGAAGCGCTGGCTACCACTGAAGTACGCACCGAGGCGCGTTTGCCTGATATGCGTTGATCGGGTTCGAGATAGCCGGGGCCGCTTTGCGGCCCATCGCCGGCAAGCCAGCTCCCACAGGTACAGCACAAGATTCACCCTTTGTGTTCCAGCTGTAGAAACACAAACTAGAGCCCTGCCGCTGCACCTGTGGGAGCTGGCTTGCCGGCG
This sequence comes from Pseudomonas sp. B14(2017), assembly GCF_002113255.1. NCBI lineage: Bacteria > Pseudomonadati > Pseudomonadota > Gammaproteobacteria > Pseudomonadales > Pseudomonadaceae > Pseudomonas > Pseudomonas sp. B14(2017). The sequence goes on from NZ_NEJY01000006.1 coordinate 175,576, forward strand.
ATAGGGCCCTCACTGCCACCTCACCCCGCACCATGGTTACGCTGGAACGTCTCCAAACCCATGGCCCTGATCTGCCCCTCGATCAACGCCTCGAACGGTGCCAGCAGCGCATCGAAACAGGCAGGCTGCTCCAACGCGTTCAGCGCTCCCACCACCGCCTCGATAGTCGATAACGCCCCCGCCTCCGGCGCCTTGCGCAAGCGGTAGCGTGAAGGCGCGACAGCCCCCAGCGTCACCCGCGGCAACGCCTCCAGCAACGGGTTCAGGTACAACAGCTTGCGCGCCTTGCGCCAGGTGCCGTCGGGCACGATCAACAGCAAGGGTTGGTCGTCCGTCTCGCCATAGGCCAGCAATTCCTGGGCGTCGTCACCCGGGAACAGCAGGGCTGGCCGGTAGCCGGGGGTCGCCAGCAATTCGTTCAGGTCATCGAATACCTCGCCTACCCGCAACTCGGCATTGTTCAGGCCAAGGGCGGCCAGGCGTGCGGTATTCAGGGCATGGGCGGTTTCACTGGGGTGCTGCAGCAGGATGACGCGGGTGCGGCTGTCGAGTGCGGGGATCAGTGGGCAGAGGCAATGGTCGAGCGGGCGCTGGCACCGCTCGCAGCGGGGTCTGGGCATGGGGTTCTCCTTGGCGGGAACAGTTTGCCACAGAACCGGGGCCCGCTTTGCGGGCCATTCGCTGGCAAGCCAGCTCCCACAGGTATTGCACAAGGCCCAGGCCTGTGGTGATCCTGTGGGAGCTGGCTTGCCGGCGAAAGGGCCGCAAGGCGGCCCCGGCAATCTCAACGATTGAACCGCTCCGCCAGGCTATGCAGGTACTCCGCCATGCGCTCCAGGTCCTGGCTGATTTCCGCGCCCTGCCTGGCCTGCCCGGCACTCTGGTCGCACAGGTGGGCTATGCGCACGATCTGCTGGTTGATGTCCTCGGCCACATGGCTCTGCTGCTCCGACGCCGTCGCCATCTGCTGGCTCATGCCGGTGATGCGGCTGACCGCCTGGGCAATCCCGCTCAACGCTGCCTGCACCGCCTCGACACTGTGCACGCTGTCCCGAGAGATCTGCTCGCCGCGGCTGGCGGTGCTCACCGCGCGCTCTGCCCCGGCGCGCAACGAGGCGATGATCTGGTGGATCTCCTCGGTCGAGGCACGGGTGCGCTGGGCCAGCGATCGCACCTCATCCGCCACCACGGCAAACCCGCGCCCCTGTTCGCCGGCGCGCGCCGCCTCGATGGCCGCGTTGAGCGCCAGCAGGTTGGTCTGCTCGGCGATCGAAGTAATCACATCGACCACGCTGCCGATCGACTGGGTCTGCTCGGCCAGGGCATTGACGGCCTGGCCGATGTCGTTGACCGCATTGCTCATGCTGCCCATGGCTTGCAGGCTCTGCATCGCCAGCTCGCTGCCCTGCTGCGCCAGCTGGTCGGCATCGCCCGCTGCGTGCGCCGTGCTCTGCACGTTATGGGTAACCTGCTGAATGGTCGCCGCCATCTGCGCGATGGCGGCGGCGGACTGGTCGGTCTCGCTGCGCTGGCGGTCGAGCATCTGTGCCTGGGCATCGGACAAGTCGGACGACTGCGCCGCCCGCGACTTCACCCCGACCCCGGCATCCACCAGGCGGGTCAAGGCCGTTTGCAGGCGTGCTTCTTCGCTGATGATGGCAAGATCCAGCTGGCCTTGCAGGCCTGGGTTGTCGCTGTAGGTCAGTGCCACCAGCGGGCTGGTGAAGGCCTTGGGGTGCTCGGTCAGCGTGCGGCGGATGGCCTGGTTCTGCCGGTGCTCGACCAAATACCAGGCCAGTAGCAGGCTGGCCATCAGCACCCCGAGCGCCGCGTAGGGCGGTAGCCACAGGTAGCCCGCGGCCGACAGCAGGCCCGCACCGATCAATGGCCAACCGTGACCCAGGCCATGCCCCAGACGGGCCGCCCACGGCACCGGCGCGCGGCCAGCCCGCAATCGCGCGTACAACGCCTCGGCGCGGCGGATCTGCTCACGGGTGGGCACCGAGCGCACCGACTCGTAGCCACTGATGCGGCCCTGCTCGTAGACGGCCGTGACATAGGCGCTGACCCAGTAGTAATCACCGTTCTTCGCCCGGTTCTTGACTACGCCCATCCACGGTTTGCCTTGTTTGATGGTTTCCCACATGTGGCCGAACACGGCCGGAGGCATGTCCGGATGGCGCACCAGGTTGTGGGGTTGGCCGACCAGCTCGTCGTAGGTGAACCCGCTGATCGCCACGAAAGCGTCGTTGCAGTAGGTGATGCGGCTGTTGAGGTCAGTGGTGGAAATCAGGCGCTGATCGTTGGGAAAGGTTCTTTCGTGCTCAGTGACGGGCAAATTCATGCGCATCTTGGGCAATCCTTGCAGGATGAAAGGGAGGTAGACAGCAGCACACACTGATTTGATATATAGCAGGGCGCCATTATGTTGTCGGTCAGCGGCACCAACAATTTAACGGGGGCCGACGAAATACAGCATGTGCCGGACTTCAACCCACGTTGAGCTGGCTTTTCAGCAGGTCGCGGAAAGTCTGGATCAACGGTTCGCGGCTGCGCCCGCGGCGAATGATCAGCGAGAACGGTGCCTGGTAGCCAAAGGTGGACGGCGACAGCACGCGCAAGTCGCCCTTGTCGACCCAGGCCTGGGCATAGTGCTCGGGCAGGTAGCCGATGTAGGCCCCGGAGAGAATCAGGATCAACTGCGCCTCCATGCTCTCCACCGTCGCCGCGCTGTGCTTGAAGCCATGCCGGGCCAGTTCGGCCTGGCTCCAGTAGCCACGCCCGACCATGCGCTGCTGGGTCACCACCTGCTCGGGGATACGCCGTTCGGCATACAACGGGTGGCGGCTGCTGCAGTACAGCCAGTGCTGCTCACGGTACAGCGGCTGGTAGAGCAGCCCGCTCATGCGCGAGGAAAACGCCCCGATCGCCAGGTCCAGGCGGTTGTCCTGCACGCCCAGTTGCAGCTCGTAAGGGCTGGACACCGACAGGTGCAGGTGCACCGCCGGGTGTTCCTGGCTGTAGGCGCCGATGGCTTCGGCCAGCGGCAAGGCCTGGTCACCGACCGTGGAGTCGATCACCCCCAGGTTGAGGGTGCCGCGCAACTCGCCCTTGAGGGCGGCGGCGTACTGTTCGAAACCGTCCAGCTCGGCCAGCAGGCGCAGGGTTTCCTGGTGGAACAGCTCGCCCTTGCTGGTGAGGCTGAAGCCGCCACGGCCGCGGTGGCACAGTACGATCCCCAGGGCACCTTCCAGCTGGCTCATGTAGGTGCTGATGGCCGAAGTCGACAGGTTCAGCTCGCGCTGGGCATTGGCAAAGCCCTGGTGGCGCACCACGCTGACGAAGATGCGCAGCAGTTTCAGGTCGGGCAAGGTCGAGGCCATGGGGCAACGGTTCCGCAAGGGTGTTTGCGCGCAGTCTAACCGCTCTGCCGGCCTTTAGTTCAGAAATTCCTGAACTAAGTATTTGCCGGTAGCGATTTTTCCCCGGCACTACCTTCAGCAGACTTGGCCGAAATGTCCCTGCCCGCCGGCAAGACCACACCTGGAAGGCGCGCGGCGGCACAGGTTCGAACAAACAGAACAATCGACCGACTGATGAGGCCCACCGTGGACAAGATCCTCCACCAACCACTGGGCGGCAACGAAATGCCGCGTTTCGGCGGCATCGCCACCATGCTCCGTCTCCCCCACCTGCAAAGTGCCCAAGGCCTGGACGCCGCCTTCATCGGCGTGCCGCTGGATATCGGTACCTCGCTGCGCTCCGGCACCCGCTTCGGCCCGCGTCAGATCCGCGCCGAATCGGTGATGATCCGCCCGTACAACATGGCCACCGGGGCCGCACCGTTCGACTCGCTGTCGGTGGCCGACATCGGTGACGTGGCGATCAACACCTTCAACCTGCTGGACGCCGTGCGCATCATCGAAGAAGCGTATGACGAGGTCCTCGAGCACAACATCATCCCGCTGACCCTGGGTGGCGACCACACCATCACCCTGCCGATCCTGCGCGCGCTGCACAAGAAACACGGCAAGATCGGCCTGGTGCACATCGATGCCCATGCCGACGTCAACGACCACATGTTCGGCGAGAAGATCGCCCACGGCACCACCTTCCGCCGCGCCGTGGAAGAAGGCCTGCTCGATTGCGAGCGCGTGGTGCAGATCGGCCTGCGCGCCCAGGGCTACACCGCCGATGACTTCAACTGGAGCCGCCGCCAGGGCTTCCGTGTGGTCCAGGCCGAAGAGTGCTGGCACAAGTCGCTGGAACCGCTGATGGCCGAAGTGCGCGAAAAGGTCGGCGGTGGCCCGGTGTACCTGTCGTTCGACATCGATGGCATCGACCCGGCCTGGGCGCCTGGTACCGGCACCCCGGAAATCGGCGGCTTGACCACCATCCAGGCGATGGAGATCATTCGCGGCTGCCACGGCCTGGACCTGATCGGCTGTGACCTCGTCGAAGTCTCCCCGCCTTACGACACCACCGGCAACACCTCGCTGCTCGGTGCCAACCTGCTGTTCGAAATGCTCTGCGTGCTACCGGGCGTTGTCCGCCGGTAAACGACGGCCCTTTGTAGGAGCGGCCTTGTGTCGCGACCGGGCCGCAAGGCGGTCCCCGGACTGTGGCGGTGTCGCATAGGCTGCCGGGGCCGCTCTGCGGCCCGATCGCGACACAAGGCCGCTCCTACAGAAAGCGCCCGCGGTACTTGCTACACCCCGGCAGGAGCCATATGGGAGGGCCATTGAGGCCCGCCAACAACACGACAAGACCGCCGGGCGCCGTGAACCCGCCCGCGTGGTCGATCTCGCCATAATAAAGATAATCGGGAGACCCCCAATGGCCTTGGACATCATTGTTGTAATGATCTATACCGCCGGCATGCTCGGGCTTGGCTGGTATGGCATGCGGCGCGCGAAAACCCACGAGGACTACCTGGTGGCCGGGCGCAACCTCGGCCCGGTCCTGTACATGGGCACCATGGCCACCACCGTGCTCGGTGGCGCTTCCACCGTCGGCACCGTGCGCCTGGGCTACGTCCACGGCATCTCCGGCTTCTGGCTGTGCGCAGCCCTGGGCCTGGGCATCATCGCCCTCAACCTGTTCCTCGCCAAACCCTTGCTGCGCCTGCGCATCTTCACCGTGACCCAGGTGCTGGAGCAGCGCTACAACCCGGCCGCACGCCAGGCCAGCGCCGTGATCATGCTGGCCTACGCACTGATGATCGGCGTCACCTCGACCCTGGCCATGGCCACCGTATTGCAGGTGCTGCTCGACCTGCCGTTCTGGGCCTCGCTGCTGCTGGGCGGTGGTGTGGTGGTGCTGTACTCGACCATTGGCGGCATGTGGTCGCTCACCCTGACCGACATCGTCCAGTTCGTGATCAAGACCGTCGGCCTGATGTTCATCCTGCTGCCAGTGTGCCTGTACAAGGCCGGTGGCTGGGACACCCTGGTGGCCAAGCTGCCGGCGGCCAGCTTCCAGCTGACCACCATTGGCTGGGACACCATCATCACCTACTTCCTGATCTACTTCTTCGGCATCCTCATCGGCCAGGACATCTGGCAGCGGGTGTTCACTGCCCGTGACGAGAAGGTCTGCCAGCGCGCCGGCACCACCGCCGGTGTGTACTGCGTACTGTACGGCCTGGCCTGCGCCGCGATCGGCATGGCCGCGCATGTGCTGATGCCCGACCTGGCCAACCCGAACAATGCCTTTGCCGAGATGATCAAGACCACCCTGCCCGATGGCATCCGTGGTCTGCTGATGGCAGCGGCGCTGGCCGCCATGATGTCCACCGCCAGCGCCGGCCTGCTGGCTGCGTCGACCACCCTGACCGAAGACCTGCTGCCCAAGCTGCGTGGCGGCAAGGCGTCGAGCCTGGGCGTCAGCCGCCTGTTCACCCTGCTCACCGGCCTGGTGGTGCTGGGCATCGCCCTGGTGGTGAACGATGTGATCAATGCCCTGACCCTGGCCTACAACCTGCTGGTCGGCGGCATGCTGATCCCGCTGATCGGCGCGATCTTCTGGAAGCGCGCTACCACCGCCGGGGCTATCGCCAGCATGTCGCTGGGCTTTGCCACCGCGCTGCTGTTCATGTTCAAGGATGGGCTGGAGGCCAATACGCCGATCTACTACAGCCTGGCGGTTGGTCTGGTGAGCTTTGTGGTGGTCAGCCTGATGTCGCGTAAATCGGTGGCGGCGGTGAAGCTGGCCTGACCTACAGCCTGGACTGGCCTCTTCGCGGGCTCGCCCGCTCCCACAGGGATACCACAAGCCTTGAAATTCATGGGGTACCTGTGGGAGCGGGCAAGCCCGCGAAGAGGCCGGTACAGGCAACACACAATTGGCAGACACAAAAAGGCCGCTGCACCCACCCAGGTGCAGCGGCCTTTGTCTGTATCAGCGACGACGCGGTTGGCGTTTGCGCTGCTCTTCATCAGTCGGGATCGGCACCGGCTGCAAGGGTGGTGGAATCAGCCCCAAGGCGACAGCCAGGTCGTGGAGCCAGTTGGACAGTGGTTTATTCATAATGCCCCCTTGACGGGTCAGCCTCACGGCAATTCAATCCTGCGATGTTTCATACAGATCATAGCCCTATGTCCTGTATTACGCATGCCTCTAAACCTACAGATACGGGCCATTTTGATACGGATCAAGCCGTAACGGCGCATTCCGACGACTGGTTAATCGTTTCGCTTTGTTGCAGGTCGATCCAGGCCTGCAAATTTGCCCCGCGCATGCCCTGGCGCCACATCAACCAGGTGACCGCCTGATCGAACGGCGCCTGCAACTGGTGCACCCGCACCCGGTCGCGCCCGGGCAGGCTGTCGAGCATCGACCTGGCCATCATCGCCACACCCGCGCCGGCGATCACGCAGGCCAGCATGCTCTGGTACGACTCGATTTCCATCACCCGGCCCATTGGCGTATGGGCATGGGCATACCAGGCCTCCAGGCGCATGCGGTACGAGCAGCCCTGGCGGAAGGTGAACACCGCCTTGCCCGCCACGTCCTTGGCAGTGTGTACCGCCGGGTGCTCGGGGCTGGTGATCAGCACCAGTTGCTCATCGCACAGCGGCACGCCATCCAGCCCGGCCAGGCTCGGTGGCCCGTCCACCAGGGCCGCGTCCAAGGTGTGGTTGAGCAGGCCTTCCAGCAGCTCGCCACTGGGCGCCGCACGCACCTGCAGGTTAACCGCCGGGTAGGCCTGGTGATAACGCGCCAGCAACCCCGGCAAATGGGTCGCCGCCGTGCTGTACATGGTCCCCAGCACGAAGTCCCCGGCCGGTTGGCCGCCCCGCACGGCGGCCAGCGCCTCGTCGCGCAAGGCTGACATGCGGTTGGCGTAATCCAGCAGCACCTTGCCCGCCGGCGACAGCTGCAGGCGCTGGCGTTCGCGCAGGAACAGCTCGACACCCAGTTGCTCCTCGAGCTGGCGCAAGCGCGTCGACAGGTTCGACGGCACCCGATGCAGGCGCTCTGCGGCACGGGTGACCGAACCTTCCTCGGCCACGGCCTGGAAGATACGCAGTTGGCTGAATTCCACGACATTCTCCAAAACAGAACAACTTGATCATCATTATTCAATTTTATTGAAAAAGAAACCGCCCTAACCTGCCAGCCATCGCTTACATCCGTGCAGGAGACTTGTCATGTCGCCACTCATTCAACTGCTTGCCAGCGCCGTGGCGCTGATGATGGCCATGGGCATCGGCCGTTTCGCCCTGACCCCGCAGCTGCCGCAACTGATCGCCGAAGGCCAGTTCGACCTGACGGTCGCCGGGCTGGTGGCCGCGGCCAACTACCTGGGTTACTTCATTGGCGCGGTCGATGCCATGTTCGCTCGCTCGCCGGGCCAGGTGCGCCTGCGCCTGCACGGTGGGCTGTGGCTGTGCGTGCTGCTGACCCTGGCCTCATGGGCCGCAGACGGGTTCTGGAGCCACCTGCTGCTGCGCTTCGGCACCGGCGTGGCCAGCGCCTGGGTGCTGGTGATGATCACCAGCCTCAGCCAACAGGTGGCCAATGCCAACAACCGCCAGCGCCTGGGTGCCCTGGTGTTCGCGGGGCCCGGCCTGGGCATTGCGCTGACTGGTTTGCTGGCGCTGGTGGCGCATTTGTGGGGGCTGGGCTCGGCAGCACTGTGGCTGATCTATGCCGTGGCCGCGCTGGTGATGCTGCTGGCGGTCCGGCCTTGGCTGCCAAGGGCGCTGCAAGCGGCGCCGGTGCCGTCGGCTGCACGCCAGGGCCCCACGCGCAGTGTCGGCATCGGCCGCCTGGGGCTGGTGTATGCGCTGTATGGCGTGGGTTACATCCTGCCGGCCACCTTCCTGTCGCAAATGGCCAACCAGCAGTTCCACGGGCAGTGGCTGGCCGACCTGTTCTGGCCGGCGTTTGGCCTGGCGGCGGCGCTGGGGGTGCTGCTGGTGAGCCTGCGGCGTAGCGGCCGCACCTCGGCCTGGCTCACCGCCACCCTGTGGCTGCAGGGGCTGGGTGTACTGGCCTGCCTGATGGGCGGGGGTGTCGGGCTGGCGTTGGGCGTGGTGCTGTGTGGCGGGCCGTTCCTGGCATGCATGCAGCTGGTGATGCAACGTTCGCGGGAGCTGGCGCCGCATGCCACGCAGCGCAATGCCGGGCTGCTGACGGCCTGTTTTGCCCTGGGGCAGTTGAGTGGGCCGCTGCTGGCGGCGGTCAGCAGCCATTACAGCGGCGGGCTGCAGCCGGCGCTGATGGTGGCTGCGGGTGGGTTGGTGGTGGCTGGGGGGCTGGTGCTGTTTGGCAGCTCTGCACAGCAGGGCAGCGCCTGTCAGGCCAAGGCTGCATCCTGAATCGTAGCTGCCTGTGCCGGCCTCTTCGCGGGTAAACCCGCTCCCACAGGTACTGCACAGGCCTTGAAGATTGTGCGGCCCCTGTGGGAGCGGGTTTACCCGCGAAGAGGCCGTAACAGGCTAAAACTCACCCCACAAACTTACGCAACTGCTGCTTCACCCAGGGCTCGGCACTCACCAGGATCACCCCCAGCAGCACCATCAACGCGCCAACCACAAAGTTCAGGCTCAGCGGCTCATCCAGCAACAACACGCCGAAGGTCACCCCGAACAGCGGGGTGATGAACGAGAACACTGCCAGGTTCGACGCCAGGTATTTGCGCAGCAACCAGAACCAGGTCAGGTAGCTGATGAACGACACCACAATCCCCTGGAACAGCACGCTGCCCATCGCCAGCGGCGTCAGCGTCACCGCGCCGATCTGGCCGCTGAGCAAGGCAATCAGCAGCAACCCGGCAAAGCCCACCGCCAGCTGATAGAACAGGGTCAGGGTCGCCGGTGCTTCCGACAGCCGCGAGCAACGCACCACCACCGTGGTCGCCCCCCAGGCCAGCCCGGCGATCACGCCAAAGGCATCCCCCAGCAGGGTGCGGCCATCCATGTGCTCGAACGACATGCCGCCGGCAAACGCCATGGCAATGCCGCCGAAGGCCAGCAGGATCCCCAGCCATTGCAGCAGCCGCAGGCGTTCGCTGGGCAACCTGAAATGCAGGCCCAACGCGGTAAACACCGGCGCGGTATAGAGGAACACCGACATGTGCGCCGCCGAGGTCAGCTTCAGCCCCTCGGCAATGAACAGGAACTCCAGGCCGAACAGCCCGCCCGCCACCACCCCGGCACGCCAGGTGCTGCCGACCTGCTCCCAGCCTCCGCGCCAGCACAGCATCAGGCCCACCAGCACGGCGGCGATGCCGTTGCGCAGGGCCGCCTGCATCACCGGCGCGATATCGATGGCGGCAGTCTTGATCAACACCTGCTGGCAACCCCAGATCAGGCACAGCCCCAGCATCACCTGCAAGGCAAAGGCATCGGGGTTCTTGCGGACCGCGCTCATAGGCGGGCCTCTGCGGTGGTCATTGGCATGGGCAAGGGCTCGGCAGTGTTCAGGAACTACCGATTATCGGGTTTCCATGGCCGCCCTTGCCAGCCTCAAAACGACCTCAGGCGATCTGTGCCTTCGCCGACACCTGCTCGAAGGTGGTTTCGTCCAGCGCATCCTCCTGCTCGTCCAGCACCTGGCGCGGGTGCTCGAAGCCGGGAATGCTGCTGTCGATCAGGCTCATCAGCCGCGAACCGCGCTCGGTCAGCACGAAGTTCTCGCCATTGCCGCCATCCTCTTCGGGCCGGGTTTCGATGAAACCACGCTCGAACAACAACCTTTCGTACTCGCAGGCACGGGTTTTCAGGTGGTCCAGGTCGCCCACCGGCTCCCCCTTGGCAGCCAGTGCCGCAGCGTGCTGCTCGGCATAGGGGCGTGGCGTGAAGCTGTGACCGGCGCCGTTCTGCACCTCGTGCAGCAAACGCTCGATCAGGTCCCAGTCGTAGGCGATGCTCATGGCTACGGGCTCCTGCTGTGGACGGAAGGGGTACACAGGTTGGGACCTGTCGAGGTTGCCCGGCGTTCCGAAATATCTCAGCACGCCATGAGCGAGCTGGCTGATAAACGAACACGCCGCCTCTCAGCTGATCGGTTACCGCGCTCAGGTGTAGGAGCGGCCTTGTGTCGCGAAAGGGCTGCGAAGCAGCCCCGGGGTTTCAGCGTAAATGCACAAATTGCTGGGGCTGCTTTGCAGCCCTTTCGCGACACAAGGCCGCTCCTACAAGGGCCCGCACAGGCCGGGAGAAAAGATGTTAGCGCTGGCGCCCAGGCAACCGGCCTGCGCGGCTCGGTTACTGCTTGACCAGATAGTTGATGAACAATCGAAACAGCTCCGCATTACCGGCAATCCCCAGCCGCTGCCAGATGTTGTGCCGGTGTACTTTCACCGTGCCTTCCGAGATGCCCAGCTCGCGGGAGATCGACTGGCTGCTGTGCCCTTGCAGGATCAGCTTGGCCACATGCCGCTGGGTTTCGGTCAGCTGGCCCTGGAGGATATCGACGAAAGCATCTTCCAACTGGCTGTCGGACTCCTGCGGGTCGGCCAGGTCATCGGCATGTGCCAGGCGCAGGTGCTGGCTGAAAATGGCATCGATGACCGGCGTCAACGCTGCCAGCCGCTGCGCTTCCTCGGCCTCGAACGCGCCCTTGTCCAGGCCACGCATCAACGAATACACCAGGGCGGTCCGTGGCCTTACCGGCACGATGAAACCGATCTCTTCGATCAGGCTGCCGTGGTGCGACGAGACGCAGGGGTGGATGTCGTGGGAGATGGAAAAGCCCGAGGCGAAGAAGCTGTCCGGGGCCAGTTCGCGCATCCGCCACAGGCCACCCGGGTGGTTGTTGGTACAGGCGACGTAGAACGGGTCGAGCAGATAGCCGCCGCGCAGGTAGGCTTTCAGCGTACGTTCGGCGACTCGCTGGTTGTAGCCGTCATGAATCAGCAGCGCGGGTTGGTTGAAGCGAAACAGGTAGGCGCAGCTCATGTCGAAATCGACCACGCCCTTGAGCGCGGTGTCGAGGGCCGGGCCCAGTGCATCGCTGCCGATGCTGCGAATGACCGCACCCAGGCGGTTGGCGTTGTCGCTGTTCATTGCGGAGGCCCGTGCGGTGTGGGAGAAGGCGCAAATGCCGCCCGGCTGTGCAAGCCCGAACGGCATTGAACGATGCCTGGCCCTGTCAGTGCAACGGTGCACTGGCGGGCAGCAGGCCGGCCTCTTCTTCCTGGCGGCCCAGCTCCAGCGCCTTGGGCACCGCCAGCCAGTAGGCCAACAGCATGCCCAGCAGGCCACCGGCGAGCTTGCCGATGATCAGCGGCCCGATCAGCGTGGGCTGGAAGTTGGCCGAGTAGGCCAGGTGATCACCAAAGGTGAAGGCGGCGCACACGGCAAAGGCAATAACCAGCACCTTGTCTTTCGGCGGCATGTCGGCCACCAGGCGGAACATCGCCAGGATGTTGGCCGAGGCCGCGAGGATACCGGCCGCGCCCACCGGCGACAGGCCGAGTTTCGACGCCACCTTCTCGATCGGCTGCGACAGGAAACGCTTGATCAAGTAAACCATCGGGAACGCACCGCACAGCATGATGCCCACGTAGCCGGCAATCTCCAGCGCCCGGAATTGGTCGTCCTTGTCGGCGATGATCGGGGCGAAGCCCCAGCCACCGAACAGCGAAGTGAACGCACCGGTGAAGTACTCGACGATCGAAGCCACCAGCACCAGCGTCACGGCGGCGTACATCAACTGCCCCAGCTTGAGGAACAGGCTGACCATGAGGTTGGGGAAGTAGCGCAGCGCCGCCGCCAGTGCCACACAGAACAGGATCAGCGGCGACAGGTTGCGCAGCAGGGTTGCTAGGGTGAAGTGCAGCGCCTGGGTCGCAGCGCCTGCCGTGGCGATGTCCGGGCGCACGCCCAGGCCCATGGCCTGCATGCCCATGGTGATCAACACGATGCTGATCGGGATGCTCAGCAGCCCGGCCATGATGCCCAGCGCCATGTACTTGTGGTCGGCCTTGTTGAGCATTGCCAGGCCCACCGGGATGACAAAGATCACCGTCGAACCGCACTGGAAGCCCGTGATAAGACCGAGGATCCAGCCTTCGGGGCTATGCGACAACGCCTGGGCCAGCTGGTAGCCGCCCAGGTCCGAGGCGATGAAGATCGGCCCGGCAATGCCGGCATCGGCGCCCATGGCCAGGAACAGCGGGCCGATGAACTGGCTGATGAAACTGGAAATGAACGGGATGGCGGCCATGATCCCGGCCACCGGGATGAAGATCGGGCCAATGCTGTGCAGGCCGGCGGTGAACTCCTTGGCCAGCTCGGATTCCGCATTGACGATCGATGCGATCGCGCCGATCACGGCGCACACCATGATCACGTAGATGACGTAAGTGCCTATGTTTTCCATCTGCTGCCTCTGTCTTGTTGGAATTGGCTTTGTGGGCAGAATTGAAGGGTGCTGCGTGTTGTTCTTGTTGGTGCCGGCAGGGTACTGCCGGCCGGGCATTACATGGCGGTGTAGGCGTTGTCGACGAACAGGTGCGAGCCGCTGACGAAGCTCGACTCGTCACTGGCCAGGAACAACGCGGCGTTGGCCACTTCGGCCGGGTCGCACAGGCGCCCCTGCATGGTCTTGATTGCTTCGTCGGAAGCATCCACGCCAAAACCGCGCAGCAGGTCGAGTTCGCGGCGGCCATGGGCGGTGCCGATGAAGCCTGGGCAAATGGCGTTGCTGCGGATGTTCTGGTCGCGGTACTCCACGGCCAGGGCGCGGGCGAACATGTGGCAGGCGCCCTTGGTGGTGCAATACAGCACCTCCATTGGCGTGCCGACCACCGCCGAGATCGACGAGGTGCAGATCACGCTGCCGCCGCCGGCGGCGAGCATGCCAGGCAACACCGCCTTGGTGACCAGGAACATGCTTTTCACGTTGACGCTCATCAGCCGGTCCCATTCCGCTTCGCTGGTTTCGAGGAACGGGCCGGCGGCGATGATCCCGGCGTGGTTCATCAGCACGGTGATCGGGCCGAAGTGCGCCTGGGCCTGGGTTACGGCGCGGTGCACCTGGTCGGCCTGCGACACATCGGCGGCGACGAACAACGCCTGGCCGCCGTCCGCATTGATGCGCGCCGCTACGGCTTCGCCCTGGCTGGTCGGCAAGTCGAGGATTACCACCTTGGCGCCCTCGGCGGCGAACAGTTCCGACGCGGCCAGGCCACAACCGCCTGCGCCGCCGGTAATCAGTGCCACCTTGCCTTTCAATCGATCCATGGGTGTGTTCCTCGGTTGTCATGTTTGTGACTTCAAACTAGAGCCGAGGATGAGCGCGGTAAATATACCCAGGGGTATAGCCACCGGTCGAAGGCGCTGAACTAACGGCCAGGCACATGCCTCCACCGGGCATCACCACCGCCGGAGGTAGGAAGGATGAAACTGCTGCTGCCCATTGCCTGCGCCACTGCCCTGTTCTGCGCCCTGCCCGCCTGGGCCTGCACACCGGAAGAAGCGACGCAGAAACGCGAAGAGCTGGCCGGGTTGGTCACCCAGTTGACCGAGCAGAACCCGCAGAAGGCCAAGGAGATCAATGACGAGCTTCAAGGGATGGAGCTGGGGACGGCGAGCAAGGACTTGCCCGACAAGTGTCAGCTGATCGACAAGCGGATCAAGGAGTTGAAAGAGGCGGAGAAAAAGGCTGAATAGTGGTCGCCTGTGCTGGCCCCTTCGCGGGCACGCCCGCTCCCACAGGGATAACACAGCCTTCGATATCTGTGATTATCCTGTGGGAGCGGGCGTGCCCGCGAAGAAACCAACAGCGCTACTGAAGGTTACTCAGCCGCAGGCTTGCGCTTCTTCAGCGGCGCCAGGCCGTCGGCGCTGGCCAGCGGTGCATTGGCCTTCGGCTTGGCGGTTGGCTTGCGCTTGGCGGCCGCCTTCTTGTCACCGGTCTTCTTCTCGACCTTTTTCTTCTTGCTGCCAACCGCCTTGCCCGAGGCTTTGACCTTCTTAGGCCCGTTGTAGGTGCCCTTCACTTCCTTGATCACCCGGCGCTCGAACTGCTGCTTGAGGTAGCGCTCGATGCTCGACATCAGGTTCCAGTCGTTGTGGGTGATCAGCGAGATCGCCAGGCCTTCGCCACCGGCACGGCCGGTACGGCCCACGCGGTGCACGTACTCGTCACCGCTGCGCGGCATGTCGAAGTTGATCACCAGGTCCAGGCCGTCGATGTCCAGGCCACGGGCCGCAACGTCGGTAGCCACCAGCACCTTGGAGCTGCCCTGCTTGAAGCGGTCCAGGGCCAGCTTGCGGTCCTTCTGGTCCTTCTCGCCGTGCAGCACGAAGGCCTTCACGTCCTTGGCCACCAGGTGGCCGTAGATGCGGTCGGCCAGGGCGCGGGTGTTGGTGAAGATGATCGCCTTGTCGAAGGTTTCGTTGGCCAGCAGCCACTGCACGATCTGCTCTTTGTGCTGGTCGTGGTCAGCGGTGATGATCTGCTGGCGGGTGCCTTCGGCCAGCTGCGAGACGCTGTTGAGCATCAGGTGCTCAGGGTCTTTCAGCACCTTGCCGATGATGTCGCGCAGGGCCGCACCACCGGTGGTGGCGGAGAACAGCAGGGTCTGCTGGCGGTTCTCGCACTCCTTGCACAGGCGCTCCATGTCTTCGGCAAAGCCCATGTCGAGCATGCGGTCGGCTTCGTCGAGGATCAGCACCTGTACGTGAGACAGGTCGAGGTTGCCAGCATTGAGCTGCTCGAGCAGGCGGCCCGGGGTGCCGATCAGCACATCCGGCACCTTGCGCAGCATGGCGGCCTGTTCCTTGAAGTCTTCACCGCCGGTCACCAGGCCCGACTTGATGTAGGTGAACTGCGAGAACAGCTGTACCTGCTTGAGGGTCTGCTGGGCCAGTTCACGGGTCGGCAGCAGGATCAGCGCGCGGATCTCGACGCGGCGTTCGCGCAGGTCGACCAGGCGGTTGAGCAGCGGCAGCACGAAGGCCGCGGTCTTGCCGCTGCCGGTCTGCGCGGTCACGCGCAGGTCACGCCCTTGCAGGGCCAGGGGGATGGCCGCGGCCTGCACCGGGGTTGGCTCGACAAAGTTAAGCTCGGCCACGGCTTTAAGCAGGCGTTCATGCAGGGCGAATTGGGAGAACACGGAGGTAACCTCAGGCAAGTGCGGAAAATTCAGTTGCATAGGGTAACGTTTTCTGCCGCCTTAGCCGAATTTCTTTTGGCAACTTTGTCGCCATCCGCGCTCTAATGGCGCTTCGTTTGGCAACAAGACTGTACGCAAGCCCATGGATATCCAACGAATCTGGCGTGACTCCCTCGACCTGTGGGGCACCCTTGACCAACATCCGATGCTGCACGCGGCCATTGGCCTGGCGGTGCTCCTGCTCATTTCCCTGGTCATCGGCCGCCTGGCACGCTTCCTGGTGCTGCATGGCGCCCGCCTGCTGGCCCGCCAGCCAGCGCTGAAGTGGCTGGACGACCTGCGCAACAACAAGGTTTTCCACCGCCTGGCACAGACCACGCCGTCACTGGTGCTGCAGTTCGGCCTGAAACTGGTGCCTGAGCTGTCCGACACCGCCCAGCACTTCCTCGGCAATGTCGCCCTGGCCTTTACCCTGCTGTTCATGACCATGGCGCTGTCGTGCCTGCTGGATGCCCTGCTCGACATCTATGCCCGCACCGAACACGCCCGCACCCGCTCTATCAAGGGTTACGTGCAACTGGCCAAGATGATGCTGTGGATCTTCGCCTCCATCGTCATCGTCGCCACCCTGATCGACCGCTCGCCGCTGTTGCTGCTGTCGGGCCTGGGTGCCATGTCGGCGGTGCTGCTGTTGGTGTACAAGGACACCCTGCTGTCGTTCGTCGCCAGCGTGCAGCTGACCAGCAACGACATGCTGCACGTGGGCGACTGGATCGAAATGCCCCAGGTGGGCGCCGATGGCGATGTGGTGGACATCACCCTGCACACGGTGAAGGTGCAGAATTTCGACAAGACCATCGTCTCCATCCCCACCTGGCGCCTGATGAGCGAGTCGTTCCGCAACTACCGCGGCATGCAGCAGTCCGGTGGCCGGCGTATCAAGCGCAGCCTGTTCATCGACGCGGCCGGCGTGCGGTTCCTGACTCGCGAGGAAGAACAACGCCTGAGCCAGGTCAGCCTTCTGCGCGACTACCTGGCGGGCAAGCGCCAGGAACTGCAAAGCTGGAACGAAGCCCTGGGGCCAGTGGCCGAGCTGTCGGCCAACCGCCGCAAGCTGACCAACATCGGCACCTTCCGGGCGTTTGCCCTGGCCTACCTGAAGAACCACCCCAACGTGCACCCGAACATGACCTGCATGGTGCGGCAAATGCAGACCACCGCCGAGGGTGTACCGCTGGAAATCTACTGCTTTACCACCACCACGGCGTGGGCTGAGTACGAGCGGATTCAGGGGGATATCTTCGATTATCTGCTGGCGGTGTTGCCGGAGTTTGGCTTGAGCCTGTATCAGCAGCCAAGTGGCAACGACATGCGGGTGGGGTTGAGCGGGCGTGTATCGCAAGAGCCTGTGCCGCGTCGGCTGGAAGACATGAGCGAGGCTTGATATTGCCGGGGCTGCTTCGCAGCCCATCGCCGGCAAGCCAGCTCCCACAGGTACTGCAAACGTCTCGAATTTTGCGCGGTGCCTGTGGGAGCTGGCTTGCCGGCGATGGGCCGCAAAGCGGCCCCTTTCCGTGTCAGGGCCGAGTCAGGGGTGCGCATTCATGGTTGTCGAAAGCCGGTTGCTCTCGCGCCCATGGACCATGCAATACAGCGCACCGGCCAGGATCAACCCCATCGCCCAACTGATGTCTGCCCCCAGCCACTCGGCCACGAAGCCCGTGTAGAACGACAGCTTCATGAACGGGATGGTACCGATGATCGACACGGCGTACACCGCCAGGCTTCGACGATTGAAGCACCCATAACGCCCCTTGGAGTCATACAGCGCCCCCACATCATAGTGGCCCCTGCATACCCAGTAGTAATCCACCAGGTTGATCGCGCTCCATGGGATCAACAGGTACAGCTGGCCAATCAGGATGTCGGCAAAGAACGTATCGAAATTGTATTGAGTGGCGATGGCGATCAGCGTTGCCGCTGCGGTCAGCCCAGCCATCACCAAGGCCTTGGCGGTCGCGGTCACGCGCCGGATGGTCTTGAAGGCGCCAAAGATCGTGACCGACGACATGTAGGCGCTGTACAGGCACAAGACGTTGTACTGGATCACCCCCAGTGCAATCACTGCCAGCGCCAACGGCGCCCACGGGCCAAACAACGCGGCAATGGCTGTGGCCGGGTCATGCCCCAGTGCCGAGGGCAACTCCACCGCCACCAGCGCGCCGAGCGCCATCATGGCGAAGGAGCCCAGCGCACAACCGCAATAGGTGGCCCAGAAGGTGGCGCGTGGGTTGACGTTGGCCGGGAGGTAGCGCGAGTAATCGGCTACATAGGGGCCATACCCCAGCGTCCAGGAGGCCGACTGGGCCACGATCAGGTTGAAGGCGGTGAACGAGAAGCCGGTACTCACTGCCGTCGTGGTTGCCATGTCGCCGGGGTGCAGCAGAATCAGCACCAGGGCGCCGGCAAAAACCAGCGTGGACAACAGGCTCATCCACGCCCCGAGGCGGTGGATGAGTTCGTAGCCGACAAAGCCGATGACAAAAGTCAGCAAGCCGACCACCACGATCGCCTGGTCATCGCTCATGGGTACCAGTGCCTGCAGGGCATTGCGCATCAGCACGCCGCTGGCGGCGAGGAACAGTACTGCGGCCGTGACCATCACCAGCAGAGGGAGCGCGGCACCATGGACACCGAACTGGGCCCGGCTCTGGATCATCTGTGGCACGCCCAGGTGAGGCCCCTGGGCAGAATGCGCGGCCATGAACACGGTGCCGATCAGGTTGCCGACCAACAGACCCAGCAAGGTCCAGCCCAGACTTAGCCCCGACGCAGCGCCCAGGGTGCCGACCATCAGCGCGGTTATCTGGAAGTTTGAGCTGAACCAGATGGTGAACAATCGTTTAGGCGTGCCATAACGCTCGGCGTGTGGGACAAATTCGATACTTCGCGTTTCTAGCTTCACGCCGGTCTCCCGATTTTGTTTTCATGATTATCGGGTAGGTACCGGCGGGATCTGGGTTCAGTAACGAACGCGTCATAGCTGACTGCGCCATGGCTTGCTTGATAACGTCAGGGTACCCAGGCGGCTCATCCATACCGACGCCAGGATCACCGCCGCGCCGATGAACAGCCTGCCCAATGGCTCGTCCTGGTTCCAGATCAGCAAATTGAGCAGCAACCCTACCGGCACATGAAGGTTGTTCATCACCGCCAGCGTCCCGCCCGAAACCATGCAGGCGCCCTTGTTCCACCAGTACAGCCCCAGCGCCGTCGGGCACAGGCCCAGGAACAGCAGCACCAGCCACTGCACATCGGTAGTCGGCAGGTGCTGGGCGTTGCCAAACAGCAGGAAGGCCGGCAACACCACGATCAACGCACCCAGGTAGAAGTAGCCAAAGCGCTTGTAGTGCGGCAAGTCGCTGGGGTGGCGTGCTACCAGGTGGCGGTACAGCACCTGGCCGGCGGCGTAGGTGAAGTTGGCCAGTTGCAGCAGCAGGAAGCCGATGAAGAACTCGCCGCTGATGGTGTCGAAGCGGATCACCGCCGCGCCGGCCACCGCCACCAGCGCTGCCAGCAGCGCCCACGGGTTGAAGCGCCGGTTCATGGCGTCTTCGATCAGCGTCACATGCAACGGCGTGAGAATGGTGAACAGCAGCACCTCCGGCACGGTGAGCACGCGAAAGCTCAGGTACAGGCAGACGTAGGTGATGCCGTACTGCAGCGCGCCAATCAGCAGCATCGAGCGCATGAAGCGCGGCTCGACCTGGCGCCAGCGGGTCAGCGGCAGGAATACCAAGCCAGCCAGCACCACGCGCGCGAGCACGGCAAAGTAGCTGTCGACGTGCCCGGCCAGGTACTCGCCGATCAGGCTGAAGGAAAACGCCTGGATCAGCGCGACGATTATCAGGTAGCCCATGGTTGCCTCTCGTGGATCAAGGCCGCGACCTTAGCGGGTTGCGGCAAATGAGTTCAACCATGAGGAATGTAAGGACGGCAGCGCACGCGGTCTATGTAGGAGCGGCCTTGTGTCGCGAAAGGGGTGCGAAGCGCCCCCGGGATCTCAGCACAGCAGCACATATTGCCGGGGCTGCTTTGCAGCCCTTTCGCGACACAAGGCCGCTCCTACACAGAGCAAAAGCAGACCGCATGCGCACAAATATAAAAAAGCCCGGCCATGCAGGCCGGGCAGGTACACCCAAAGGAGCAACAACAGGTGTCAGGGTTGGGAATTCGCTAAGCCTCAGGCCACCGCCGCCAGCTTGGCCTTGGCCTGGTTGACGCCCTTCTCGTGGAAGTCAGGGCTCATGTTCAGGCCTTCGGCATGGATGAAGTCGACATCGTGAATGCCGATGAAGGCCATTACCTGGCGCAGGTACGGTTCCTGGTGGTCGCTGGTGGCACCGGCGTGGATGCCGCCACGGGCAGTCAGGACGATGGCGCGCTTGCCAGTCAGCAAGCCCTGCGGGCCGGTGGGGGTGTACTTGAAGGTGATGCCGGCACGCAGCACGTGGTCCAGCCAGGCCTTCAGGGTGCTGGGGATGGTGAAGTTGTACATCGGCGCAGCCATCACCAGCACGTCGGCGGCGAGCAGCTCATCGGTCAGTTCGTTGGAGCGGGCCAAGGCGTCCAGTTCGGCAGCACTGCGCTGTTCTTCGGGCTTCATCCAGCCACCCAGCAGGTTGGCGTCCAGGTGCGGCACCGGGTTCACGGCCAGGTCGCGCACACTGATCTGATCGGCCGGGTGGGCGGCCTGCCACTGCTGGATGAAATCACGGGTCAGCTGACGGGAAACGGAATCCTGCTGGCGGGCGCTGCTTTCGATGATCAGTACGCGGGACATGGGGGGCCTCCATCGGCAAAAAGGGTTGCGATTCGATGGAGGTGAGATTACGGCTTGACCTATCGATAAAAAAGCGTAAAAAGTGGGTTCAATCTATCGATTTATCAGTTTATTCTGCACTGCAGTTCAAGGCGATCCGTAATTTGATGATCTGCCGGTTGAACTTGGCAGTGACATCGACGCTTTTACCGGCCGGTACGTTCACCCGGCGCACCCGCGGTGCCTCCGGGCCGTTACGGAAAGTCACCTTGCACGCAGCCGGTACCTGCCCATAGTTGTTGAGGGTGATGGCGCCAATGTCATAGGCCGTGTCATAGGCGGTGTAGTCGAGCTTTACCCCGGTCAGTTCCTTCTCAACGTCGATGGGATAAGCCATGGCCCCGAGGGGCAGGCACATCAGTATTGCCGCACAACATTTCTTCATGGGCCGCTCTCCTTGAAAGAGCGCAGCTTAGGACAACAGGAGCGAAAGATGAAAGCGCCGCGCGTAACCCTTGACCAGTGGCGAACCCTGCAGGCAGTGGTCGATCACGGTGGGTTTGCCCAGGCCGCCGAGGCACTGCACCGCTCGCAGTCATCGGTCAGCTACACCGTGGCCCGCATGCAGGAGCAACTGGGCGTGCCGCTGCTGCGCATCGACGGCCGCAAGGCGGTGCTCACCGAGGCCGGCAATGTCCTGCTGCGCCGTTCGCGCCACCTGGTCAAGCAGGCCAGCCAGCTCGAGGACCTTGCCCACCACATGGAACAGGGCTGGGAGGCCGAGGTACGCCTGGTGGTCGATGCCGCCTACCCCAGTGCCCGCCTGGTACGCGCCCTGGCCGCGTTCATGCCGCAGAGCCGTGGCTGCCGGGTACGCCTGCGTGAAGAAGTGCTGTCTGGCGTCGAGGAAGTGATGCACGAAGGCATCGCCGACCTGGCCATCAGCAGCTACAGCATCGGCGGCTACCTGGGCGCCGAACTGAGCGCGGTGGAGTTCGTCGCCGTCGCCCACCCCGAACACAGCCTGCACCGCCTGGGCCGCGAACTGACCTTCCAGGACCTGGAAAGCCAGTTGCAGGTGGTAATCCGGGACTCCGGCCGCGCCCAGCCGCGCGATGTCGGCTGGCTGGGTGCCGAGCAACGCTGGACCGTCGGCAGCCTGGGCACCGCCGCTACCTTCGTCAGCAGTGGCCTGGGCTTTGCCTGGCTGCCCCGCCACATGATCGAGCGCGAGCTGCGCGAAGGCGTGCTCAAGCCGTTGCCGCTGGATCAGGGTGGCAGCCGCCACCCACTGTTCTACCTTTATTCGAGCAAAGAGAAGACCTTGGGCCCGGCTACGCAGATTCTCATCGACCTGCTGCGCAATTTCGACACCGCGCCACTGGACGTGCCCTTCGCAGCCCCCCCACAAGCCTGAGAGGACCGCGCCCATGGCCTATTTCGAACACGAAGGATGCGCACTGCATTACGAGGAATATGGCCAGGGCGAACCCCTGGTATTGCTGCATGGCCTGGGCTCCAGCTGCCAGGACTGGGAGCTGCAGGTACCGGTGCTCAGCCGCTACTACCGGGTAATCCTCATGGACATCCGCGGCCACGGCCGCTCCGACAAGCCACGCGACGGTTACCAGATCGCCACCTTCAGTGCCGACCTGCTGGCCCTGCTCGAACACCTGCACACCGGCCCGGTGCACATCGTGGGCCTGTCCATGGGTGGCATGGTCGGCTTCCAGTTCGCCGTCGATCACCCGCAGTGGCTGCGCAGCCTGTGCATCGTCAACAGCGCCCCCGAGGTCAAGCGCCGCACCCGCAGTGACTGGGTGTGGTGGCTCAAGCGCTGGGGCCTGGCGCGCCTGCTCAGTGTCGAAACCGTCGGCAAGGGCCTGGCCGAGCGGCTGTTCCCCAAACCGCAGCAGGCCGAACTGCGGCACAAGATGGCCCAACGCTGGGCACGCAACGACAAGCGCGCCTACCTCAAGAGTTTCGATGCCATCGTCGACTGGGGCGTGCAGGAACGCATCGGCCAGATCCACTGTCCTACCCTGGTGATCGCCGCCGACCACGATTACACCCCGATACAACTGAAAGAACGCTACGTCGCCCTGATGCCTCACGCCAGGCTGGTGGTCATCGACGATTCCCGGCACGCTACACCCCTCGACCAACCCGAGGTCTTCAACCAGACCCTGCTGCAGTTCCTTGCAGCCGCTTCCACCTCTCAAGGATCTTTGAGCCCATGCTGAAAAAACTCCTGCTCACCGCCTGCTCGGTCGCCTTCGCCACCAGCGTCATGGCCTCCGACAAGACCCCGCACGTACTGCTGGACACCAGCTTCGGCCAGGTCGAAATCGAATTGAATGCCGAGAAGGCGCCGGTCAGTACCAAGAACTTCCTCGAGTACGTCGACAGCGGCTTCTACAACAACACCATCTTCCACCGGGTGATCCCGGGCTTCATGGTCCAGGGCGGCGGTTTCACCGAGCAGATGGTACAGAAGCAGACCCGTGACCCAATCCAGAACGAGGCCGGCAACGGCCTGCAGAATACCCGCGGCACGCTGTCGATGGCGCGCACTTCCGACCCGAACTCGGCCACCAGCCAGTTCTTCATCAACGTTGCCGACAACGACTTCCTCAACCCGGGCCGCGACCGTGGCTACGCGGTGTTCGGCAAGGTCACCAAGGGCATGGAGGTGGTCGACCAGATCGTCAACTCGCCAACTACCATCAAGAAAGGCATGCGCGATGTCCCGGCAGACCCGGTGTTCATCAAGTCCGCCAAACGCATCGACTGACCGCAGGTTTCACAGGGACGTGAAACCTTCCGGGGTCGGGTAGCACAGGAGTCTTGTCACCCATGCTGTACCGCCGTTTCGAGCAACTGATCGACATCTTCCGCGACGCGCCCAGCGAGTCGCCACCCGGCCAGGTGTGGCCGTTCTACCTGTACTACCTGCGCCAGGTGTGGCCGAGCTTTGTCGCCCTGCTGGTGGTAGGCCTGGTCGCCTCGCTGATCGAGGTGGCGATGTTCAGCTACCTCAGCCGCATCATCGACCTGGCCCAGGGTACGCCCAATGCCAGTTTCTTCAGCGAACACAGCGGCGAGCTGATCTGGATGCTGGTGGTGATCCTGCTGCTGCGGCCGGTATTCTTCGGCCTGCACGACCTGCTGGTGCACCAGACCATCAACCCCGGCATGACCAGTCTGATCCGCTGGCAGAACCATACCTATGTGCTCAAGCAGAGCCTTAACTTCTTCCAGAGCGACTTCGCCGGGCGCATCGCCCAGCGCATCATGCAGACCGGCAACTCGCTGCGCGACTCTGCGGTGCAGGCGGTGGATGCGCTATGGCACGTGCTGATCTACGCCATCACCTCGCTGGTGCTGTTCGCCGAGGCCGACTGGCGCCTGATGCTGCCGCTGCTGTTGTGGATCGCCGGCTACATCGCCGCGCTGTTCTACTTCGTCCCCCGGGTGAAGGAGCGTTCGGTGATTTCCTCCGACGCCCGCTCCAAGCTGATGGGGCGCATCGTCGACGGCTACACCAACATCGCCACCCTCAAGCTGTTCGCCCATACCGACTTCGAGCAGCAGTACGCCCGCGAAGCGATCCGCGAACAGACAGAGAAAACCCAGCTGGCTGCACGCGTGGTCACCAGCATGGATGTGGTCATCACCACCCTCAATGGCCTGCTGGTGGTCGCCACCACCGGCCTGGCGCTGTGGCTGTGGAGCCAGTCGCTGATCACCGTCGGCGCCATCGCCCTGGCCACCGGCCTGGTGATCCGCATCGTCAACATGTCGGGCTGGATCATGTGGGTGGTCAACGGCATCTTCGAGAACATCGGCATGGTCCAGGACGGCCTGCAGACCATCGCCCAGCCGGTCACCGTCACCGACCGGCCCAACGCACCGGCGCTCAAGGTAAGCCGCGGTGCGGTGCGTTTCGATGACGTTGACTTCCATTACGGCAAGGCCGCCAACGTGATCGAAGGGCTCGACCTGGACATCCGCCCGGGCGAGAAGATCGGCCTGATCGGCCCGTCCGGGGCAGGCAAATCGACCCTGGTCAACCTGCTGCTGAGGCTTTATGACGTGCAGGGCGGGCGCATCCTCATCGACGGCCAGGACATTGCCGAAGTGAGCCAGGCCAGCCTGCGCGCGCAGATCGGCATGATCACCCAGGACACCTCGCTGCTGCACCGCTCGATCCGTGACAACCTGCTGTATGGCCGCCCCGATGCCAGCGAGGCCGCGCTTCATGAAGCGGTGCGCCGGGCCCGCGCCGACGAGTTCATCCCGCAGTTGTCGGACGCCCAGGGGCGCACCGGTTTCGATGCCCATGTGGGCGAGCGCGGGGTCAAGCTGTCGGGTGGCCAGCGCCAGCGCATCGCGATTGCCCGGGTGTTGTTGAAGAATGCACCGATCCTGATCATGGACGAGGCCACTTCGGCGCTGGACTCGGAGGTGGAGGCAGCGATCCAGGAAAGCCTGGAGACGCTGATGCAGGGCAAGACTGTGATCGCCATTGCCCACCGGCTTTCCACCATTGCGCGGATGGACCGGCTGGTAGTGCTGGACAAGGGGCGGATTGTCGAGAGTGGCAGCCACAGTGAACTGCTGGAACAGCAAGGCTTGTATGCCCGGTTGTGGCATCACCAGACCGGGGGGTTTGTCGGGGTCGACTGATTCCTGTACTGGCCTCTTCGCGGGTGAACCCGCTCCCACAGGGACCGCACAAATTTCACGGTCTGTGCAGTACCTGTGGGAGCGGGTTCACCCGCGAAAGGGCCGGCACAGGCAATATGAATGGATCAGTCCCGGCGATAGGGCAACATTCCCCTAGCCTCCTCGGCGTACGCCCGCACCCCTTCCCGCTCCTGCGCCAGAAAATCCTCCACCGCCCGCCGCAGCCCCGGGTGCAGCAGGTAGTGCCACGACCGCGTCAGCACCGGCTCGAAGCCGCGAATCAGCTTGTGCTCCCCCTGCGCCCCGGCATCGAAACGCTGCAGCCCTTCGGCGATGGCAAAGTCCATGCCCTGGTAGAAACAGGTTTCGAAATGCAGCCGGTCGAATTCGTCCAGGCACCCCCAGTAGCGGCCAAACAGGCTGTCGCCCCCCACCAGGCTCAGGGCCATGGCCACATCACGGCCACCCTGCCGCGCCATCACCACGCGCAAGGCCTCGGGCATGCGCTCGGCCAGCAGGCTGAAGAACTCGCGTGTCAGGTAGGGCGCACGGCGGCGCACCGCGTAGGTATTGGCGTAGCAGCGGTAGACGAAATCCCACTGCGCCTCATCCAGTTCACCCCCACGGTACCAGCGGAATTCAATACCGTGCCCGGCCACCTGTTCACGCTCCTTGCGCATCTGCTTGCGCTTGCGCGAACTCAGGCTGTCGAGAAAATCCTGGAAGTCACGGTAGCCGTGGTTGCGCCAATGAAACTGGCAGCCCAGGCGCTCCATCCAGCCCGGCAGGCCGGCCAGCTGGTCGTCCAGCGCCGGCTCGGTGAAATTGATGTGCGCACCAGACAGCCCGCCCTTGCCCAGGTACTCCGGCAACGCCTGCAGCACCAGCAGGCCATCGGCTGGGTCGGCGGCGAGCAGGCGCGGGCCGCTGACCGGGCTGAACGGCACGGCACCGAGCAGCTTGGGGTAGTAGGCAATGCCGGCCCGCTCACAGGCATCGGCCCAGCCATGGTCGAACACGTACTCGCCAAACGAGTGCCATTTGCGGTACGCCGGCAGCAGCGCCCGTACCTGCCCGTCACGTTCCAGCACCAGGTGCTCGGCGGCCCAGCCGGTGTTGCGCGCGACGCTGCCGCTGTCCTCCATGGCGCTGAGAAACGCATGGCGCAGGAACGGTTGGCCGGCCGGCACCAGGGCATCCCAGGTGGCCGCCGGTAAATCACGCAGATGGGCAAGGCTGTACAGGCTGGTCACGGTTTCGGCTCGCTGTTTCAAGGTACCCAGTATCCCCAAGGAAGGCCCGCCACTCAAATCACGATAGCCGGGACAGATCCTTTTATTCTCAATTACTTAACCGCAGTGCCACTAATTCGACATTAATCTGTCATTCGCCCCCGCAATACTTGCGCCTGTTTTCCGGAACCCCAGAACCTGTCTATTCAGGCCCTTTCCGAAGACATGCCAACACAGGGGCGGGCGCTTGAGCCTCCCCCATCTTATTCAACAGGGAGAACCTTATGCGTCTTGTTTCTACACTTACCGGAGTGAGCCTCACCGGCATGATGCTGGCTCTGAGTACTCCGGCCAGTGCAGCTGTCGACGCCAAGCTGCTCGAAATGCTCCGCGCCAATGGCTCGATCAACCAGGCGCAGTACAACGAACTGCAGGCGGACCTGGCTCAAGAAACCAAGGAAAAGGCCGCTCAGAAAGCTCAGTCCGAACGGATGAGCTCCTTTGAACAGAAAGTGGCATGGGCCGCCAAGACCCAGATCAAGGGTGATGTGCGCCTGCGTTACGAAGACGTCAACGTCGACGACCCGATCGCTCGCAGCGGCAACCAGGACCGTGAACGTGTACGTGCCCGTGTCGGCTTCTACAGCGAGGTCAACCCGCAGGTCGACGCCGGCGTGCGTGTGGCCACCGGCAGCAGCGCCGATGCCCGCTCGACCAACCAGAGCCTGGACAACTACTTCGAGAAGAAATCGCTGTGGGTCGACCTGGCCTACCTCGACTGGCACCCGACTGCCGTCCCGAACCTGCACCTGATCGGCGGCAAGATGCTGCAGCCATGGGTGAGCATGGGCGACATCATCTGGGACAGCGACATCAACCCGGAAGGCCTGGCCGCTACCTACAAGACCAACCTCGGCCCGGCCGAAGTGTTCGGCAGCATCGGCCACTACAACCTGAAGGACAACGTCGACGGCGACGGCGTGCAGTTCAAGCACGACGCACAGCTGTACGCGGCCCAGCTGGGTACCAAGTTCAACGCGGCTGACACTGTCAAGGTCACCGTCGGCGGCAGTATCTACGGCTACGACAACGACAAGGAATCTGCTGCCCTGCGTTCGCTGGGCAACACCACCAACGAGTTCCAGCTGGTGGAAGGTTTCGGCCAGGTCGACTTCACCGGCTTCGCCATCCCGCTGTCGGCCTACGGCCAGTTCGTCAAGAACACCGAAAGCACCGATGGCAAGGACAAGGCCTGGCTGGCTGGTTTGAAGAGCAAGATCGGCGCCTGGAGCCTGGACTACAACTACCGCGACGTGCAGCGTAACGGTGTAGTCAGCCTGTTCACCGACTCTGACTTCGGTAACGGCTTCACCGGTTCCCGTGGCCACAAGTTCAAGGTGGGTTACGAAATCGACAAGAACTTCGCCCTCGGCGCGGCCTACATGATGGCCAAGACCGACTTCTCCAACCTGCCGAACAGCGATGCTGACGTAGACACGCTGCAGGTAGACCTGGAAGCCAAGTTCTAAGCGACACCCTGCACTGCTTCACCTGAAGCGGGAAATGCCGACCCCATCCGGCATTTCCCGCTTTTTTTTGCCTGTGAAAAATGCACCGGCCTCTTCGCGGGCTCGCCCGCTCCCACAGAATCACCACAGCTCTTGAAAACTGTGCAGTACCTGTGGGAGCGGGCAAGCCCGCGAAGAGGCCGGTACAGACTCCAGATAAATCAGCGCTTGCGCAGGATCACGCTACCAATCGAATACCCCGCACCAAACGAGCTCAACACGCCCAGCGAGCCCTTGGCCAGGTCGTCCTGATACAGGTGGAAGGCAATCACCGAACCCGCCGAACTGGTGTTGGCATAACGGTCGAGAATCACCGGTGCGTCTTCCTCGGCCACTTCACGCCCCAGCAGCTTCTTGACGATCAGGTGGTTCATGCTGAGGTTGGCCTGGTGCAGCCAGAAGCGCTTCACATCGCTTGGTTGCAGCCCGTTTTCCTGCAGGTGCTCACCGATCAGCTCTGCCACCTTCGGGCATACCTCGCGGAACACCTTGCGGCCTTCCTGGATGAACAGCTTGTCCGCCGCGCCCTCGCCCTCTTCCGCCGCGCGGTTGAGGAAGCCGAAGTTGTTACGGATGTTGTTGGAGAACTCGGTCCACAGCTTGCTGCTGACGATGTCGAACTGGTGCGCCGAGGTGGCCTTGTCGGCACGCTCGAGCAGCACCGCAGTGGCAGCATCACCAAAGATGAAGTGGCTGTCGCGGTCACGGAAGTTCAGGTGGCCGGTGCACACCTCCGGGTTGACCATCAGCACCGCGCGCGCCTGCCCCAGGGCCACGCTGTTGGCGGCGGTCTGAATGCCGAAAGTGGCCGACGAGCAGGCCACGTTCATGTCGAAGGCAAAGCCCTGGATGCCCAGCGCCTGCTGCACTTCGATGGCGATGGCCGGGTACGGGCGCTGCAGGTTGGAGCAGGCGACGATCACCCCGTCGACATCGGCCGCCGTGCGACCGGCGCGCTCCAGGGCCTGGCGGGCAGCGGCCACGGCCATTTCGCAGAGCACCGACGATTCGTCGTTGGAGCGCTCGGGCAGGCGCGGCTTCATGCGCTGCGGGTCGAGGATGCCGGCCTTGTCCATGACGAAGCGGCTCTTGATGCCCGAGGCCTTTTCGATGAACGCGGCATCGGACAGCGGCGCCGCCTCGACTTCACCGCGCTCGATGGCGGCGGCGTTGTCCTGGTTGAACTGCTGCGACCAGGTGTTGAAGGACGCCACCAGTTCTTCGTTGGAAATGCTCTGGGCCGGGGTGTACAGGCCGGTGCCGCTGATCACGACGTTATGCACGGTCGTTCCTCTGGTCAAAGGCCATCGCCACGGGGCGCTGGCTCGGAAACATGACAGGTTAATGGCACTTTAGTGCCAATTTATAGGCGAGGGCTGCGCCCTCGTTCGCGGGCACGCCCGCTCCCACAGGGGTTGCGCCGCTCCCGAGGACACTGCTGTACCTGTGGGAGCGGGTTTACCCGCGAAGGGGCCGCCAGGCGACCCCAAATTGCATCAATATTGCCACAACTGTGGAAGTTTAGCCCTCCACCTGGCTCCATTGCTTGCTCAATCGCTTGTCGGAAATCGGCACCTTGGTCCCCAACTGCTGGGCAAACAGCGAAACGCGATATTCCTCCAGCCACCAGCGGTACACCGTCAGTTGCTCATCACGCTTGCCTTCCTGGGCATGCTTGTCGGCACGGGCCTTGTACTGCGCCCACAGGTTGGCCAGCTCACCGCTCCACACCCGGTCCTTCTGCACCTGCGAACCCAGCTTCTCCAGGCGCAGTTCCACCGCCTTGAGGTAACGCGGCAGCTCCTTGAACCAGCCCCCGGGGGTTTCGCGCACGAAGCCTGGGTACACCAGGTTGCCGAGCTGTTGCTTGATGTCGTTCAGCGCCACCGCCTGGCTCAGGTCGATCTTGCCCTTGAAGCGCTTCTGCAGCCCATGCCACAGCTTCAGCACTTCCAACGTCTGCCGTGCCAGGCGTTCGGCATGCTCGGCCCAGCTGCCGCGCTTGCGCTCGGCCAGGCCTGCCAGGGCCGCACCATCGCGTGGCAGCGGCTGTTCGCCTTCGAGGATGCAGCTGTCCAGGCTGGCCAGCAGAATGTCCTCGACCAGCGCCTCGACCCGGCCCATTTCACGGTACAGCAGGCCCAGCTCGGTCAGCCCCGGCAGCTTGCCGCGCAGGTACTTGGCCGGCTCGGCCAGCTGCTGCAGCAACAGGCGCTGCAAGGCGCGGCGGTGCTGGAACTCGGCCTCGGCCTGGGTCGAGAAGCGCCCTTCGCGTACGGTGCCGCCCTCTTCCACCAGCGCCGGGTACACGGTCATCGACAGGCCGGCGATCTTCTGCTGCGCGGTCTGCTTCACCTCGCTGAAAGCCTTGGCCTGCACCGGCTGCTCGCTCTTGGCGTCACGCGGCACGGCCAACGCTGCCTGGCTGGCCGCTGCAAAGCGCGCGGTCAGCTCGGCCAGGTCGCGGCCTTCACCCAGGAACTTGCCCTGGCCATCGACCACTTCGATGTTCATGCGCAGGTGGCCTTCGACCAGGTTGACCGACTCGTCCCATGCCTCGTCGGGCACAC
Organism: Pseudomonas sp. B14(2017); assembly: GCF_002113255.1. Classification (NCBI taxonomy): domain Bacteria; kingdom Pseudomonadati; phylum Pseudomonadota; class Gammaproteobacteria; order Pseudomonadales; family Pseudomonadaceae; genus Pseudomonas; species Pseudomonas sp. B14(2017). Next base: position 206,031 of record NZ_NEJY01000006.1, read on the forward strand.
GGGCGCCGGTCATGCGCAGCAGTTCCTGGCCCAGGGCCTGCGGCAATGCGCCCTGGCCGAAGGTCATGCGTGCCAGCGAGGCCTTGACGAAGTCCGGCACCGGCACGAAGTTCTTGCGCAGGGCCTTGGGCAAGTTGCGCACCAGCGCCACGCACTTGGCTTCCAGCAGGCCGGGCACCAGCCACTCCAGGCGCTCGCCCGGCAGGCTCGGCAACAGCGGTGCCGGCACCCGCACGGTCACGCCATCGCGGGGGTGGCCGGGCTCGAAGTGGTAACTCAGCGGCAGGCGCAGCTCGCCCACCTGCATGCTGTCGGGGTACTGCGCGGCGGTGACTTCGCTGGCCTCGCGGGCCAGCACGTCTTCCTCGCGCATGATCAGCAGGTTGGCGTCCTTCTGGCTGCCCATGCGGTACCAGCTGTCGAAGGTCGCGGTCTGGTGGATTTCCGCCGGCAGACGCGCTTCGTAGAAGGCGTACAGCGTCTCTTCGTCGGCAAGAATGTCGCGGCGGCGGGCCTTGGCCTCCAGCTCGTCGAGCTCTTCCAGCAGGCGCTTGTTGGCCGCCAGGCACTTGGCCCGCGACTGGATTTCGCCACCCACCAGGCCTTCGCGGATGAACAGCTCGCGCGAGGTGACCGGGTCGATCGGGCCGAAATGCACCGGCCGACGGCCGACCAGGATCAGGCCGTACAGGGTGATCTGCTCGTAGGCCACCACCTGCCCGCGCTTCTTCTCCCAGTGCGGCTCGAAGTGGTTCTTCTTGACCAGGTGGCCGGCCAGCGGCTCGATCCAGTCCGGCTCGATCCTGGCCACCATGCGTGCGTACAGCTTGGTGGTTTCAACCAGTTCGGCCGCCATCACCCACTGCGGGCGCTTGCGCCCCAGGCCCGACGACGGGTGCACCCAGAAGCGCCGCTGACGGGCGCCCTGGTAGTCGCCCTCTTCGGTCTTCTGGCCGATCTGGCTGAGCAGGCCACTGAGAATGGCCTTGTGCATTTTCGGGTAGTCGGACGGTTCCTTGTTCACTGTCAGCTGCAGGTCACGGCAGATCAGTGCCAGCTGGCGATGGGCATCGCGCCATTCGCGCAGGCGCAGGTAGTTCAGGAAGTTCTTGCGGCACCAGTTGCGCAGCGGGTTGGCAGTCAACGCCTGGCGCTGTTCCTCGAAGCCACGCCACAGGTTGACCAGCGCGGCGAAGTCGGAATCCACGTCCTTCCATTGCGCGTGCGCCTGGTCGGCGGCCTGCTGGCGCTCCGGCGGGCGTTCGCGCGGGTCTTGCACCGACAGCGCACTGGTGACGATCAGCACTTCCTGCAGGCTGCCCAGGCGGGCGCCTTCGAGCAGCATGCGGCCCAGCCGCGGGTCGATCGGCAGGCGCGCCAGCTGGCGGCCGATCGGCGTCAGCTGGTTTTCGCGGTTGACCGCCGACAGCTCCTGCAGCAGGTTGAAACCATCGCTGATGGCCTTGCCATCCGGCGGCTCGATGAACGGGAAGGCGTCGATTGCGCCCAGGCGCAGGTGCAGCATCTGCAGGATCACAGCCGCCAGGTTGGTGCGCAGGATCTCCGGGTCGGTGAACGCCGGCCGGCTGTTGAAATCCTCTTCGCTGTACAGGCGCACGCAGATGCCCGGCTCGACCCGGCCGCAGCGGCCCTTGCGCTGGTTGGCACTGGCCTGCGACACGGCCTCGATGGGCAGGCGCTGCACCTTGGCGCGGTAGCTGTAGCGGCTGATGCGCGCGGTACCGGTGTCGATCACATAGCGGATGCCCGGCACGGTCAGCGAGGTTTCCGCAACGTTGGTGGCCAGCACCACACGGCGCCCGGTGTGTGGCTGGAAGATGCGCTGCTGCTCGGCCGGCGACAGGCGCGCGTACAACGGCAGGATCTCGGTGTGGCGCAGTTGCGCCTTGCGCAAGATCTCGGCGGCATCACGGATCTCGCGCTCGCCCGGCAGGAAGATCAGCACATCGCCGGGGCCCTTGCCCTCACTTCGCTCGTGGTGCGCAAGCTCGTCCAGCGTGGCGAGGATGGCCTGGTCGACGGTGAGGTCGTCCTCGATCTGGTTGCCCTCCTCGTCCTGCTCGCTGGTCAGTGGGCGATACCAGGTTTCCACCGGGAAGGTACGCCCGGACACCTCGATGATCGGCGCGCCGTCGAAGTGTTTGGAGAAGCGCTCCAGGTCGATGGTCGCCGAGGTGATGATCAGCTTCAGGTCCGGGCGGCGGTGCAGCAGGGTCTTCAGGTAGCCGAGCAGGAAGTCGATGTTCAGGCTGCGCTCGTGGGCCTCGTCGACGATGATCGTGTCGTAGCGCTCGAGGAAACGGTCGTGCTGGGTTTCGGCCAGCAGGATGCCGTCGGTCATCAGCTTGACCAGGGTGTTGGCGTCGCTCTGGTCCTCGAAGCGCACCTGGTAGCCGACCAGCCCGCCCAGGGGCGTGCCCAGCTCTTCGGCAACCCGCGCGGCAACGCTGCGAGCGGCGATCCGGCGTGGCTGGGTGTGGGCGATCAGGCCATGGCTGCCACGGCCCAGTTCGAGACAGATCTTCGGCAACTGTGTGGTCTTGCCCGAGCCGGTTTCGCCGGCGATCACCAGCACCTGGTGCTCGGCCAGGGCCTTCTTGATTTCGTCACGCTTGGCAGCGATGGGCAGGCTGTCGTCGTAGCGCACGGTCGGCACGCTCTGCTGGCGCGCGGTGACCTGGGCGCAGGACGCCTGGACCTTTTCCACCCACTGCGCCAGCTTGGCCTCGTCGGGGCGCTTGCGCAGTTCGTGCAATTGCCGGCGCAGGCGATGGCGGTCGGCGATCATGGCGTGGTCGAGGTTTTGCAGCAGTTTGTCGATGGCGTGGTCAGTCATGGGGCTTTTTAGTGATGCAGGTGAGCCTGCTTTTTCATGATCGGCATTCGAAGGATGCGCGATTGTCGCAGATTTGCCGGTTCTCTGCTGCCTGTGCCGGCCTCTTCGCGGGCTTGCCCGCTCCCACAGGGGTCACCACGTGCCTGAAGATTGTGCGGAACCTGTGGGAGCGGGCAAGCCCGCGAAGAGGCCGGCACAAGCAACCAAATGTTTAGCCATAAGCGATGTAAAGGTTGCCATTCACTGCTTTAATCAACCTTACGCCGCATGTGAGTATCAAAGGCATGACTCCCGTCCAGCCCATCGCCCCACCGTCGTCCCGCCCTTCGCAAGCGAAGGCCCGGCGCCGTGCCGGTGAGAATCCGCTGGTCCACATCATCCTCGCCTTCTGGGCCCTGTGGCACTGCCGTCACGCACGCCCACCGGATTTCTCGCTCACGCCGTTGTGACCAGACCCGGCCGTCTTCCGGCCGTTTGACTCAGCCGGGCCGCCTGCATGCGCGGTGGCCCGTGCGCCCGTGAGCGAATCCATCATGCACTTTGCACCTGTAGAGCAGGCCAGCCGTTTTCTGACCGACAACCCCGATATCGAACTGTTCGAACTGTTCATCCTCGACGCCAACGGCGTACCGCGCGGCAAGCTGCTGCACCGCGAGGAACTGCTGGCCGTGTACCAGACCGGCCGGCCGCTGCCCAGCACCATTCTCGGCCTGACCCTGAACGGCGACGACGTGGAAAACTCCGGCCTGGTGTGGGACGTGGGCGATATCGACTGCCGCGCCTACCCGCTTGAAGCCAGCCTGGTACGCCTGCCCTGGCGCCGGGTGCCGACTGCCGCGGTGCAGGTGAGCATGCACCCGAACGAGGGCCTGCCGGCCAGCATCGCCGACCCGCGCCATGTGCTGCTGCGTACCATCGAAGCGTTGAAGGCCGACGGCTACCATCCGGTGATGGCCTGCGAGCTGGAGTTCTACCTGCTTGACCAGCAACGTGATGCCCAGGGCCGCCCGCAACCGGCGCTGGACAACGACGGCGGCCGCCCACGCACCACCCAGGTGTATGGCCTGCGCGAACTGGAGCAGATCGAGCCGTTCCTCGCCGACCTCTACGCCGCCTGCAAGGCCCAGGGCATCCCGGCCCGCACGGCAATTTCGGAATACGCCCCCGGCCAGGTGGAAATCACCCTCGAGCACGGCGACGCCCTGCAGGCGATGGACCAGGCCGTGCGCTATAAGCGCCTGGTCAAAGGCATTGCCCACGCCCATGGCATGCAAGCCTGCTTCATGGCCAAGCCGTTCGCGCAACTGGCCGGTACCGGCATGCACATGCACCTGAGCCTGGCCGACAGCGCCGGCAACAACCTGTTCGCCAGTGAGGACAAGGCAGGCACCCCGCTGCTGCGCCAGGCCGTGGCCGGCATGCTGCGGCACCTGCACGACTCGCTGTTGCTGTTCTGCCCCAACGCCAACTCGTTCCGCCGCTTCCAGGCCAACAGCTATGCCCCGCTGGCACCAACCTGGGGCGTCGACAACCGTACCGTGAGCCTGCGCATACCGGGCGGCCCGGCCAACAGCCGGCATGTGGAGCACCGCATCTGCGGCGCCGACGCCAACCCCTACCTGGCCGCTGCGGCGATCCTTGCCGCCAGCCACCGGGGCATCCGCGAACAGCTGGACCCGGGGGCACCGGTGGAAGGCAACGGCTATGCCCAGGCCACCGAACACCTGCCCACCGACTGGCTGACTGCCCTCGACGCCCTGCAGCATTCCAGCTGGGCTCGCGAAGCACTGGGCGAGGACTTCCTTGGCGTGTACCTGAAGGTCAAGCGCGCCGAGTACCGCCAGTTCATGGCCGAAGTCAGCGAGCAGGACTGGCGCTGGTACCTGCACCAGGCCTGAGCCCCCAGATAACAAGGAACCCCCATGAACGCAGCATTGAACAAGGGCCCGGCGCAGCGCGCGCCGTCCTATTACAGCGCCACCCTCAACGACCACACCGAGTACCCGCAGCTCAAGGGCACGGTACAGGTGGATGTGGCGATCATCGGCGGCGGCTTCACCGGCGTGGCCACGGCGGTGGAACTGGCCGAGCGTGGCCTGAAGGTGGCCATCGTCGAAACCAACCGCATCGGCTGGGGTGCCAGCGGGCGCAACGGCGGCCAGGTCACCGGCAGCCTGTCGGGTGACGAAGCCATGCGCACGCAGATGCGCAACCGCCTGGGTGCCGAGGTCGATGACTTCATCTGGCACTTGCGCTGGCGCGGCCACCAGGTGATCGAGCAGCGCGTGGCGCGCTACGGCATCGACTGCGACCTCAAGCGCGGCCACCTGCACGCGGCCATGAAGCCCTCGCACATGGACGAGCTGCGCGCATTCGAAGCCGAGGCCCGGCGGCGCGGCATGGGCGAGCAGGTGCAATTGCTCGACCGCGAAGCCATGGCCGAGCACCTGCAAAGCCCGCTGTACCTGGGCGCGCTGAAGAACCTGCGCAACCTGCACCTGCACCCGCTCAACCTGTGCCTGGGCGAGGCCCGTGCCGCCCATGGCCTGGGGGCGCTGATTTTCGAAAATTCCGAAGTGCTGGACATCGTCCACGGCCCGCGCCCGGCGGTAGTCACCGCCCACGGGCGGGTCGAGGCGCGCCAGGTGATGCTGGCCGGCGATGTGTACCACAAACTGGAAAAGCGCCAGCTCAAGGGCAAGATCTTCCCGGCCATGGGCGGCATCGTCACCACCGCACCGCTGGGGGAGCTGGCCGAACAGATCAACCCGCAGGACCTGGCGGTGTACGACTGCCGCTTCGTGCTCGATTACTACCGCCTGACCGCCGACAAGCGCCTGCTGTTCGGCGGTGGCGCCAACTATTCCGGCCGTGATTCACGGGATATCGAAGGCGAACTGCGCCCAGGCATCGAGCGTACCTTCCCGGCGTTGAAAGGCGTGCCGATCGAGTTCCAGTGGAGCTGCGCCATGGGCATCGTGGTCAACCGCATCCCGCAGCTGGGCAAACTGTCGGACAACGTGTGGTATTGCCAGGGTTATTCGGGGCACGGCATTGCCACCAGCCACATCATGGGCGAGATCATGGCCGAGGCGTTGACCGGGACGCTGGAGAAGTTCGACACCTTTGCCCAGTGCAAGCATGTGCGGGTGCCGATGGGGGACTTGCTGGGCAACCCGCTGCTGGCGGCGGGGATGTGGTACTACCAGATGCTGGAGAAACTGCGCTGAAGCATTCGCGGGCACGCCCGCTCCCACAGGTACAGCGCAGCCCTCTGGCTCGGCGCTATACCTGTGGGAGCGGGCGTGCCCGCGAAGAAGCCAGTGAGGTCGATCAGGCGATCTTCTTCAAACCCTGTTTCTTCAGCTCTTCATCGCGCAGTTCGCGGCGCAGGATCTTGCCCACGTTGGTGGTCGGCAGCGCGTCGCGGAACTCGATCTGGCGCGGGACCTTGTAGCCGGTGACGTTGGCGCGCATGTGCTCCATCACCTGTTCCTTGGTCACGGTCATGCCCGGCTTGACCACGATGAACACCTTGATCACTTCACCGGACTTCTCGTCCGGCACACCGATGGCCGCGCACTGCAGCACGCCCGGCAGGGCCGCCAGCACATCTTCCAGCTCGTTGGGGTACACGTTGAAGCCCGACACCAGGATCATGTCCTTCTTGCGGTCGACAATGCGCATGTAGCCGTCCGGCTGGATCACGGCGATGTCACCGGTCTTCAGCCAGCCATTGCTGTCGAGGATCTCGGCAGTGGCCTCTTCGCGCTGCCAGTAGCCCTTCATCACCTGCGGGCCCTTGACGCACAACTCGCCCACCTCGCCCAACGGCAGCTCGTTGCCGTTGTCGTCGATGACCTTGCACAGGGTGGACGGCACCGGAATACCGATGGTGCCGACCTGGTTGGCCTCCGCCGGGTTCACCGCAGCCACCGGGCTGGTCTCGGTCATGCCATAGCCTTCGCAGATGGCGCAGCCGGTCACGGCCTTCCAGCGCTCGGCCACGCTCAGTTGCAGGGCCATGCCGCCGGACAGGGTGATCTTCAGCGCCGAGAAGTCCAAGGCACGGAAAGCCTCGTTGTTGCACAAGGCAACGAACAGGGTGTTGAGGCCGACGAAGCCGCTGAACTTCCACTTGCCCAGTTCCTTGACCATGGCCGGCAGGTCACGCGGGTTGCTGATCAGCACGTTGTGGTTGCCGATCAGCATCATTGCCATGCAATGGAAGGTAAAGGCGTAGATGTGATACAGCGGCAGCGGGGTGATGAGGATTTCGCAGCCTTCGTGCAGGTTGGAGCCCATCAGCGCCCGGCACTGCAGCATGTTGGCCACCAGGTTGCGATGGGTCAGCATCGCGCCCTTGGCCACGCCGGTGGTACCACCGGTGTACTGCAGCACCGCCACGTCGTTGGCCTGCGGGTTGGCCTCGGTCACTGGCTGGCCCTTGCCCAGCGCCAGTGCGTCGTTGAAGCGTACGGCACGCGGCAGGTTGTAGGCCGGCACCATCTTCTTCACGTACTTGATCACGCTGTTGATCAGCAGGCGCTTGAGCGGCGGCAGCAGGTCGGCCACTTCGGTGACGATGACGTGCCTGACCTGGGTCTTGGGCACCACCTTCTCGGCCAGGTGGGCCATGTTGGCCAGGCACACCAGGGCCTTGGCGCCGGAGTCGTTGAACTGGTGTTCCATTTCCCGTGCGGTGTACAGCGGGTTGGTGTTGACCACGATCAGCCCGGCACGCATGGCACCGAATACCGCCACCGGGTATTGCAGTACGTTAGGCAGCTGCACGGCAATGCGGTCACCCGGCTTGAGGTCGGTATGCTGCTGCAACCAGGCGGCAAACGCCCCCGACAGCGCATACAGCTCGCCATAAGTGATAGTCTTGCCCAGGTTGCTAAAGGCCGGTTTGTCGGCAAAGCGTTGGCAGGATTGCTTGAGTACCGCCTGGATATTGGGGAATTCGTCAGGATTGATTTCCGCCGTAATCCCGGCTGGGTACTTATCCTTCCAAAAATGTTCGATCATGGAAGCCCACTCCTTCAGCAACAGCGAAGTTCGATTCACGCGTCGATGCGCTTATTATTGATATGAGATGACGGCTCGTTGCAAACCGGATCATCTGAAAGCGGGCCGAGAGTAACAGCTTTGCCTGGGGTCGCCTAGAGGCCAAAACAGGCCTCACGGTCACAAAAATGACTCAATGAACAATACAGGTCATTTTTAGAGTAATTATCCAAAATGTCGCAGATCGGGCTATAAATAGCCTGTTAGAGCGGTTCACGGCGTTCGCGGGCTTGCCCGCTCCCACAGGGACCTCACAGTTCTCGAATGCTGTGCAGTACTTGTGGGAGCGGGCAAGCCCGCGAAGAAGCCAACCCGGTATCAAGCTATGTCGCGCAGCTCCCGCCGCAGGATCTTGCCCACCGGCGTCATCGGCAACGACTCGCGCAGCACGATGTGCTTGGGTACCTTGTAGCCGGTGAAGTTGGCCTTGCAGTAGGCCTTCAGCTCATCCACGCTCAGCCCGCCCTCGCGCGGCACCACGAACAGCTTCACCGCCTCGCCGGAGCGCTCGTCCGGCACGCCGATGGCCGCGCAGTTGGCAACCTTGGGATGGCCCATCACCACATCCTCGATCTCGTTGGGGTACACGTTGAAACCCGAGACGATGATCATGTCCTTCTTGCGGTCGACGATGCGGGTGAAGCCGTCCGGGTCGATCACCGCGATGTCGCCGGTCTTGAACCAGCCTTCCGCGTCCAGGGCCTGGGCCGTGGCCTCGGGCTGCTGCCAGTAGCCTTTCATCACCTGCGGGCCCTTGATGCACAGCTCGCCCCGCTCGCCCAGCGGCAGCTCGTTGCCGTCATCGTCGATCACCTTGAAGGCGGTGCCGGCCACCGGGATGCCCACCGTGCCCAGGCGCGCCAGCTGGCCATAGGGGTTGGTGCTGGCCACTGGCGAGGTTTCGGTCAGGCCGTAGCCTTCGACGATGCGGCAACCGGTAAGCGCCTCCCAGCGCTCGGCCGTGGCCTTGACCAGCGCGGTGCCGCCGGAGTTGGTGACCTTCAGCGCCGAAAAGTCGAGCTGGCGGAAGCCCGGGTGGTCCATCAGTGCGACGAACAGCGTGTTCAGGCCCAGCAAGGCGGAGAAACGCCATTTGCCCAGCTCCTTGATGAAGCCGGAAATATCCCGCGGGTTGGTGATCAGCACGTTGTGGTTGCCGGTGACCATCATGCACATGCAGTTCGCGGTAAAGGCATAGATGTGGTACAGCGGCAGCGGCGCGATCATCACCTCCTGGCCGTCCTTGATCAGCTTCTGCCCGTCCGGCCCGTGCTGCGAGAAGCAGGCCAGCACCTGCAGCATGTTGGCTACCAGGTTGCCGTGGGTGAGCATGGCGCCCTTGGCCAGGCCGGTGGTGCCACCGGTGTATTGCAGCACGGCAGTATCGTCCAGGCTGAGCGGCACCGGCTTGTGCGACAGCTCGCGGCCCTGGCGCAGCACCTGCTTGAACGACACCGCCTGGGGCAGCTGATAGGCCGGCACCATCTTCTTCACTTTGTCGACCACGGTGTTGACCAGCCAGCCCTTGGCGGTGGGCAGCATGTCGCCCATCCTGGCCTCGATCAGGTACTCGATGCCGGTATCGGGCAACACCTCCTGCACGCGCTTGCCGAACATGTTCAGGTACACCAGCGCACGCGCGCCGCTGTCCTTGAACTGGTGGCGCATCTCGCGCTCGGTGTACAGCGGGTTGGTGTTGACCACGATCAGGCCTGCGCGCAGGGCACCGAACACGGCGATGGGGTATTGCAGCACGTTGGGCATCTGCACCGCGATGCGGTCGCCCGGCTTGAGGTCGGTGTGCTGCTGCAACCAGGCGGCGAAGGCCGCCGAGTGGCGCTCCAGCTCCGCGTAGGTCAGGGTCACGCCCAGGTTGCTGAAGGCCGGGCGGTCGGCGAAACGTTTGCAGGAGCGCTCGAACACCTCGACGACCGAGGTGTAGGCATTGATGTCGATGGTGGAAGGCACGCCCGCCGGGCGCTTGTCATTCCAGAAGTCGGCTTGCATTTATTATTGTTCCTCTGCCTGGACCTGCTGTAAGTCCTGTAGTCCTTTCACCTGCCCGCTTGAAAGCGAAAAGGCGTTGATCCGACGTTAGCAGGTAAGCCCAAGGCGGCATATACGCCAAGTGCCGCCATTAACATTGTGAATCTTATTTGTGCCCTTCCTGCAATCCGGTCGGTTGTGCATACACTGTTCGGGTACCTGTGCGCACAAGGACCCGCCATGCCTCACGACGCCTTCTGGCTGCCCGCCAGCGAGCACTGCAGCCTGTACGTGCACCAATGGTTGCCGGCCACACCGGTAAAAGCCGTGGTGTTGCTGGCCCATGGCATGGCCGAGCATGCCGGGCGCTACCAGCACCTGGGCCATGCCTTGAGCGAAGCCGGCTTCGCCCTGTTCGCCGCCGACCAGCGCGGCCATGGGCGCACCGCCGAACTGGGCAGCCTCGGCCTGTTCGCCCGCCATCATGGCTGGAATGCCGTGGTCAACGACATCGGGCTGCTGGCACAGCACATCGGCCAGCAATACCCGTGCACGCCGCTGTTCCTGTTCGGCCACAGCATGGGCAGCTACATCGCCCAGGCCTACCTGCTGCACCACAGTGGCAGCCTGCACGGGGCGATCCTCAGCGGTTCCAACTACCAGCCGGCAGCGCTCTACCGTGTGGCGCGCCTGATTGCCCGGCTGGAGGCCTGGCGCCAAGGGCCGCTGGGAAAGAGCGCGCTCATAGAGTGGTTGTCGTTCGGCTCGTTCAACAAGGCCTTCAAGCCCAACCGCACGGCGTTCGACTGGCTCAGCCGCGACCCGGCGCAGGTCGACCTGTACGTCAACGACCCGCTTTGCGGCTTTCGCTGCAGCAACCAGTTGTGGCTCGACCTGCTGCAAGGCTTGGCGCAGATCAGCCAGCCGAGTAACCTCGCGCAGATCGATCCGAACCTGCCGCTGCTGGTAATCGGTGGTGAATGTGATCCGGTCAGTGCCGGCAAGCGTCTCACCCACCTGGCCGACGCCCTGCGCGCGACCGGCAATCGACATGTACAGCTGCGCGTCTATCCTGAGGCGCGGCACGAAGTACTCAACGAAACCAACCGTGACGAGGTCACCGCCGATATTCTCGGCTGGCTTGAACAGGCGCTGGCTCTTGGCCGCCCTGTGCGCAGTGAATGACAGCCGCCCTCGCCTACCGCTTAAGGAAGCCCCGATGTCCCAGGTCACCAACACGCCTTACGAAGCCCTCGAAGTCGGCCAGAAGGCCGAGTACAAGAAGTCCGTCGAAGAACGCGACATCCAGTTGTTCGCCGCGATGTCCGGTGACCACAACCCGGTACACCTGGACGCCGAGTTCGCTGCCAAGAGCATGTTCCGCGAGCGCATTGCCCACGGCATGTTCAGCGGCGCGCTGATCAGTGCTGCAGTGGCCTGCACCTTGCCTGGCCCTGGCACCATCTACCTGGGCCAGCAGATGAGCTTCCAGAAGCCGGTGAAAATTGGCGATACCCTGACCGTGCGCCTGGAAATCCTGGAGAAGCTGCCCAAGTTCAAGGTGCGCATCGCCACCAATGTCTACAACCAGAATGATGAGCTGGTGGTCCAGGGCGAGGCCGAGATCCTCGCACCGCGCAAGCAGCAGACCGTCGAGCTGGTGTCGCCGCCGAATTTTGTGGCTAGCTGAAGATTGATGCAGGCAGTACCGGCCCTATCGCCGGCAAGTCAGCTCCCACTGGATCACCACAATGTTCAAGCCTGTGGTGACCCTGTGGGAGCTGGCTTGCCGGCGATAGGGCCTGTAAAGCAAACATCATTCGATAGCCTGCAACCGCCGCTCGATATGCCTGCGCTCCGGCTCCTGCCGGGTCAGCGCCAGCGCCTGCCGCCAGGCCGCCCGGGCCTCTTCCATATGCCCCAGCTGGTAATGCAGCTCACCCCGCGTCGCATGCGCCAGGTGATAGTCCAGCAACTCTCCCCTCGCCAGAATCCCTTCGACTACCCGCAGCCCAACCTCCGGCCCATCCCGCTTCGCCAGCGCCACGGCCCTGTTCAGCTCTACCACTGCTGACGGCCAATGCCGCTGCAGCACGTCATACAGCCCGACGATCTCCGCCCAGTCGGTCGCTTCGGCTGTCGCCGCTTCGGCATGCACCGCCGCAATCGCCGCCTGCACGGTATAGGCACCGAACGCCCGGCTTTGCAGGGCCTGGCGCACCAGTTCGCAGCCTTCAGCAATGCGTTGCCGGTCCCACAGGCTACGGTCCTGCTGCTCGAGCAATACCAGGTTGCCCCGGCCATCGGTACGCGCGCGCTGCCGGGACGCCTGCAGCAACATCAGGGCCAGCAGGCCGACCGCCTCCGGGTCGGGCAGCAACTGCACCAGCAGGCGCGCCAGGCGAATGGCTTCATCGCTCAGCTCCTGCTGCAACAACGCCTCGCCCGACGACGCCGAATAGCCCTCGTTGAACACCAGGTAGATCACCCGCAGCACACTCTCCAGGCGCTCGGGCAGTTCGTTCAGCTCCGGCACCTGATAAGGGATGCCGGCATCGCGGATCTTGGCTTTGGCGCGCACGATACGCTGGGCGATGGTGGCCGGGCTCTGCAGGAAAGCGCGGGCGATCTGCTCGGTGGTCAGGTCGCAGACTTCACGCAGGGTCAGCGGCACCTGGGCGTCGGCGGACAAGGCCGGGTGGCAGCAGGTGAAGATCAGCCGGAGGCGGTCGTCGGCCAGCAGTTCTTCCTCGCTGGGGTCCTGCGCCTGGCCGTCGAGCAGCATGCTCAGGTCCGCCTGGGAACGGTCAAATCGGGCGCGCCGGCGCAGCGCATCGATGGCCTTGAAGCGGCCGGTGGACACCAGCCACGCCCGCGGGTTATCGGGGATACCGTCGCGCTGCCAGCGCTCGACGGCGATGAAGAAGGCATCGTGCATGGCCTCCTCGGCCAGGTCGAAATCACCCAGCAGGCGGATCAGCGTCGCCAGGATGCGCCGTGACTCGCTCCGGTAGACCGCCTCGACCTCGGCGCGCACCTGCGCCAGTGCCGTCATCAGTCGGGCATCCGCTGGGTCACCACCTCCACCAGGCGGTCCAGGCTTTCTCCCCACCCCTGGTGGAAGCCCATTTCCTCATGGGCGCGGCAATCGGCGGCATTCCAGTGCCAGGCGCGGGCGGTGTAGCGGGTTTTGCCCTGCTCCTCGTCAAAACTGATCACGGCAGTCATGAAGGCCTTGTCCGAAGGTACCCAGCCTGGGCCGAAGGCATCGGTGAACACCAGCCGCCGCGGCGCGGCGATCTCCAGGAACACGCCCTGGTTCGGGTACTCGCTGCCATCCGGCGCGCGCATCAGGGTGCGGAACAGGCCACCGATCCACAACTGCATCTCGCACTCCGGGGTGGTCATGCCGTGCGGCCCCCACCACTGCATCAGCCACTGGGGCTCGGTCCAGGCGCGGAACACCTTGGCCGGTGGCGCGTCGATCAGGCGGCTGATGGACAACTCGTGTTGCGCTTGCGCGGGGTGTGCAAGGCTCATGCTGGTAGGTCTCCATTGCTGTCAGGGTTGCAGTTCGCGCACCGGCCGCACCTCGACACTGCCGACCCGCGCGGCGGGGATGCCCTTGGCGATGTTCAGCGCCTCGTTCAGGTCGCGGGCTTCCACCAGGTAGAAGCCCGCCAGTTGCTCCTTGGTCTCGGCGAACGGGCCGTCGGTCAGGCTCATGTGCCCGTTGCGCACGCGCACTGTGGTGGCGGTCTGCACCGGCTTCAGCGCCTCGGCCGCCAGCATTCGCCCGGAGCCTTGGATGGATTCGGCATACGCCATGCATTCGGCGTCTTCCGGGCTGTCGGGCAGGCTGTGCAACAGCCCCTCGTCACAATAGACCAGGCACAGGTATTTCATGGTCGCCTCCAGGGCATTGGCAAAGTGCGTTTGGCGATAACGGCTCAGGGCTTGAGATCGAACAGGGCTTTCTGGGTTTCCATGTCGAATGGCGCCGACCAGTGTTCGTGGATTACCTGCCACTGGCCACCTTGACGACGATAGCCCACGGTGGCGCGCATGAAGCCGCACTGGCTTTCGTTGTCCGCGGGGCCACAGCGGTTAAGCCAGTGGACCAAGGCCAGGTCGCCAGCGGCATGCACGGTAAGTTCGGCGAATTCGAAAACCATCGGGCCGGGGCACATGCCCATGCACATTTCCCAGTGCGCCTGGTAGGTTGCCTTGCCTTTGAATTGCAGGGCCTGGATGGCATCGAAGGCGACGATGTCGTCGGCATAGGGAGCGACGATGTTGGGGATGTCGCGGTCGCGCACGGCCTGCATCCAGCGCTCGATCAATTGGCGAATCTCGGTTTCGGCTGCGGTGCTCATCGGGGGTTCCTCCGACAGGTCATGGGTGATTGGGCACGGGGTGCAACGTGCTCTCACCTATTGGTCGAACGGGAACTGGAGGAATCGACAGGCAACGGAAACTATTCTGCATGGGTAATTGCAGAATACCCGCGAGAAACAACGAAAGCAGGCTTGTTCAGGCCATTGCGGCTTGTTCGAAGACCTCGTCGGCCCACTGGTTGAGGCTTTTGCCGGCAGCACGGGCGGCAACACTCGCGGCAGCATGAACTTCGGGTCGGATACGCAGCATTACTTTGCCCGAGGCAGGCTTTTCCGGCGCAATGCCCTGCTCTGCACAATCGGCCAGGTAATCCTCCAGCGCATCGCGAAACGCCTCATGCAGCTCGGGCACCGAGCTTGCGTGAAAACTGATGATGTCACGCATACCAAGCACACGGCCGACGAAGATATCGTCACGCGCGTCGTACTCGATACGGGCGGCGTAGCCTTTGTAGCGCATGCAACTCATATCCTGACTCCTGCCCGCAAGAGGAATTCACGGGCTTCTTCAATCTGATACCGCTTGGCTTCCTTGCCTGGATGAGGCCGATGGCATCTCCAGCATTGGCCACCCGCTCATCAAAAAATGCTATCAAATTAAGATAGCACTTTTTCCTCGATATTCATTCAGGATTTTTCTGTAGCTCGAACTGCAAGACGGTTGATGGCCCCGTCACCCGCAGGCCGGCGAAAGGGCCATCAACACCAGGCAAGAGCCTGATCAACCCTGCTGGCACCCCTCACCCATGGCCCGGTACTGGATGGTGTGCACCTGGCCCTGGTGGTCTTCGTAGGTCATGGTCGCAGGTACCACTTCGCAGACGTTGGGGATGGTCGACAGGTTGATCACCCGCTTGATGTCCAGGTTCATGGAGTAGTCGTACTGCTGGGCGACGGGCTCGCTGGAGACGGGTCTGGCCTCATCGGCGAGGGCGAACGAGGACATACCGACCAATGCAAGAATCAGTAATGGTTTCATGTGAGTTTGCCTTTTGAGCATTCAAGCTGATCGATTGACTTCTATTGCCGTGCCCGGCGCGGAGAAGTTGCCATCTGCGGTGAAGATGGCACGAAGTACCGATCCCGCTTCGTACTGCCAGTGGGGATGGCTAAAAGTCTACTCCCGGCCTGGAATAGTTGAACCCCGAACTCGGACATTCACCCTTGCCAGATATGCAACAATCTGCGACAAGTTCACCGAAAAACATCGGGCCAGAGCCTCTGGCCACCTTTCAGGGCAGGGCGCGCAATTTCTGAAAATTTGTACTGTTCGAAACTTTCGGCCCCGGAACGCCGGCTGCTGGACCACTTTTACCGCCAGCACGGCTCACGCATGCGTGCTGCGGGCGATGCTGAGCTGTGGGTGGCGCGGGGCCCCGGCATCATCGCAGGCTTGAGCCTGAGCCCGGTGGGCGATGGCTTCTGGCTGACCGGGTTGTTCGTCGACCCGCAGCGGCGCAGCCAAGGGGTGGCCGGGCGGTTGGTCGAGGCGGCGCTGGCGCAGGCTGGCGGGCCCACCTGGCTGTTCTGCCACCCGGACCTTGCGCCCTTCTACCAGCGCCTGGGCTTCAACATCGCCCAGCAGCTGCCGCAAGCCCTGGCTGGCCGCCTGCAGCGCTACCAGCGCAGCAAGCGGCTGGTGGCACTGCAACGGGGTCAGTCGTCGCTGACGTCGAGCCCGGGGAACAGCACCTCGGTGTAACCGAACCGGGAAAAGTCCTGGATGCGTGACGGGTACAGCCGACCGATCAGGTGGTCACATTCATGCTGCACCACCCGCGCATGGAAGCCGTCGGCAAAGCGATTGATCGGGTTGCCCTGGGGGTCGATGCCTTCATAGCAGATGTGCTTGAAACGCGGCACCACGCCGCGCAGGCCGGGTACCGACAGGCAGCCTTCCCAACCGTCCTCGATCTCGCTGGACGTCGGCGTGATGACCGGGTTGAGCAGGATGGTCTGCGGCACCGGTTCGGCATCCGGGTAACGCTCGCTGCGCTCGAAGCCGAAGATCACCAGCTGCAGGTCGATGCCGATCTGCGGTGCGGCCAGGCCCACGCCGCCCACATGGCGCATGGTTTCGAACATGTCGTCGATCAATTGCTGCAGTTCGGCACTGCCGAGCATGTGCTCGGGCACTGGCGGGGCGATGCGCAGCAGGCGTTCGTCGCCCATCTTGAGAATGTCACGGATCATCGGGGGTTCGGCTCGGAAGATTGCTGCTCGCTCGGTACAGGGTGCTCATGGCCCAGCACGGTAATGGTTTCGCGGGCCTTGTGCTCATCGGCGTCCTTCTCGCCAGGGTTCTTGCCCTCGCTCGACATGTGCTCGATCACTGCGTTCATCTCCGCGCCCAGCAGCAAAACGGCGGCGGAGATATAGAAATACAGCAATAGCACGATGATTGCACCGATACTGCCGTACATGGCGTTGTAGTCGGCAAAGGTCTTCACATAGAAGGCAAAGCCCAGCGAGGCCAAGATCCACACCACCACCGCCAGCACCGAACCCGGGGTGATGAAGCGGAACTGCTGCTTCACATCGGGCATCACGTAGTAGATCAGCGCCACCGCCACCATCATCAGGATGATGATCGCCGGCCAGCGCAGGATGGTCCACACCGTGACGATCACCTCCTGCATGCCGACCTGGGCGGCAATCCACTCCATCACCTGCGGCCCCAGCACCATCAGCGCCGCAGCCACCAGCAACATACCAGCAATGCCCACGGTGTAGATGATCGACAACGGAATGCGCTTCCACACCGGGCGGCCCTCGGGCACATCGTAGGCAGCGTTCATCGCGCTCATCATCAGGCGCACACCGGCCGATGCGGTCCACAAGGCAATCACGATACCCACCGACAACAGCCCGCCCTTGGACTGCTGCAACTGGTCGATCACCGGGTTCACCTGCTCCAGCGCCTGGGGTGGCAGCACCAGTTCCGATTGCAGGCGCAGCCAGGAGAAGAAGTCCGGCAGGTGCAGGAAACCGATCAGGGCGATCAGGAACAGCAGGAACGGGAACAACGAGAACAGCATCTGGTAGGCCAGTGCGGAAGCGTAGGTCGACATCTCGTCGTCGAGGAATTCCTTGACGGTGCGTACCAGCACGCGGTGCAGGGGCAGGCCGCGCAGGTCGGGGAAAATCATAGCGTCTCCTTTCGCCGCTCGATTCGTGTGTACCACGGTAAGTCTAATAGACCATGCCGCTGCTGTGCTGATCCCGGCCATGCTGCAAGAATTTGCTTACGCCAGTACCGACCTCTTCGCGGGCATGCCCGCGAAGAGGCCGGGACAGGCCACTCACATCAAGGCTTTTTCACCGCGTCCTTCACGTTGCCCTTGATCTGTTGCCCCTCGCCCTTGAGCTCCTGCGCTTCACCCTCGGCCCGCAGCCGCTCGTTGTCGGTCACTTTGCCGACACCCTGCTTGACGTTGCCGATCGCTTCGTTGGCCAGGCCTTTCGCTTTGTCTTTGGTACCGCTCATGGCAAAACTCCTGCAATTGGGGGCACGTGGACCGTGCCGACAGTCGGTGGACCCGACGTCTTCGCCAAGCGTTCCAACAGTTTTTTCGCCCTCGAGCCGAACGGCAAGGCGGTTGGCAAACCTTGCCCCGCTACCCGCCACCCCTCACAATGCAGGCCTTCATAGCGTCAACCCGCAGGAACCTGCATGAAACTCGACAAACCCGCCGCCATCGCCCGGCGTAACGAAGCACTGGCCCGCCCGGTGCTGACCAGCAGCAACACCCTGTTCGCCATCCTCGACCGCAAGCGCAACCTGTGGTGGTTCGAGGTGCCAGTGGCGCTGCTGCGCAAGGGCCAGCCCGACTGGGTCAACCTGCTGCTGCACACCCCGGAAAGCGACGAGCTGCAGCACCTGAAGGTGCCGACCAACTTCCTGCGCGCTCACCAGGAACAGATGGAAGTGCGCAACCCCGGCAAGCGCCGCTCGACCATCAGCCTGGCCCTCAGCGCCGACCGCGACTCGCTGCTGCGCGACACCCGCCCGGGTGGCGAGCAGCTGGACTTCCGTACCTTCGTGCAGGCCTGATCAGGCCTTCTCGATGCGATCGTCATGGATGACGATGCGGCCCTGCTTGAACAAACCGCCAATGGCCTTCTTGAAGTTGCCCTTGCTGACGTTGAACAGCTTGCTGATCAGCGCCGGGTCGCTCTTGTCGCACACCCCCAGCACCCCGCCTTCGGCCTCCAGGCGCGCCATGATCTGCTCCTGCAGGCTGTCGGCCAGGGCAGCACCCACCGGTTGCAGGCTCAAGGCGATCTTGCCGTCCGCGCGCACTTCCTTGATGAAGCCCTTCTCGTGCATGCCCGAGCGCAGGAACTTGAACACCTCGTTCTTGTGGATCAGGCCCCAGTGGCGGTTGTTGATGATCGCCTTGAAGCCCATCGGCGTCTCGCCGGCCACCAGCAGCTCGACCGGCTGGCCTACCTGGTAGTCCGCCGGGGTGCGGTCCAGGTAACGGTCCAGGCGTGAGGTGGCGGTGATGCGGCGGGTGCGCTTGTCGAGGTACACGTGCACCACGCAGTAGTCGCCGATCTTCAGCGGCCGCGCCTCTTCCGAGTACGGCATCAGCAGGTCCTTGGACAGGCCCCAGTCGAGGAAGATGCCGGCACCGTTGATGTCCTTGACCTTGAGGCTGGCGAACTCGCCAACCTGCACCTTGGGCTTCTCGGTGGTGGCGATCAGCTGGTCTTCGCTGTCCAGGTAGATGAACACGTTCAGCCAGTCATCCACTTCGGTTTCGGCGTTTTTCGGGATGTAGCGCCCGGGCAGCAGGATCTCGCCGTCGGCGCCGCCGTCCAGGTACAGGCCGAAGTCCACGTGTTTCACGATTTGCAAACTGTTGTAACGCCCAAGCAGAGCCATTTCCGATGTTCCTCAAGACAAGGCGGCTATTCTACACCTGAAGCCAGCGCGCCGCCCGACCGCTGATGCAGTGGAACCGTCAGCGTCCCTCTTGCGTCTACCGTCTGGCCAGCACCGCAAGGAACAGCCCATGCCGCTACGCCTGTCCAAAGCCCTGCTCGTCGCCATCGGCTGCGCCCTGGCCCTGGCCGCCTGCAGCCGTATCGACCTGGCCTACCGCAACCTCGACCGCCTGGTGCCGTGGTCGCTGGGCGACTACCTGGCCATGAACAGCGAGCAGAAGGCCATGCTTGACGACCGCCTGCGGGAGCACCTGGCCTGGCATTGCAAGACCCAGCTGCCTGGTTACCTCGACTGGCTGGACCGGGTACGCGGCATGGTCGCCGACGACCAGGTGACCGACCAGGCCCTGCAGCAGCGTACCCGCGAAGCCCGCGAGGCGATTGGCCGGGTAGCCGAGGAAATCACCCCTTCGGCCACCGAGTTGCTGCGCGGCATGAGCGATAGCCAGGTGGCGGAGATGCGCGAGGCGTTCCGCGAGGACATCAGCGAACGGCAGAAGAAGTATGTGGATACGCCGCTGGACAAGCAGATCGCCCGCCGTACCGAACGCATGGAGAAACGCCTGACGCCGTGGTTTGGCGAGCTGACCGCGGTACAGAAGCAGCGCGTGCAGGCCTGGTCCCAGGCGCTGGGCGACCAGAACCGCGAATGGATCGCCAACCGCGCGCACTGGCAGCAGCAATTGCTGCTGGCGATGAACCAGCGCAACGACGCCAGCTTCGAGCCGCGCCTGGCGACGTTGTTGCAGCGCAAGGAGAGTTTATGGACGCCGGAGTACCGGGCGGCGTATCAGAATACCGAGCAGCAGGCGCGCAGCTTGCTGGTGGACCTGGTGCACCAGAGTACCCCGCAGCAGCGGCGGTTCCTGCAGGAGCGGTTGAGCAAGGTTCGTACCGATTTCAGTGAATTGAAGTGTTTGAAGGGGTAACTGGGGAAAGCAGGCCCGGCCTCTTCGCGGGCTTGCCCGCTCCCACAGGAACCCACTGCCCTCGAGACCTGTGATGTACCTGTGGGAGCGGGCGAGCCCGCGAAGAGGCCAGGCCTGCCAAAGACAGTCACCGCCCCTTGCGCCGATACGGAAACACATCGATCACCTTCCCGTCACGAATCGCCGCCTGCAGCCCCTTCCAGTAATCCGCGTCGTACAACTCCCCATGCAGCCGGCTGAACAAGCGCCGCTGGCCGATATCGGCAAACAGGAACGGCGGAAACTCCTCGGGGAACACGTCATGCGGCCCGATCGAGTACCACGGCTCGCCCGACATTTCGTCTTCCGGGTAACGCGGCGGCGGGATATGGCGGAAGTTCACCTCGGTCAGGAAGCTGATCTCGTCATAGTCATAGAACACCACCCGGCCATGGCGGGTAACGCCAAAGTTCTTCAGCAGCATGTCGCCAGGGAAGATATTCGCCGCCGCCAGCTGCTTGATGGCCAGGCCGTAATCCTCCAGGGCCTCCAGCACCTGGCCCTCGCTGGCGTGCTCCAGGTACAGGTTCAGCGGCGTCATGCGCCGCTCGGTCCAGCAATGGCGGATCAGCACCGTGTCACCCTCCAGCGCCACGGTCGAAGGCGCCACCTCCAGCAGTTCGGCCAGGCATTCCGGCTCGAACTTGCTACGCGGGAAGCGAAAATCGGCGAACTCCTGGGTATCGGCCATGCGCCCGACGCGGTCGACGCTTTTCACCAGCCGGTACTTGTCGATCACCGTGGCCCGGTCGACCGTCTTCGACGGTGAAAAGCGGTCCTTGATGATCTTGAACACGGTGTTGAAGCCCGGCAGGGTGAACACGCTCATGACCATGCCGCGTACCCCGGGCGCCATGACGAAGCGGTCGTCGCTACTGGCCAGGTGGTTGATCAGCGCCCGATAGAACTCCGACTTGCCGTGCTTGTAGAAACCGATGGAGGTGTACAGCTCGGCCACGTGCTTGCCAGGCAAGATGCGCTTGAGGAAGTTGACGAACTCCGCCGGCACCGGCACATCGACCATGAAGTACGAGCGGGTGAAGGAAAAGATGATCGACACCTCGGCCTCGTCGGTGATCAGCGCATCGGCCTCGATACCGTGCCCTTCGCGGTGCAGCAGCGGGATTACCAGCGGCCACTGCTCGTCGCTGTTGAACAGCCGGCCGACCAGGTAGGCGCCCTTGTTGCGGTACAGCACCGGCACAAACAGCTCCAACGCCAGTTTCGGATCCTTGCATACCCAGTCCGGCAGGCACTCGCGCAGCTGATCCTCCAGGCGCGCCAGGTCGCCTTCCAGGTCGCCGTACGGCACTTCGAACGGGTAATCGCTGAACACCGCCCGCAGCAGGCTCTTGAGCCCAGCGTCAGGCCGATAGGTACGGGTTTGCGCGGCGCGCTCACGGCTGCGCATGGACGGTCGGGTGGTGTGGATGAACATGCAGCCGTCGCTGATCAGGTCATGGCTGAACAGGCTGCAGAACAGCGAGTTGTACCAGGTCTCGGACAGCTCGTCGTCCAGCCTTGGGTCGATCAGGTGGATATAGGCGTTCTTCACCAACGGCCATTGTTCCACATCCAGCAGCACGTCCTCGGCAAAGCCCTGGCGCAGCCAGCCATTGACCTCGGCGACCTTCTCTTCATAGAGATTGATGCGGGCGGCGGAGGCACGCTGGATATCCTGCCAGCGCGCCTGCTCGAAGCGCTTGCGGGCACCGAGGGTGATGCGCTGGAAGTGGTCGCGGTAGTTGTCGAAGCCGGCGAGGATCATCCGGGCGATTTCGACAGCGGGCCAGGGCTGGGGCATGCGAGGACCTCGGTGCGGTGTTGAGTTACAGAGCTTAGTCGCCTCTTGGTTTTTGCGGAGCCTGTGCCGGCCTCTTCGCGGGCTCGCCCGCTCCCACAGGATTACCACAGGGCCGAGCATTGCAGAGAACTTGTGGGAGCGGGCGTGCCCGCGAAGAGGCCGGCACAGGTTTACACCGCAAGAAAGCACAAGAATCCCCAGCCCCCCTGGCGTACACTCGCGCCCCTGCCCTGCCTCCGGAGACCGTTGTGAGCCCCATCGCCCTAGCCCGCCTGCTGACCCTTGCCGCCGTCTGGGGGGCGAGCTTCCTGTTCATGCGCATCATCGCCCCCGAGCTGGGCACGGTGCCGACGGCGTTCTTCCGTGTCTCCATCGCCTGCCTGGGCCTGGTTGCACTGCTCGCCGCCGCCCGCGTGCGCTGGGACTTCCAGGGCAAGCTCGGCGCCTGCCTGGTGCTGGGCATGATCAACTCCGGTATCCCCGCCACGTTCTACTCCGTGGCCGCCCAGGTGCTGCCCGCCGGCTACTCGGCAATCTTCAACGCCACCACGCCGCTGATGGGTGTGCTGATCGGCGTGCTGTTCTTCCGCGAACCGATGACCCTGGCCAAGCTCTGCGGCATCTTCCTGGGCCTGTTCGGCGTCGGCATCCTCAGCGGCGCCGGCCCGGTGGCCCTGGACCTGGCCCTGCTGCAAGGCGCCCTCGCCTGCCTGGCGGCCACCACCTGCTACGGCTTTGCCGGCTTCCTCGCCCGCCGCTGGGTCAGCGGCCTGGACAGTCGCCTGTCGGCACTGGGCAGCATGCTCGGCGCCACCCTGATGCTGAGCCCGCTGTTCGCCTGGAGCGCGCTGAGCCAGCCACCTGCCAGCTGGGGCGGCTGGCAGGTGTGGCTGTCGCTGCTGGGCCTGGGCCTGCTGTGCACAGCGTTCGCCTACATCCTGTACTTCCGCCTGCTGGAGGAGATCGGCCCGGTCAAGGCCAGCACCGTGACCTTCCTGATCCCGGTATTCGGCGTATTGTGGGGGGCGTGGCTGCTGGACGAACCGTTGTCGATGGCGCACCTGTACGGCGGCCTGCTGATTGGCCTGGCATTGTGGCTGGTGCTGCGCCCGGCACGCAGCTGAAACGGGGTACAGGATGAACGACGCGTACAAGAAGGTCCTGTTCCGCCTGGAGCAGGACGAAAACGGCTACCCGCCCGCCTCGGTCGAGGGCCTGTGGGCCAAGGCCGTGGAAGGCGGCTATGCCGTCGACAACATTCCCTTCCATGTCTACGGCATCGCCCCGGGCGACGTGATCGACACCCGTGAGGAAGCCGGCGAAACCTGGTTCGCCGAACTGCGCCACAGCAGCGGCAGCTCGGTGTTCCGGGTTATCGTCAAGCCCCCGGAAACCCTGGACCAGGTACGCGCGGCCTTGCACGACTTCGGCTGCAACTGCGAAACCGAGCAGGCGGTGAAGATGCTGGCGGTCGAGGTCCCGCCGCAGCGCTCGCTCGACACCTTGCTCTACTACCTGCTCACCCAGCGCGAAGCCGGCCTGCTGGACTTCGAGGAAGGCGTACTGCGCCACGCCATCCCCGAAGAGTTCCGCTAGGGCCTACGCCTCGGCCAGGCGCGCGGCGGGCTTGCGGAACACGAACAGCAAGCCCACCACGATCAGCCCCATGCCCAGCAGGCTGAGCGGCGCCAGGCGGTTGCCGAAGATCAGCAGGTCCATCACCGCGGTCACTGCCGGCACCAGGTAGAACAGGCTGGTGACATTGACCAGGTTACCCTTGGCGATCAGCCGGTACAGCAGCAGGGTCGCCAGCAGCGAGACCACCAGCCCCATCCACAGCAGCGCGCCGACGAAACCGCCAGTCCATTCCACATGCAGCGGCTGCAGCGGCGCGAACAATGCGCACATGGCAAAGCCGGCCAGGTACTGCAGCGGCAGCGTGCCCATGGGGTTGTCGGTGATGCGCTTCTGCAGGATCGAGCCGAAGGTCATGCTGGCCAGCGCCAGCAAGGCGAACAGCATCCCCGCCAGCGACACCCCGCCCAGGTTGATGCCCTGGTAGACCACCATGATCAGCCCGCCAAGCCCCAACCCCAGGCCGAACAAGCGGCTCCAGGTGCGCTGGCGCTCCATCAGCACCACGGTCAGGATTGGTTGTACCCCCATCACCGTGGCCATGATGCCGGGGGTGACATGGGTATCGAGCGCCAGCAGGTAAAAGATCTGGTAGGCGCCGAGCAGCACACAGCCGGTGCCCAGGGCCCGCAGGATGGCCCCGCGACTGCGCGGCCAGCGCAGCCCCAGTAACGGGCCGATCAGCAGCAGGCCGGCCAGGGCCAGCGCCGAGCGCAACAGCAGGAAGGCAAACGGGCTGGCATGCGCCAGGCCGAGCTTGGAGACGATCGCCCCGCTGCTCCACAGCAGGACGAACAGGCTGGTAGTGGCCGCCGAGGCCACGGATGCTTTGCTAAAGACAGACATGTATTGCCACCTGATATAAGGCGAATAAGCCAGACGGACGGCGTGCGCTTCAGCGTGGGAAGTCGCCGACCGTGTTCAGTAGGTTGCGTGTGCGAAGGGATGCGGCCAGAAGCCGATCAGCCCAGCACAACCACGCAAGGAGGCGGAGCTACGCCGCCTACGACGCCACTGACAGGTGGTGGTGGATAGTGACTGATCATCGCCGGCTGCTGGCAGCCACGCACGACCATGCCCGCGACTGGCGCGATGGCAAAGCTTGTGGTGGATGGGCTGGCTGGCATGAACAGGTCTTCGGGAAGAATGCAGTGGGCTGGACTATAGCCCGGTGCCAGGCAGCTGGCAACCTCCCCAAACTCAACTTTGCGCATATCACAGTGGGGCAGCTGTCCTGCTCAATCTCGAAGCTTCCGCGATCCCTGTGGGAGCGGGCGCGCCCGCGAACACCGGCGAAGCCGGTGCCATACACCGCGTCGCCTGCTTCGCGGGCATGCCCGCTCCCACAGGGGTTTACGCAACCTTCAAGTTTTGAGCAAGCCAGCCGCGACCATAGGGGCCGCGTCTCTATTGGTTAATTTCTCACCACCCCGATTCGTCTGAATGCGAAACGCAGCCCGCATTCACCCGTTTCGAGGACCACCGATGAACGTATCCGCCTGGCTCTACCGGCCAGCCCAGATCACCTGCCTGCTGCTGGTCAGCGCCTACGCCCATGCCGCCAAGCCCGGCGACGTGTTCAAAGACTGCAAGGACTGCCCCGAGATGGTCGTGCTGCCCGCCGGCAGCTACGTCATGGGGGCCCCCGACGACGAAGTCGGCCGCCAGCCCGACGAGGGCCCGCTGCACACCGTGACCTTCGCCAAGCCCTTCGCCATGAGCCGCTATCAGGTAACCGCCAGCGAGCTGGACGCCTACATCAAGGCCACCGGCACCGTCATCAAGAGCGGCGACGACCGCCCCGGCCGCTGGTGCGAAGCCAGCAAGCCCAGCTACAAGCAAGGCCCCCGCCAGCCGGCGGTGTGCGTCGACTACGACGAAGTGCAGGCCTACACCCGATGGCTGGCGAAAACCACCGGCAAGCCATACCGCATGGTCAGCGAAGCCGAACGCGAATATGCCGCCCGTGGCGGCTCCAGCGGCCCGTTCCCCTTCCCCTTCGACGAACCGGGCAAGTACGAGATCAGCAAGCACGCCAACACCTATGGCCCCAGGGACGGGCATACCTTCACCGCCCCGGTGGGCAGCTACCCGCCCAATGCCTTTGGCATGTACGACATGCACGGCAACGTCTACGAATGGGTCGCCGACTGCTACCACGACAGCTACGAAGGCGCCCCCACCGACGGCAGCGCCTGGATCCAGGACCCCAAGTGCATCCGCGCGCACATGCGCGGCAACGACTGGGGCGAGCCGCCGATCTTCTCCCGCTCGGCCAACCGCAACGACCGCCTCAAGACCACCCGCGGGGATTTCCTCGGCTTTCGCGTAGCACGCGAACTGTGAAGTTGTGACGCGGTTAACGCAGCACCGGCCAAAAAAATCGCCAATAAGAATCGTTCCGGTTTTTCACAGGTGCTGCGTCATATAGCTGACATAGAAAAAAACCCTCTGCCAACGAGACCGCAATAGATGTCCAAGTCCCTCCCCGGCCCGCTCAATCCGCTTGCCAAAGCATTACTGATCCGTCATTCCCTTCGTCCCCAGCGCGCGCTCACACGCATCGGCCTGGGCCTGGCGATATCCGCTGCGATGGTTGCCCAGGTGCAGGCACAGGAGTGGACCCTGGATATTCCTGCGCAGTCGATGAATTCGGCGTTGCAGGCACTGGCCAGGCAGACCGATACCCAGTTGCTGTACAGCCCGGAAGATATCGGTGGCCTGCGCTCCTCCGCACTCAAAGGGCGCCACGACCTCGCTTCGTCCCTGCGCATCCTGCTGGGCGGCAGCGGGCTGCGTTATCAGATCGACGGCAACACCGTGACGGTAACAGCGGGTTCAGCCGCAAAGGACGGCCAGGTCGAGCTTTCGGCGACCAACGTCAATAGCGTGGGCCTGGGGGCCACTACCGAAGGCACGGGTTCCTACACCACCGGCGTGACCAGCACGGCCACCCGCATGAACCTGTCGATACGCGAAACACCGCAAAGCATCAGCGTCATCACCCGCCAGCAAATGGACGACCAGCACCTGGCGACCATTACCGACGTGCTGAAGCAGAACCCGGGCATCACCATGTCCCAGGACGGTGGCGAGCGCTTTCATATCTATTCGCGCGGCTCGGAAATCAGCACCTACCAGCTCGATGGCGTGAACACCGCGCAGGACTACCTGACGCGCAACATGCCCAATACCCTGATGGACATGGCCATGTTCGACCGCATCGAGATCGTCCGCGGCGCCACTGGCCTGATGACCGGTGCGGGCGAGCCCAACGGTGTGGTCAACATGGTACGCAAGCGCCCCACGCGTGAATTCCAGTCGTATGTGCAGGCTGGTGTGGGCTCGTGGGACTACTATCGCACCGAGGCCGACGTGTCCGGCCCACTGATCGAAAGCGGCAAGCTGCGCGGCCGCCTGGTGGCCGCCAAGCAGAGCAACCAGAGCTACATGGACTGGTACAGCCAGGACCGTGACCTGGTCTACGGCGTGCTCGAAGCAGACCTGACCGATACCACCACCGTGCGCTTCGGCATGGACTACCAGACCTACGACGCCAATGGCGCGCCAGGTGTGCCGCTGTTCTTCAGCAATGGCCAGCCCACCAATTTCTCCCGCTCGACCAGTTCCGGGCCGCGCTGGATGTATGAAGACTACACCACCAAGAACTACTCCTTCGGCCTGGACCAGGAGCTTGGCAATGGTTGGCAGTTGAAGATGGCCGGCAACTACATGGATGTCGATCGCGACTCGCTGTCGGCGTTCTATCGCACCGGTGCCGGGGTATCTACCCTTGATCAAGCCAGCGGCAACGCCAAGTCCGACCTGCTGCAAGTCGATGCCCACCAGGTTCAGCGGGGCATGAACATCACGCTCCAGGGGCCTTTCGAGCTGTTTGGCCAGACCCACGAACTGGTTACCGGCTTCGACTACATGGATTACGAGAACAACCACTTCACCGGGACAGCTGGGGAAGCCACATTCAACTTCTACACCTGGGGCAACCGCATACCGCAACCTGGCAACTATTCGCCACTGCTGGACTACGACCTGACCATCCGCCAGACCGGCTACTTCATTGCCACCCGGCTCAACTTCACCGACGACCTGCACATGATTCTCGGTGCCCGTACCACCAATTACCGTTCGGACTCGAACCAGGTGGTATTGACCACTGGCAACGGCAACCCCACGCAACTGAAGGAGCACGGAGAGGTAACACCGTACGCCGGCCTGATCTACGACCTGACCGATGAGCAATCGGTGTACGCCAGCTACACCGATATCTTCAAGCCCCAGACCAGCCGCGACCGTACCGGCAAGGTGCTGGACCCTGTGATCGGGCAGAACTATGAAATGGGCTGGAAGGGTGAATTCTACGATGGTCGCCTGAACGCCAACGCGGCGATCTACCTCATCAAGCGCGACAACCTTGCAGAGGAAGACACCGGTTTCAGCGTACCGGGCGTGCCTAACTCCACCGCTTACCGCGCGGTCAGCGGCGCCGAAACCAAGGGCATTGATCTTGAACTGTCCGGCGAAGTGGCTCGCGGGCTGGAAGTTCATACCGGTTACAGCCACTCCCGCACGGAAGATGCCAATGGCACTCGCCTGACGCCTCAACTGCCGCTGGATACATTCCGCCTGTGGACTACCTACCGCCTGCCCGGCGAATGGGAGCGCCTGACTGTTGGTGGTGGGGTCAACTGGAACTCCAAGCAATCCCTGGCCACCCGCTACAACACGCGCATTACCCAGGAAGACTACGCCGTGGCCAGCCTGATGGCCCGCTACAAGATCAGCGAGCACCTGGCCGCCACGCTGAACGTGGACAACCTGTTCGACAAGAAATACTACGCAGGCCTGGCCGGCAACTATGGCCACTATGGCGCGCCGAGAAACGCGACGCTGAACCTGCGCTACGATTTCTGATCAGCAGAACGAAAAAAGGCGACCCTGGAGGTCGCCTTTTTCATGCCTGCCCGGTATTCGCGTCGGTAGGCGGTCCGTTGTAGGAGCGGCCTTGTGTCGCGAAAGGGCTGCAAGGCAGCCCCGGCAATTCCTGCATCACTGCTGAGCCCCCGGGGCCGCGTTGCGGCCCTTTCGCGACACAAGGCCGCTCCTACACAGAGTGAGCAGGTTTACTGGCTGATCGTATCTGCCAGCAACAGCCTGGCAATCATCCCCTCAAGGACATCCACCTGCTCAAGGATGTCATAGTGCCCGGCATCAACAGCAATGTCCTGGCAGCTACCCGAGATGCCACACGCGTGCGCACCCTCCCCCGCCCACCAGCAACTTGCCGCTGCCTCGGTAGACGGTAGCTGGCGCAACTGACGCGAAAGCGCCTTGAGTTTCATGGCCACGACAAAGGTCTGCGCCAGATCAGCGTTGCCGATTTCGGCATAGGCCGACTGTGCAGCCTGTGCGGTCCGTGCCGTTTCGATCACGCGCTCCAGGGCATCCTGAGTACTGCCGGCCGGCACGACCGGCAGCACCAGTGCATCGGCCGAAACCCCGAGAATCACCGCCAGGAAGCCACGCAGGTCGGCGCTCCAGTCACTTTCCTGCACGGCTTGCCTGGCCGAGGGCACGAAGCTGTCGACCAAGGCCAGCACCGCAACCCGCTGCCCCTGGCTTTCCAACTCCTTGGCCACCAACACCGCCAGGGTGCCGCCCAGCGACCAACCTGCCAGCTGATAAGGGCCTTCAGGTTGCTTCTGCCGAATGTACTGTGCGTAATCGATAGCCATCGTTTCCAGCGAATCATCCACCCAGGCGTGATCCAGCAGCATCCGGCATTGCAGGCCATAAACCGTGCAACGGCCTTCCAGCCGGCGCGCCAATGGCTCGTAATCGAACACCGTGCCAAACCCGGCATGCAGGCAGAACAGCGGCGTACTCGCGTTCACTCGGCTGTTCAGCAACAACAGCGGGTCCAGGCTGGCATCGTCGGGTGCATAACCCGACAACTCGGCGATGGTCGGCCGGGCAATCACATCACGCAGTTTCAGTTCGATAGGCAAATCCTCGCGGGCACGGACCTTGGACAGCATCTTCAGCACACGCAGCGAGTCACCACCCAGTTCGAAGAAGTTGTCATCGACACCGACCTGCTCGACTTGCAGCACTTCCTGCCAGATCGCTGCCAGCGCCTGCTCGATTGCATTACGCGGGGCAACCCATGCCCGGCCTGCGGCAAACTCGGGTGCAGGCAGGCCATTGCGGTCGATCTTGCCATTGGGGGTGAGCGGCAGCGCCGGCATCAGTACAAGCTGTGCCGGCACCATGTGATCCGGCAGGTCGGCGCGCAGGGCATCACGTAATTGCTCGGCGCGGGTATCGGCATTGTCCGTCACCACGTAGCCGATCAGTTGCTTGCCCGTGCTGATGTCACGCGCCACCACCACGGCATCGCGCACGCCAGCCAGGTTGCGCAGGCGTGCCTCGATTTCTCCCGGCTCGATGCGGAATCCGCGAATCTTCAGCTGGTTGTCCAGGCGCCCGAGGAAGTCGATGACACCATCGGCGCGGCGACGCACCCGGTCACCGGTGCGGTACAGGCGGCCCCCCGTGGCAAACGGGTCGGCCACGAAGCGCTCGGCCGTGAGAGCAGCCCGCTGGTGATAGCCACGCGCCACGCCCTCTCCGCCGATGTAAAGCTCACCGGCCACACCATCGGGCAGCGGGTTGAGGTGCTGGTCCAGCACGTGCAGCGTGCGCTCGCCCACGCGGTCGCCGATCGGCGCGTACACAGCCTCACAGGTTCGTTGCACCGGCACTTTCCACAGCAGAGGCGTAACCACGGTTTCCGTCGGCCCATAGCCGTTGGTCAACCAGCGCGGACGCAGCGTGCGCTTGACGTGCTCGAACAGGGCGTCCGGTACCGCATCGCCGCCAATGCAGTACACCCGCACCGCTGGCGCAGGCTGCTGCTGGCTGTCGGCGAATTCGGCCAACTGTTGCAGGTAGGCCGGCGGGAAGCAGGCGATGTCGATACGCTGGGCATGCAAGG
Source organism: Pseudomonas sp. B14(2017) (assembly GCF_002113255.1). Lineage (NCBI taxonomy): Bacteria > Pseudomonadati > Pseudomonadota > Gammaproteobacteria > Pseudomonadales > Pseudomonadaceae > Pseudomonas > Pseudomonas sp. B14(2017). The sequence continues at coordinate 236,716 of NZ_NEJY01000006.1, forward strand.
TCTGCCAGGTTTCTTCTGCCGTCCACAGCCGGTTGTCACGCACCACCAGGCAACCACCCGAGGACAACGTCGACAGCCAGCGTTCCTGCGCCCCGTCGAAGGCGAACGACATGAACAGCAGCTCGCGGGTCTGCAGGTCCATCTCGTACAGCCCGGCGATGGCCTGGCAGTGCATGCGAATCTGGCCGTGGCTCACCGCCACACCTTTGGGCTTGCCGGTGGAACCAGACGTGTAGATCAGATAAGCCAGGTTATCCGCGCACGCGCGCTGTTCAGGTGCAGTAGCAGGCAGATGGTCCAGCGCTTGCTGGTCGAGCTCGACGCACCGCGCTACCTGGGTAAAGCGCTGGCGCAGGCCACTGCTGGTGACCAGCAGGTGCATTGCCGAGTCCTCGACGATCCACTGCAGGCGCTCTTGTGGGTAGTCGATATCCAGTGGCACATAAGCTGCGCCGGTCTTCATCACCGCCAGGAAGGCCACGATCACCTCCACCGACCGCTCCAGGGCAATGCCCACGCAGCTTTCCGGGCGCACGCCCTGCGCGATCAGGTGGTGGGCAAGGCGGTTGGCGCGCGCGTCCAGCTGGGCATAGGTCAACTGTTGGCCGCCGCAGACTACCGCCATGTCCTCGCCACGCTCACGGGCATGCCCGGCGATACGCTCGGCGAGCAGCGGCTGCTCGCGCCCAGGTGCCGCAAGCTGGTTGCGCAGGTCGGCGTGCCTTGCCTGCGCCGGCGTCAGCATGCCCAGGCTGCCCAGCGTGGCCTGGGGATTGTCCAGCATGGCGCTCAGCAGGCTTTCGAAACTACCGCGCAGGCACTCGACAGCGGCTACGGTAAAGCGGTTGCGCAAGTACAGGAACTCTACCGAAAAGGTTTCGCCCAATTGCACGGCCAGGTCCATGGCATAGTTGGTGACGTCGCGGTTACGGACTTCGCCAAAGCGTAACGTTCCGCCGCCGCCCTCGCGCAGGCGGTCGTCAACCGGGTAGTTCTCGAACACCACAATGCTGTCGAACAGCGCTTGCCCTGGCCGCCCGGCCCAGCGTTGCACATCGGCCAGCGCTGCATGCTCGTGGTCGCGCAACTCCAGGTTGTAGTGCTGCAGCTGGTGCAGCCAGTCGCTGACAATGTGCTGGGGTTGCGGCGCCTGCACCACCGGTAGCGTGTTGATGAACAGCCCCAGCATCTCGCCTGCACCGGCCAGGCTGCTGGGGCGCCCGGCCACTGTGGCGCCGAAGCACACGCTGGCCTGGCCGGTGTAGCGTTGCAGCAGCAACAGCCAGGTGGCCTGGACCAGGGTATTGGGCGTGACCCTCAGGCGCCGGGCCTGGTCACGCAGGTGTTGCGTGCGCTGCGCATCCCAATGCAGATACAGCGCATGGTGCCCGACAAGCTTGCCGTCCGCCTGCGGCGCAACACTGTCGGCCAACAGCGTCGGCCCCTCCAGGGCACGCAGCTTCTCGCTCCAGAACTGCTCCAGCTTGCCCATCGGCTGCTCGGCGAGCCAACGGATGTAGTCACCGAAGCGCCCCCCCGCATGGCTGGCAGGCCGGCCGTGATAAACCTGCAACACCTCGCCCAGCAACCGTGAATTGCTCCAGCCATCCATGAGGATGTGGTGGCGCGACCAGATCAGGTGCAGGCGTTGCTCATCCACTCGAACCAGCGTCAGCCGCATCAGGGGGGCACACGCCAGGTCGAAGCCTTCGGCAGCCTCCTCGGCTGCCAGCGCCTGCAAGGCGTCGCTGGTCACCTCACGCCCACGCCAGTCGAGCACGCGCAGCGGCAGGCTGGCCTGACGCTGCACCACCTGCAAGGGCTCCGCCCACCGGGCCGATGACAAGAAGACCGTGCGCAGGATGTCGTGGCTGGCGATCACCTGGTTCCAGGCCGCGACGAAGCGGTCGATGTCCAGGCCGTGCACATCGACCGCAGTCTGGTTGATGTACAGCGCGGCGTCGCTCTCCTGCAGGGTATGGAACAGCATGCCCTGTTGCATCGGCGACAGCGGGTAGATATCGGCAATCTGAGCAGCAGGTACCGGCAGGTCGTCCAGTTGCGCCTGGTTCAGACGGGCCAAGGGGAAGTCCGATGGCGTGAGGCCTTGGGTGTCATCCTGGCAGCAATGGTTGATCAAGGCCTTGAGTTCTTCTGCATAGGCATCGGCCAGTTGCTGGATGGTCGAGGTATCGAAGACTTCACGGCTGAACGTCCAGCCCAGTGTCAGCTCGCCGCCGTACACCTGGCCATTGAGCGCCAGCAGGCTGCTCAATGGCGCGTCCTCATCCTGGTTCAGCCCGGCATTCTCGCTGGCCGGTTTGAACAGGCTCGCGTGCTGGTCGAAGCTGCCATCGAACTGCCCCAGGTAGTTGAAGATGATCGCCCCCTGGGCCAGCGCCGCCAACGTCTGCCGAGCTTCACCAGCCCCCAGGTAACGCAGCACACCATAGCCCAGGCCCTTGTGGGGCACCGCGCGCAGTTGCTCCTTGATGGTCTTGATCGAGCTGGCCAGCTCGGGCTGAGGGCTGAGGTTGACCGGGTACATGCTGGTGAACCAACCCACCGTGCGGCTCAGGTCGATACCGTCGAACAGGTCTTCGCGGCCATGACCTTCCAGGCGCACCAGTACCTGCGGCTGCGCGGTCCAACGGCTGACCACACGGGCCAATGCCGTCAACAACAGGTCGTTGATCTGCGTGCGATAGGCTGCCGGTGCCTGCTGCAACAGCTTGCGGGTCCAGAGCGGGTCCAGGCGAGTGCTGACCGACGTAGCATGCTTCTGCCGGTTTTCGCCCTGGGGATGATCGCAAGGCAAAGCATCGCTGGCGCCTTGCAGTTGATCACGCCAGTAGTGCAGTTCATGTTGCAGTGCCTGGCTGCTGGCATAGGCCTGCAGCTGTTCGGCCCAGACCTTGAACGCGCTGGTCTTGGCCGGCAACTTCAGCGGCTGGCCGAGGGCAAGCGCCTGGTAGGCCTGTTGCAGGTCTTCCAGCAGGATCCGCCATGACACGCCATCGACCACCAGATGATGAATGACCAGCAGCAGCCGCTGGCTGCCGTCTGCCAGCGTTGCCAGCACGGCGCGCAACAGTGGCCCCTGAGCCAGGTTGAGGCTGCGCTGGGCCTGATCAGCCAAGCGTTGCAGCGCCTCTGCATCAACGCATTCGCGTACCCACAGCAGCTCGGTCGATACCGGCGCGCCGATCGCGGCCTGCCAGCGCCCGGCACTCTGCCAGACATTGAGCCGCAGCAGGTCGTGATGGGCATGCAGGTTGCCCAGCGCCATGCTCAACAGGTGCGCATCCAGTGCCTCACCAGGCTCGAGCAACACCGACTGGTTCCAGTGGTCACGTGCTACAAGCGCTTGCTCGAAGAACCAGTGCTGCACCGGAACAAGTGGCTGAGGCCCGGTGACCACGCCCTGCTCCAGCGCTTGTGCTTCGCTGCGCCGGGCAACCGAGGCCAGCCCCTGCACGTTCTGATGCTGCAGCAACTCCTTGGGGGTGAACTGGATATCCACCTGGCGTGCACGGCTGACCACCTGCAGCGAAATGATCGAATCGCCGCCCAGCTCGAAGAAGTTGTCGGTCAGGCCGACCTTCTCCAGCTTCAGCACATCCGCCCAGATCGCCGCGATCTGCTGTTCCAGATCGCTCCGCGGCGCGATGTACTCACCCTGCAACTGGCTGACATCCGGCTGCGGCAGAGCCTTGCGGTCCAGCTTGCCGTTAGGTGTCACCGGTAGCTTGCCGAGCAGCAGCAGGTGCGCCGGCACCATGTAGTCCGGCAAACCGGCCTTCAGCGCCTCACGCAGACTGTCGCGCAATGCGCCTTCGTCTTGCGTGCTGTCGGCAGGCACCACATAGCCCACCAGCTGCTTGCCGCTTGGCCCGTCCTGGGCCAGCACCACGGCTTCCTGCACACTCGGCAGCTCCAGCAGGCGCGCCTCGATCTCGCCCAGTTCGATGCGCAGGCCACGGATCTTCACCTGGTGGTCGATGCGCCCGGCGTAGTCGATCACCCCATCGGCGCGGTAGCGCGCCAGGTCGCCGGTGCGGTACAGGCGCCCGCCGGTGTCGCTGAACGGGTCCGGCACGAAGCGTTCGGCGGTCAGCGCCGGGCGTTGGTGGTAACCACGGGCCAGGCCGACGCCGCCGAGGTACAGCTCGCCAGCACTGCCGCGCACCGCCGGTTGCAGGCTGCCTTCAAGGATGTGGGTCTTGAGGTTGTCGATCGGCTGGCCGATCGGCACGCTGATGCTTTCGTCCGGCTGGCAGGTCCAGTGGGTCACGTCGATCGCCGCTTCGGTCGGGCCGTACAGGTTGTACAGGCCCGCCGCCGGCAGGCGTTGCAGGGTCTGGCGGGCCAGTTCGGCCGGCAACGCTTCACCGCTGCACACCACGCGCTTGAGGCTGACGCAGCTCTCGACCGCTTCGTGGGTCATGAACGCCTGCAGCATCGACGGCACGAAGTGCAGCGTGCTGATGCCGTAATGATTGATGGTTTCGACCAGCAACTGCGGGTCGCGGTGCGCGCCGGGCTGGGCCATGACCAGGCGCGCGCCGGTCATCAGCGGCCAGAAGAACTCCCACACCGACACGTCGAAGCTGAACGGGGTTTTCTGCAACACGCTGTCGCTGGCGTCCAGGCCGTAGGCCTTCTGCATCCAGCACAGGCGGTTGACCAGCGCCTGATGGCTGTTGCCAGCACCTTTCGGGCGACCGGTTGAGCCGGACGTGTAGATCACGTAGGCGAGGTTCAGCGGGGCCACATCGACATGCGGGTTGGCATCGCTGTAGCCATCGAAGTTCTCGGTATCCAGGTCCAGGCTGCGCAGGCCGGCCGGGATCGGCAGGGCTTCGTGCAGGTGCGACTGGGTCAGCAGCAAGGCGATGCCGCTGTCCTCGAACATGTAGCTCAGACGGTCCTGGGGATATTCCGGGTCCAGCGGCACATAGGCGCCGCCGGCCTTCACGATACCCAGCAAGCCGATGACCATCTCCAGGCTGCGCTCCATGGCGATGCCCACCAGCATGTCCGGGCCCACGCCCTGCTCGCGCAGCTTGTGCGCCAGCTGGTTGCTACGGCGGTTGAGCTCGGCATAGCTCAGGGTCTGCTCGCCAAAGGCCAGCGCCGGGGCATCCGGGGTGGCAATTACCTGGGCCTCGATCAGCTGGTGGATGCCGGTTTCGCCTGGGTAATCGGCTTGCGTGGCATTCCAGCCATGCACGATCTGCTGCCGCTCCCCGTCATCCAGCAATGGCAGCTCAGCCACTCGCTGGCCTGGGTTGGCGACGATGCCGTGTAGCAGGTTCAGCCAGTGTCGCGCCATCTGCTGTATGGTCGAGGCATCGAACAGGTCGGTTGCAAAGGTCAGCGTGGCGCTGATGCCTTGCTCATGTTCGAAGCTGTCCAGCGTGAGGTCGAACTGCGCCGCGTGCACGTTCCATTGCAGGCCCTCCACCTCCAGGCCGGGCAAGCTGCGGCGCTCGCCCTTGCCTCGGGTCTGGTGGTTGTACATCACCTGGAACAACGGGCTGTGGCTCAGGCTGCGTTCAGGCTGCAAGGCATCGACCAGCTGTTCGAATGGCAGGTCCTGATGCACCTGTGCGCCCAAGGCTCGTTGCCGCACTTGCGCCAACAGCTCGGTGAAGGTCAGTTGCGTGTCGAACTCGGCACGCATCACCTGGGTATTGACGAAAAAGCCGATCAGCCGCTCGGTCTCTACGCGGTTACGGTTGGCGATGGGCACGCCCACGCGCACATCGGCCTGCCCGGAGTAGCGGTGCAACAGTACCTGGAAACTCGCCAGCAGCAGCATGAAGGGTGTCGCCCCCTGGAGCTGCGCCAGCTGTTTGAGTGACAGGCTCAACGCTTCGCCCAGGTCAACGTCGATCCGCTCACCGCGGTAGCTTTGCAGCGCCGGGCGTGGCCTGTCGGTGGTCAGTTCCAGCACCGGGTGGTCGTCGCCCAGCTGCGCCATCCAGTACGCCAGCTGACGCTCACGCTCGCCAGCGTCCATCCAGGCACGCTGCCAGATCGCATAATCGGCGTACTGGATCGGCAGCTCGGCCAGCGCCACCTCCCGACCTTGGCTATAGCCCTCATAAAGCTGTACCAACTCATCGATGAGCAAGGGCATCGACCAGCCATCGGCGACGATATGGTGCAAGGTGAGCACCAGCACGTGCTCGCCCTGCGCCAGTTCCAGCAGTTTCACCCGCAGCAGCGGCCCATGGACCAGATCGAACGGCTTCTGGACCTCAAGCGCGACCTGCGCCTGCAAAACCTGCTCATCCACGGCCCCCAAGGCCTGGCGGGCCAGCTGGAAAGGCTGGTCCGGGTGGATGACCTGCATCAGCTGGCCATCTTCCTCGGCAATGGTCGTGCGCAAGGCTTCATGACGCTGGATCAGCGTCGCGAAGCTGCGCTGCAGGGCTGCCAGGTCGAGCTGCCCCCTGAACCTGAGTGCGGTCGGAATGTTGTAGGCCGAGCCGGTGGGCTCCAGCTGCCAGATAAACCACTGGCGTTGCTGGGCATAGGACAGCACAGGGCGTTCGACATCGTGCCTGGCCACCGGGATGGGCAGTTGCGCGAGCGTGACGCCCTTGGACGCCAGTTTTTCGAGAAACAGCTTCTGCTGCGCCAGGGGCAGACGGATAAAGCGATAAACCAGGTCTGCGTTTCTGTTGTCCGTGTGCATCTCAAACCGCCTCGAGCTCTGCCATGAAGTCCTGGAGCTCATCCAGGTCTCCGTCGTTTCGGGTACCGAGACTGCCGACCTCTTGTGCAAAGGCCTGCAGGTTCTCTGTCTGGAACAACAACGCGAGTGGCAGGTTCGTACCCAGTTCGATCTGCAGTCGTGCTACCGCCTGGGTTGCCAGCAAGGAGTGGCCCCCCAGCTCGAAGAAGTTGTCGGTAAGAGATACGTTTTCCAGGCCAAGAACTTCAGCCCATACCGCTGCGATCCGCCGCTCAAGCTCCGTTTCCGGCGCCACATGGGCCGCCCGGCGCAGGTTGCCGTCAGGCTGTGGCAGGGCCTTGCGGTCCAGTTTGCCGTTCGGTGTCAGTGGCAGGCGTTCCAACAGCAACAGGTGCGCGGGCACCATGTAGTCCGGCAGGCTGGCCTTCAGCCTGGCGCGCAGGGTGTCAAGCAGCGCCGCCCGGGCTTCCTCGCTGGCAACCGACGCTGCATCGGCTGGCACCACGTAGCCAAGCAGTTGCTTGCCGCCCGGCGCATCCAGCGCCAGTACCACGGCTTCGCGGACTGCGTCCTGTTGTTGCAGGCGCGCCTCGATCTCGCCGAGTTCGATACGGAAGCCGCGAATCTTCACCTGATGGTCGATACGCCCGACATATTCGATGACCCCGTCGGCGTCATAGCGCGCCAGGTCGCCGGTGCGATACAGGCGGCCACCCTGCCCACCGAACGGGTCGGGGATGAAGCGTTCGGCGGTAAGCCCAGGGCGCGCCAGGTAACCACGCGCCAGGCCCGCACCCGCCATGTACAGCTCCCCCACCACCCCTACCGGCAGCGGCGTTCCGGCCTCGCTCAACAGGTACACGGCACTGTTGGAAAGCGGCCGGCCGATATTGGCCTGGCCACCTTGGGTGCGCAGGGTGAAGGTCGAGTAGGTGGTATCCTCCGAAGGCCCGTACAGGTCGTATACCTTGAGCACATGGCCAGTGCCGTACAGCGCGTCGACCAGCCCCTGCTTGAGGGCCTCCCCCGCCAGGTTGATGATGCGCACACCGGACGGCAACTGGCCGGTTTCATGCAGCACCTTGATGGCCGACGGCACCGTGTTGACCAGGCGTACCTGGTCTTTGGCCGGCAGGTGCGGCAGCTCCAGGGCATTGGCCGCCAGTACCGCATAGCCACCCGAGCCCAGGGTCACGAACAGCTCCCAGACCGACAGGTCGAAACAGATCGATGTGGACGCCAACACGCCACACAGGTCCTGCTGGCTGTACACCGACTGCGCCCAGCCGATCATTGCCACGGCATTGCGATGCTCGATCTGGACGCCCTTGGGTTTGCCGGTGGAGCCTGAGGTGTAGATGCAGTACGCCAGGTTGTCCGGCGTGCTCACGCACACCGGGTCGGCCGCTTCGTAGCCGTCGAGCAGCAATTGGTCCACCAGCAGCGTGCGCGCCTGGAAGCTGGCCGGCACACGCTCCAGCAGGTGCGACTGCGACAGCAGCAGGATCGACTGGCTGTCTTCGAGCATGTACACCAGGCGGTCCTGCGGGTAGCCAGGGTCGAGCGGCACGTAGGCGCCGCCCGCCTTGAGAATGGCCATCAGCGCGACCACCATGTCCAGGCCACGCTCCATGGCGACACCTACCAGCACCTCCGGGCCCACGCCAGCCTCGCGCAGTTTGTGGGCAAGCTGGTTGGCCCGTACATTGAGCGCGGCATACGTGAGCGTCTGCTCGCCGTGGATAAGTGCCACTGCACCTGGCGCAGCAACCACCTGCGCCTCGAACAGCTGATGGATACAGCGGTCGGCCGGGTAACTGGCCGCCGTGCGGTTCCAGTCCTGCACGATACGCTGATGCTGTGCGGCATCGAGCAGCGGCAGGTCGCCGAGTGCAGCACACGGGTCACTCACCAGCGCGTCAAGCAGCGTACCGAAGTGATGGGCCAGTTGCTCGATCGCCTCGCTGCTCCAGTGCGCACGGTCATGCCGGTACTGGATAGCCAGGCTGTCGCCAAGGCTCACCAGCACGGTCAGCGGATAGTTGGTCTGCTCGCGCACCTGCACTGGGCCAAACTGCAAGCCACTCGGTGCACCCTGCCGAAGGGCCTCGGACACCGGGTAACTTTCGAACACCACCAGGCTGTCGAACAGGGCTTCACCGCCAAGCCCGGCCCAGCGCTGCACATCGTACAGCGGCGTATGTTCGTACTCACGCATGGCCAGGTTGCTGGCCTGCACCTGCCCGATCCATTGCGCGACGCTCTGTTCTCCTTGCGGTGTACCAACCACCGGCAGGGTGTTGATGAACAAGCCGATCTGCGCCTCCACGCCCGCCAGCTCCGCTGGCCGGCCGGCGACCGTGGCCCCGAAGCAGACCGACGACTGCCCGGTATAGCGCTGCAACAGCAACAGCCAGGTAGCCTGTACCAAGGTGTTGACGGTGACACGCTGGGCACGGGCAAAGGCTTCAACCCGCTCGGTACACCCTGCATCGAATGCCTGGTGATGAACGTGATGGCCCTGGCCATCAGGCTCACCATTGCGCACGGCCTGGGCCAGGCGCGTTGGCTCGTTGAAGCTGGCCATCTGGCCCTGCCAGAACCGCTCTGCCGCCGCCCCATCCTGGCGCTGCAACCAGGCGATGTAGTCACGGTAGCTGCCCGCCGCTGCCACCACAGGTTTACCGGCATGACGCTGCAACACCTCACCCAGCAACTGCGAGGTGCTCCAGCCATCCATCAGGATGTGATGGCAGGTGAAGATCAGGTGGTGACGTGCCTGCGCCGTACGCACCAGCACCAGGCGCAACAAGGGTGCCTCGACCAGGTCGAAGCCACGCTGCCGGTCGGCATCCGCCAGGCTGTCCAGCGCCCGCGCCAGCTCATCCTCGGCACGCCAGTCATATACGCTGAACGGCAGTGTCACCTGCTTGCGCACGACCTGCACCGCCTGGCCCAGGTCCCCCTGCCAGATGAAGCTGCTGCGCAGGATTTCGTGGGCCTGCAAGGCAGCATCCCAGGCCTGCCGGAAGGCTTGTACATCCAGGCCATCCACATCCACGCGCATCTGGTTGATGTAGTTGCCGCTGCCTTGCTCGTAGATGCTGTGGAACAGCATGCCCTGCTGCATCGGCGACAGCGGGTAGACGTCGGCGATCTGCGACACGGCAACCGGCAGCTGGTCGAGCTGCGCCTGGGTCAGGTCGGCCAACGGGAAGTCGGACGGGGTCAGGCCACGATGTCCACCCTCACAGCAATGCTCGATGATTTCAGCCAAGGCCTGCTGGTAAGCCTGGGCCAACTGCTCGATGGTTTCGCGGCGATGAATGTCCTGGCTGAAGGTCCACTCCAGGCGTAGCTCGCCGCCATATACCTGACCGTTGACGGTCAACAGGCTGGCCAACGGTGCTTCGGCATCCTGCCTGGCGCCATCGTTCTCCTTGGCGGGGGTGAACAGACCTGCTTCGCCATCGAAGCTGCCGTCGAACTGCCCGAGGTAGTTGAAGACGATCTGGCCTTCAGGCAATGCTGCAAGGGCCTCGCGGCTCGCGGCATCACCGAGGTAGCGCAGCACGCCATAGCCCAGGCCTTTGTCAGGCACGGCGCGCAGCTGTTCCTTGATGGTCTTGATCGAACTTGCCAGGTCTGCCTGCGGGCTCAACTTTACCGGGTACAGGCTGGTGAACCAGCCCACCGTACGCGTCAGGTCGATACCCGCGAACAGGTCTTCACGGCCATGCCCTTCCAGGCGCACCAGCACTTCGGGCTGGTCGCTCCAGCGGCCAACTGCTTGCGCCAGGGCCGTCAGCAGCAGGTCGTTGATCTGCGTGCGATAAGCCACCGAGCAATCCTGCAACAGCCGTCGGGTGCTTGCCACGTCGAGGCGCGTGCTGACCGAAGCCGCATGCTTCAGTTGCCGGCTGCCTTGCGGGTTGTCGCAGGGCAGCATTTCGCTGGCCCCTTGCAACTGCGCCTGCCAGTAGCCCAGTTGCTGTTGCAATGCGGGCGCGGCGGCATAGGTTTGCAAACGCTCGGCCCAGGCTTTGTACGAAGTGGTCTTGGCCGGAAGCTGCAGTGGCTGCCCGGCAGCCAGGGTCTGGTAGGCCTGCTGCAGGTCTTCCAGCAGCACACGCCACGACACACCGTCTACCGCCAGGTGATGGATGACCAAAAGCAGTCGCTGGCTACCGTCAGGCAGCGCAGCGAGCATGGCACGCATCAACGGCCCATGCTCGAGGTCAAGGCTGCGCTGGGCTTCACTGGCGGCTTGCTGCAACTGCTCGACGCTGGCGAAATCGCGATGCCACAGCAACTGGGAGTAGCCTGCATCGGCAAATTCAGCCTGCCAGCCCACCCCATGGCCGAACACGCGCAAACGCAGGGCATCGTGATGTTCGAGCAATGCCTGCAATGCCGCATCGAGCGTCGCCGGCTCCAGCGTTTCACCTGGCGTGAGCAGCACCGACTGGTTCCAGTGATGGCGCACGACAATGGGCTGCTCGAAGAACCAGTGCTGGATCGGCGTGAGCGGCGTCACGCCCGTTACCGCACCCTGATCGATCGATACATTGTCGCCGCGGTTGGCGAGCCGGGCCAGTGCCTGCACCGTCTGGGCCTCGAACAGGTCCTTGGGCGTGAACTGGATATCCACCTGGCGCGCACGGCTGACCACCTGCAGCGAAATGATCGAATCGCCGCCCAGCTCGAAGAAGTTGTCGGTCAGGCCGACCTTCTCCAGCTTCAGCACATCCGCCCAGATCGCCGCGATCTGCTGTTCCAGATCGCTCCGCGGGGCGACGTACTCGCCCTGCAACTGGCTGGCATCCGGCTGCGGCAGGGCCTTGCGGTCCAGCTTGCCGTTCGGCGTCACCGGCAGCTTGCCGAGCAGCAGCAGGTGCGCGGGCACCATGTAGTCCGGCAGGCCGGCCTTGAGCGCCTCGCGCAGGCTGTCGCGCAATGCGCCTTCGTCTTGCGTGCTGTCGACGGGCACCACATAGCCCACCAGCTGCTTGCCGCTTGGCCCGTCCTGGGCCAGCACCACGGCTTCCTGCACACTCGGCAGCTCCAGCAAGCGCGCCTCGATCTCGCCCAGTTCGATGCGCAGGCCGCGGATCTTCACCTGGTGGTCGATGCGCCCGGCATAGTCGATCACACCATCGGCGCGGTAGCGCGCCAGGTCGCCGGTGCGGTACAGGCGGCCGCCGTTGTCGCTGAACGGGTCCGGCACGAAGCGTTCGGCGGTCAGCGCCGGGCGCTGGTGGTAACCACGGGCCAGGCCGACACCACCGAGGTACAGCTCGCCAGCACTGCCGCGCACCGCCGGTTGCAGGCTGCCTTCGAGGATGTGGGTCTTGAGGTTGTCGATCGGCTGGCCGATCGGCACGCTGATGTTTTCGTCCGGCTGGCAGGTCCAGTGGGTCACGTCGATCGCCGCTTCGGTCGGGCCGTACAGGTTGTACAGGCCCGCCGCCGGCAGGCGTTGCAGGGTCTGGCGGGCCAGTTCGGCCGGCAACGCCTCACCGCTGCACACCACGCGCTTGAGGCTGATGCAGCTTTCGACTGCTTCGTGGGTCATGAACGCCTGCAGCATCGACGGCACGAAGTGCAGCGTACTGATGCCGTGGTGGTTGATGGCTTCGACCAGCAGCTGCGGGTCGCGGTGCGCGCCCGGCTGGGCCACGACCAAGCGCGCGCCGGTCATCAGCGGCCAGAAGAACTCCCACACCGACACGTCGAAGCTGAACGGGGTTTTCTGCAGCACGCTGTCGCCGGCGTCCAGCCCGTAGGCTTTCTGCATCCACCACAGGCGGTTGACCAGCGCCTGATGGCTGTTGCCAGCGCCTTTCGGGCGACCGGTGGAGCCGGAGGTGTAGATCACGTAGGCGAGGTTCAGCGGGGCCACGTCGATGTTCGGGTTGGCATCGCTGTAGCCGTCGAAGTTCTCGGTATCCAGGTCCAGGCTGCGCAGGCCGGCCGGGATCGGCAAGGCTTCGTGCAGGTGCGACTGGGTCAGCAGCAAGGCGATGCCGCTGTCCTCGAACATGTAGCTCAGGCGGTCCTGGGGATATTCCGGGTCCAGCGGCACATAAGCGCCACCGGCCTTCACGATACCCAGCAGGCCGACGACCATCTCCAGGCTGCGCTCCATGGCGATGCCCACCAGCACGTCCGGGCCCACGCCCTGCTCGCGCAGCTTGTGCGCCAGCTGGTTGCTACGGCGGTTGAGCTCGGCATAGCTCAGGCTCTGCTCGCCAAAGGCCAGCGCCGGGGCATCCGGGGTGGCGAACACCTGGGCCTCAATCAGCTGGTGGATGCTGCGCTCGTCCGGGTACGTCGCCTGGGTTTCGTTCCAGCCTTCGACCATCTGTTTCTGTTCTGGCAAGCCCAGCATGGGCAGCTCGCCAATCACCGCGTCAGCATTCTCCGCCAGCGCCTGCAGCAGGTTGGCAAAGTAGCCAGCCAGGCGGCCAATGCTCTCGTCGCTCCACAGCGCACGGTCATGGCTGTACTGCATCGACAGCGTGGTGCCCAGTTCCACCACCAGGGTCAGCGGGTAGTTGGTCTGCTCCTGCACGGCCACATCGCCGAAGCGCAGGCCACCGGGCGCGCCCTGTTGCAGCGCCTCGGCCACCGGGTAGTTCTCGAACACCAGGATGCTGTCGAACAAGGCGTCACCGCCCTGCCCCGCCCAGCGCTGCACATCGTACAGCGGGGTGTGCTCGAACTCGCGCACGGCCAGGTTGCCGGCCTGCACCTGGCCGATCCACTCGGCCACGGTCTGCTCGGCACGCGGGGCGCCGATCACCGGCAAGGTGTTGATGAACAGGCCGATCTGTTCCTCTACCCCCGGCAGGTCTGCCGGGCGACCGGCGACCGTGGCGCCGAAGCACACGCTGGCCTGGCCGGTGCAGCGTTGCAACAACAGCAGCCAGGCTGATTGCACCAAGGTGTTGACCGTGACCCGGTTGGCCCGGGCGAAGGCTTCGATGCGCGCGGTCTGCTCAGGGTCGAAGGCCAGGCGGTGGTCGCCATGACCGCTACCGCTTGCGCCTGCACTGCCGGCGATGGCCTGGGCCAGGCGGGTCGGCTCGTCCAGGGCCGCAAGCTGGGCTTTCCAGAAGGCTTCGGCAACGGCCGCGTCCTGGCCCTGCAGCCAGGCGATGTAGTCGCGGTAGTGCGTAGCCTGTGCCTGCGGCGCCAGGCCGGCATAGCGCTGCAGCACTTCGCCCAACAGGCGCGAGGTGCTCCAGCCGTCCATGAGGATGTGGTGGTTGGTGTAGATCAGGTGGTGGCGGGTATCGCCCGTGCGTACCAGTACCAGGCGCAGCAGCGGCGCGGCAGCAAGGTCGAAGCCGCGCTGGCGCTCACCCTCGGCCAGGGCCTGCAATGCCTGCTCCAGCGCCGGCTGGCCACGCCAGTCATGCTCGCTGCACGGCAATTCGACGGCCTTGCGTACCACCTGTACAGCCTGGTCCAGTTCGCCTTGCAAGATGAAACCGCTGCGCAGGATGTCGTGGGCATCGAGCGTGGCCTGCCAGGCCTGGCGGAACCGCTGCACATCCAGCCCATCCACATCCACGCGCAGCTGGTTGATGTAGTTGCCGGCCTGCTGGTCGTAAAGGGTGTGGAACAACATGCCCTGCTGCATGGGTGACAGCGGGTATACATCGGCGATCTGCCCGAGCTCCAGCGGCAGGCTGTCCAGTTGTGCCTGGGTCAGCGCGGCCAGCGGGAAGTCCGACGGCGTCACGCCCTGGTGCCGCGCATCGCAGCAGTGCTCGACCAGCTCTGCCAAGGCCTGCCCGTAGGCCTGGGCCAGCTTCTCGATGGTGGCCGGGTGATGAACGTCGGCGCTGTAGGTCCACTCCAGGAACAGCTCGCCGCCGTACACCTGGCCGGTGATGCTCAGCCAGTTGCCCAGTTGTGCGCCGGCACATTGGGTACGGCCTGCGCTTTCCCCGCTTGGGGTGAACAGGGCGCCGGCCTCGGCATCGAAGCTGGCATCGAACTGGCCCAGGTAGTTGAAGGTGACACGGGCCTGGGCGGCACGCTCGAGCCGGTCACGCACTTCAGCATCGCCGAAGTAACGCAGCAAGCCGTAGCCGAGACCTTTGTCCGGCACGCCGCGCAGTTGCTCCTTGATCGCCTTGATCGACTGGCCAAGGTCCTGGCCGGGTGTGAGGCGCACCGGGAACAGGCTGGTGAACCAGCCCACGGTGCGGCTGAGGTCGAGGTCGTCGAACAGGTCTTCGCGGCCATGGCCCTCCAGCAGTACCTGCACGTTGTCCTGTGCGCTCCACTGGCACAGGGTGCGCGCCAGCGCGGTCAGCAGCAGGTCGTTGATCTGCGTGCGGTAGGCCGCCGGGGCCTGTTTCAGCAGCTTGGCGGTGCGCTCGGCATCCAGCCGTGTGGCGGCGGTACGGGCATGGGTGTTGGCCAGGCTGCCCTGCGGGTTGTCACGCGGCAGTTCGGCGTGGTCGCCGCCCTGCGCCTGCAACCAGTAGTCGTGCTGTGCTTGCAATGCGGGGCTGCCGGCATGGCTGGCCAGGCGCTCGGCCCAGGTCTTCACCGAGGTGGTCTTGGCGGGCAGGCTCACGGCCTGACCGTTCAGCAATTGCCGGTAGGCCGCTTGCAGGTCTTCCAGCAACACCCGCCACGACACACCGTCGACCACCAGGTGATGGACCACCAGCAGCAGGCGCTGCTGGCCATCGGCGAAATCGAACAGTTCGGCACGCAGCAGCGGCCCGTGCTCCAGGTTCAGGCTGGCCTGTACCTGGTTGCCGGCGGCGTCCAGCTCACTCAGTGCGGCCAGGTTGTGCTGGCGCAGCAGTGGTGCATTGACCAACGGCTGGAAGCGCGCCTGCCACTGGCTTTCGCCACGGCTGAAGCGCAGGCGCAGGGCATCGTGCTGCTCGACCACGGCGCGCAGGGCTGCCTCCAGGTGTTGCACCTGCACCGGGCTGGCAGGCTTGAGCAGCACCGACTGGTTCCAATGCGCCGGCTGGGCGATCTCCATCTCGAAGAAACGCGCCTGGGCCGGCAGCAACGCCACCTCGCCGCTGGTGGCGGTGTCCACGGCTGCGGCCGCAACCGCTTGCTTGGCCTCGATGCGCTTGGCTACCTGGGCCAGCTGGGCGATGGTCTGTTGTTCGAACAACTGCTTGGGGGTGATCCTGATGCCCTGGCGCTTGGCCCGGGCGATGATCTGCAGGCTGAGGATCGAGTCGCCGCCCAGTTCGAAGAAGTTGTCGGTGCTGCCGACCTGCTCCAGCTTGAGCACATCGGCCCACACTGCGGCCAGCGTCTCCTCGATATCGCCTTGCGGCGCCACATAGCCACGGCTAACCGCGCCTGGTGCCGGCAAGGCACGCTTGTCGAGCTTGCCGTTGGCGGTCAGTGGCAGGCGCTCCAGCAGCAGTATCTGCGCCGGCACCATGTAGTCCGGCAGGCGTGCCTGCAATTGCGCCTGCAGTTGCTGCACGGTCACGCCTGCGTCTGCCACCCCATAGGCCACCAGCTGCAAGCGCTCGGTATCGCCCTCCAGTGGCAAGGCCAGTACCACGGCCTCGCTGACACCGGGCAGGCCGGCCAGCACCCGGCCGACTTCACCTGGCTCCACGCGATAGCCACGGATCTTCACCTGGTCGTCGGCACGGCCGATGAACTCGACCAGGCCATCGGCAGTCAGCCGCGCGCGATCACCGGTGCGGTACAAGCGGGCACCACCCTCGGTCGGCACGAAGCGTTCGGCGGTCAACGCTGGCTGGCCCAGGTAGCCCTGGGCGACGCCTTGCCCGCCCAGGTAAAGCTCACCGGGCACCTGCGCCGCCAACGGGTTGAGGTAGCCATCCAGCACCTGGGCGCAGGCGTTGCCCAGCGGGCGCCCGACCGGCACCGTTCGGCAACCTGGCAGCGGCTGCCCCGGCTCGAAGGTGAGCACGCCGACAGTGGTTTCGGTCGGGCCGTAATGGTTGATGACCCGGCAGGCCGGGCGCAGTTCGCGGATTTTTTCCAACAGGCCCCAGCTGCATGCCTCACCACCCAGGATCAATGCCTCGGCGGGCAGCACATCGGCGGCGCGGGCCGCTTGCAGCAAGCCTTGCAGGTGGCTCGGCACCAGCTTGAGCACGCCGACCTGGTGCTGCGCCATGTAGCTGGCGAAGCCATCCGGGTCGAACGCAAGTTCCTGTGGCAGCAGGTGCAGCAGGCGGCCCGAGGCCAAGGCACCGAACAGCACGGTGTGGCCCAGGTCGGCCGCGGTGGTGGACACCATCGCCATGCTCGCTGCGGCCGGCAGTTGCAGGCGCTCCAGCACCGCCTGGGTGTAACTGGCCAGCGCCCCGTGGCTGACCACCACGCCTTTCGGCTGGCCGGTCGAGCCCGAGGTGTAGATCAGATAGGCCGGTTGTTCGGCGGCGATGGCCACCTCGACCGGGCTGTCGCTGCAGGTTGCCCAGGCGGTGTGATCGCAGGCAATCAGCTGCACGCCGTCCAGGCCGGCGAAGCGCCGGTCGCCCGGCTCATGCAGCAGTACGGCGGCGCCACTGTCGACAATCAGTTGTTGCAGGCGCTCCTGCGGCTGCTGGGTATCCAGCGGCAGGTAGGCGGCGCCGGTCTTGAGCACCGCGAGCAAGGCGCCGACCCACTCGATGGAGCGCGGCAGGCACAGGGCGACGATGCTGCCGGCACCGACGCCATGCTGACGCAGGTAGTCGGCCAGGCGGTTGGACGCCGCCTCCAGCCCGGCCTGGGTCATGAACCGGTCACCGGCACGCACACCGCCGTGGGCCTGGCCTTGCGCCATTGCCTGGCGCCACAAAGCGAGGAAGTTGCCGTGCGGGTAGGCCTGCGTGGCCGCCGGCAGCAGCGTCGCCACTTGCGGGCTGTCGACGATCGCCTGCTGCGGGTCACGGATCAGAGCATCCAGCACCTGGCGCAGCGAAGCGGCCATGCGTTCGATGGTGGCCTGCTCGAACAGGTCGGTGGCGTAGGTGAAGTAGCCTTCGATGCCGTCGGCCTTGTCGGAGAAGTCGAACGCCAGGTCGAAGCGGGCATCGCCGCCGTCACGGGCAAAGCCTTCCACCTCCAGCGCGCCCAGGCGCTTGCGCCCTGCATCGCTGGCGGCCACGTGCTGGTTGATCTTGAACTGGAACAGCGGGTTGTGGGCCAGGTTGCGCTCGGGCAGCAAGGCATCGACCAGGTGCTCGAACGGCAGTTCCTGGTGCGACTGGGCGCCGCCGATCACGTCTTTTACCTGCTCCAGCAGCGCGGCGAAGGTGGCGCGCTCGTCCACCTGCACGCGCAGCACCTGGGTGTTGATGAAGAAGCCGATCAGGCCTTCCAGCTCCTTGCGGTTGCGCCCGGCGTTCGGGGCGCCGATGCGGATGTCGGCCTGGCCGCTGTAGCGCGACAGCACCACCGCCATGGCCGCCAGTACCAGCACGAACAATGTGTGGCCACCCTTGCGCGCCTGGCTGCGCAGGGCCTCGGCCTGTTCGGCGCCGATGTCCACGCGCACCACCGCGCCACGCTGGCTGGGCGTGGCCGGGCGCTCGAAGTCCAGCGGCAGGCTCAGCACCGGCTGCTCGTCGCCCAACTGGGCCTGCCAGTAGGCCAGCTGGCGCTGCGCTTCACCGGCCTCGAGCCAGGCGCGCTGCCAGATGGCGTAGTCGGCGTACTGGATCGGCAAGGCCGGCAACTCGGCCTGCCGGCCTTCGGCCAGGGCGCTGTACAGCTGGATGAATTCCTGCACCAGCACATCGCTGGACCAGCCGTCGGAGATGATGTGGTGCATGCTCAGCGCCAGCACGTGGTGATCGGCGGCCACGCGCAGCAGGGTCACCCGCAGCAGCGGGCCGGCCAGCAGGTCGAAGGGCTGCTTGAGGGCGGCGTCCACGGCCACGCTCAGCGCTGCCTCGTCGGCGGCACCGTCGAACATCACCCGTTCCAGCGCCAGCGGGCAGTGCTCGAGGATTTCCTGGTAGAACTCGCCCTCCTCCGAGGCGAAGCGCGTGCGCAGCGATTCGTGGCGTTGCACCAGCGCATCCAGCGCCTGCTGCAGCACCGCCTGGTCCAGCGCGCCCTTCAGGCGTACCGCCATCGGCACGTTGTAGGCCGGGCTGTCGGGCTCCAGCTGCCAGAGAAACAGCAGGCGTTGCTGGGCGTACGACAGCGGAATGCGCGCCAGGCCCTGGCGCGCGGGCACGATGGGCAGCAGGCGGAAGCTCTGCCCGGTGGCCTGCATCTTTGCCAGGATCTGCTGGCGTTGCTCCACGGGGAGGCCAACGAAACGTTGGGCGATGCGTTGTGCGGCAGTGAGTTCCATGTCAGGCCTCTGTGAATGCATTCATCATTTGTTCGATATCGCTCAGGCCATCGTCGGAGAGCGACAGGCCCTGCTCGTCCAGTGCCTGGGCGAACGCGCGTAGTTCGGGGTGGCTGAAGATCAGCCGAAGGGGTATGTCCAGCCCCAGCTCGACGTTGATCCGCGACACTGCCTGGGCCGCCAGCAAGGAGTGGCCGCCCAGCTCGAAGAAGTTGTCGTTCAGGCCGACCCGGGCAACGTTCAGCAACTGCGCCCAGATGTTCGCCAGCTGCTGCTGCCGCTCGCTCTGCGGCGCCTGGTAGTCATGCTGCGGCTGGTTCGGGTCGGGCAGTGGCAGGGCCTTGCGGTCGAGTTTGCCGCTGGGGGTCAGCGGCATGCTCGGCAGTGTCACCAGGTAAGCCGGGATCATGTAGTCCGGCAGGCTGGCCTTGAGGTACTGCTTCAGGGCCTGGCGCAGATCGCCGCGGTAGCCTTCGGCCGGAACCGCATAGGCGCACAGCTGCTTGCCACCGGGCAGGTCGATGGCCACTACGGTGGCTTCGCGAACGTCCGGGTGCGCCCGCAGGTACTGCTCGATCTCGCCCAGCTCGATACGGAAGCCGCGCACCTTCACCTGGTGGTCGACCCGGCCGCGATAGGCCAGCTGGCCGTTTTCGTCGTAGCAGCCGAGGTCGCCGGTGCGGTACAGGCGGCCACCGCCAACCGGGTCGAACGGGTCGGGGATGAAACGCTCGGCGGTGAGTGACGGCCGCTGGTGATAACCGCGTGCCAGGCACCCTGCCCCGCCGATGAACAGCTCGCCGGGCACGCCCACCGGTGTCGGCGCCAGGCCATCGTCCAGGGCATGCAGGGTACGCCCCGGCAAGGCACGCCCGATCGGCACGCCGCCTTGGCTGATCTGCTCCACGGTCATCTGCGAGCAGTCGTAGGTGGTGGCGACCACGGTGGCTTCGGTCGGGCCGTAGGTGTTCAGCAGGCGCACCGCTGGCGGGCCATCGGCCAGCCAGGCGCGCAGGGCATCTTCCGGCACCGCCTCACCCCCCACGTGAATCTGCTTCAGCCGGCCATAGGCCTCGGGGGCGCGGCGCTCCAGCGCCAGCAGGCGCCAGTAGGCCGCCGGCAGGTCGGCCACAGTCACGCCGTGGCGGTTGATCTCGTCCAGCAGGGTGGCGGTGTCCCACAGCCGCAGGTCGCGCAGCACCACACAGGCGCCCTGGGCCAGCGGCGGGAAGAACTGCTCGATGAAGCCATCGAAGCTGATGGTGGCGAACTGCAGCACGCGATCGCCTGGGCTGAGGTGCGAATAGTCGCCGGCCACCTGGCAGAACAGCGACAGGGCCTGGTGGTCGATGGCCACGCCCTTGGGCATGCCGGTGGAGCCGGAGGTGTAGATGACGTAGGCGAGGTTGTGCGGTGCCGCCAGGTTGGCCAGCGGTTCGGCGGGCCAGGCTTGCAGCCACTCGGTGCCCGGCTCCAGTACCACGCAGGGCAGTTGCTTGCCCAGTTGCAGGCGCTCACGCGAGGGCGCGTCGGCCAGCAGCAGGCCGATATTGCTGTCCTCGACCATGTAGGCCAGGCGTTCTTGCGGGTAGTCCGGGTCCAGCGGCACATAGGCGCCACCCGCCTTGTGAATGGCGATCAGCGCCAGGGCCATGCCCAGGCCGCGCTCGACAGCCACGCCAACCAGGCAGTCCGGCCCCACGCCCAGCGCCCGCAGGCGGTGGGCCAACTGGTTGCTGCTGCAGTCCAGTTCGGCGTAGGTCATCTGCTGGTCGTCGAAGATCAGCGCCAGCGCATCCGGCCGCTCGTGGGCCTGGAGTGACAGCAGTTGGTGCGCGCACAAGCCGCTGCCAGCCTGGGGCGCCGGGTTCCAGCCGTGGGACAGCTGCTGGCGTTCGGCACTGCCAAGGAAGTCCAGCTCGGCAATGCAGCGCTGTGGCTCGGCGCAAATGGCTTCCAGCAGTGCTTGCCAATGCCCGGCCATGCGCTCGATACGTGCGGCATCGAACAGGTCGGTGGAATAGTTGAACGAGGCAGTCACGCCGTCGGAGCGCTCCAGGGTATTGAGCGAAATGTCGTACTGCGCGCCCGGCTCCAGCAGGTCCACTTCCTTGACCTGCAGGCCGTGCAGGGCATCGCTGGACACCTGCTCGCCAAGGTCGCGCAGGTGGTTGTACAGCACCTGGAAGAACGGGTTCACACCTTGGCCACGGTCGGGGTACAGCGCCTCGGCTACCTCGAGGAACGGCACGTCCTTGTTGGCCTGGGCCTGCAAGGCGGTTTCCTTGATTGCCGCCAGCAACTGCGCGAAAGGCTGGCTGCCATCGACACTGATACGGGCCACCACCACGTTGATGAAGAAGCCGATCAGCCCTTCCAGCTCCAGGCGATTGCGGTTGGTGACCGGCACGCCGATGTTGAGCGTGCCCTTGCGGCTGTAGCGCGACAGTACGATGGCATAGGCCGCCAGGAACACATGGAACAGCGTGGCGTTGGATGCCACCGCCAGTGCCCGCAGGCGCTCGGTGAGGGCCTGTGGCAGGCGCACGTCGAAGCGGCTGCCCTGGTAGCTTTTGACCTGCGGGCGAATGCGGTCGGCAGGCAGTTCCAGCACTTCGAAGTCGTCTTCCAGGCGGGCCTTCCAGTAGTCGATCTGCGCCTGCATCTGCCCCTCGGCCAGCCACTTGCGCTGCCAGGCGGCGAAGTCGGCGTACTGCACCGGCAGTGGCTCGATGGCTTGCGCCTGGCCCGTGGCGGCGGCGTTGTAGGCGGCGGCGAACTCGCGCACCAGCAGGCTCATCGACCAGCCATCGGAGACGATATGGTGCAAGGTCAGCGACAGCAGGTGCTCCTGCGCATGCACCTTGAACAGCCGTGCGCGCAGCAGCGGGCCGTGCTCCAGGTCGAACGGGACGAAGGCTTCGGCTTCCAGCTTGCGCATCTGCGCGGCGTGGTCCTGGCCGCTGAGGTCTTCGAAACCGATCGGTACCGTGGCGGCCGGCAGGATGCGCTGCCAGGGCAGGCCGTCGGCCTCGACGAACACCGTGCGCAACGATTCGTGGCGGGTTACCAAGGCATCCAGCGCAGCCTGCACGGCGCAGTGGTCGAGGTGGCCCTGCATGCGCACGGCCATCGGCGTGTTGTAGGCCAGGCTTTCGGGGTTGAGCTTCCAGAACAGCCACTGGCGGTTTTGCGAGCGGGACACCGGCAGCGGTTGCTGGCGGTCGAGGATCTCGATGTCCAGGCCTGCGCCCTGCTCGCCTTCGGCCACTGCCTGGGCAAAGGCCTGCAGGTCGACGGTGTCGAACAGGCTGCGCAGCGGGATATCCACGCCCAGCTGCTTGCGTATCCGCGATACCGCCTGGGTGGCCAGCAGCGAATGGCCGCCAAGGGCAAAGAAGTTGTCACCCAGGCCTACCTGCGGTACTTGCAGGACTTGCGCCCAGATCTGCGCCAATTGCGTTTGCAGCGGGGTCTGCGGCGCTTGATAGGCCACCTGGGTGGCGACGGGTTCCGGCAGCGCCTTGACGTCGACCTTGCCGTTGACCGTGACCGGCAGGTGCTCCAGCACTATCAGGTGGGTCGGCACCATGTGCTCGGGCAGCAGGCTCTTGAGGCTGGCGCGGACCGACTCCTGCCAGGCCAGGCTGTCGGCCGGCATCTGGCTGGGCACCAGCCAGGCAGCCAGTTGCAGTTGCGGCGCCTGGCCATGCACGCGAACCAGGGCATTGGCGACACCGCCCAAGGCACGCAGCTGGTTTTCGATTTCGGCCAGTTCCACGCGATAGCCACGGACCTTCACCTGGCCATCCATGCGCCCGGCGAACTGCAGGTCGCTACCTTGGCGAACCCAGTCACCGCTGCGGTACAGGCGCTGGCCGTGGCTGCCGTTCGGGTCGGGGACGAAGCGCTCGGCGGTGAGTGCCGGGCGGTTCAGGTAGCCGCGGGCCAGGCCGGCGCCACCGATGTACAGCTCGCCCTTGGCTTTGGCCGGCAGGGGTTGCAGGCAGCGATCGAGCACCGCGACGCGGGTATTGGCCAGTGGCTGGCCGAGGCTGGCCTGCTCGTTCAGTTCAGCGACCAGCACACCGACGGTGGTTTCGGTCGGGCCGTAGTGGTTGAACACCTTGAGCGCCGGGGCCAGGTTGCGGACCTTGCCCAGCAGGCTCGGGCTGATGGCCTCGCCGCCGAGCACCAGGCACTGTGCCGGCAGCGCCGAGCGGCCAGCCACCAACATGGCCTCCAGGTGCGACGGTACGATCTTCAGCGCGTCTACCTGGTGCTCGGCCAGGTAGGCCGCAAAGCCTTCGGCATCCAGCACCTGCTCGCGTAGCAGCAAATGCAGGGTATGGCCGCCGCACAAGGCACCGAACAGCATGGTGTGGCCAAGGTCGGCAGCCGGGGTCGAGACCTGGGCCATGCTGCGGATACGCTCGAGCGGCAGGCGCGCGGCGATGCCTTCGACGTAGTTGGCCAGGGCGCCGTGGCTGATCGCCACGCCCTTGGGTTGGCCGGTGGTGCCGGAGGTATAGATCACGTAGGCCAGGTTGGCCGGCGCCGGGGCGATGCGGGCGGCGCTGCCGCTGCCAATTTGCGCCCAGTCCAGGCGCTGCACGCCCTCGGGCAGTTCGACCGACCAGCTATCGGGAGCCAGTACCAGGCGGGTACCGCTGTCGGCAAGCATGTAGGCCAAGCGTTCGGCGGGCTGCTCGGGCTCCAGTGGCAGGTAGGCACCACCGGCCTTGAGCACGCCGAGGATACTGGCGAGCATGCCGACACTGCGGTCGGCCAGCACGCCGACCAGTGTGTCCGGCCCTGCTCCGGCTTCCACCAGCCGGCCTGCAATGGCCTCGGCGCGGGCATCGAGTTCGGCGAAGCTGGCCTGCTCGCCCGCAGCCATCACCGCCGTGCGCTCGGGGTGGCGGCTGGCGGCCGAGGCAAAACGCTGGTGAACAAGCAGCGTTGCGTCAGCCTGCGCAGGCGCGCCAATGGCAGGGGCCAGGCCTGGCAATGGCAACTCGCCGACTGCGCCACCCGCTTCGTCAGCCAATGCCTGCACGAGGGCCAGCCACTGCTCGCCAAGGGCTTCGACGGTGGCCGTATCGAACACGTCGGTCGCATAGGTGAACGCTGCGTGCAGCTGCCCCGCTCGCTCATGGGTGTCCAGCGCCAGGTCGAAGCGGGCGCTGTGCTTTGCCAGCACGACTGGCGCCAGGCTCAGGCCGGAGCGGGTCTCGATGGCTTGCACATCCGCCACCTGCGCCTGGTGGTTGAACAGCACGCGGAACAGCGGGCTCTCGCTGCTGCGCGGCAGGTCCAGGGCTTCGACCAGTTGCTCGAACGGCAGGTCCTGGTGGCTTTGCGCGCCTACGGCGGTTTCGCGCACGCGCTGGAGCAGGCTGGTGATGTCCAGCAGTGGGTCGATTTCGGTGTGCAGTACCTGGGTATTGATGAAGCAGCCGATCAGCCCTTGGATTTCGACGCGGTTGCGGTTGGCGATGGGCACGCCGACACGGATCGCCGACTGGCCGCTGTAACGCTGCAGCAGCAGCTTGAAGGCGGCCAGCAGGACCATGAACAGGGTGACGTTATGCTTGCGTGCCAGGCCGCGCAGGCGTTCGGCGACATCTGCAGCGATAGGGAACTCGTGACGTGCGCCGCGATAGCTGGGGCGACCCTGGCGGCTGCGGTCCAGTGGCAGCTCCAGCGGCGAATGGTCGTCGCCCAGGCGCGCCTGCCAATAGGCCAGCTGGCGCTCCTGCTCACCGGCCTGGAGCCAGCTGCGCTGCCACAGGGCGTAGTCGCGGTACTGGATCGGCAGCGGTTGCAGGCGGGCTTCGCTGCCGGCCACGGCGGCGTCGTACAGGTGCAGGAATTCGTCGATCAGCACGTTCATCGACCAGCCGTCGGCGACGATGTGGTGCAGGGTGAGCAGCAGGATGTGCTCCTGTGCCGCCAGTTGCAGCAGGCGCACCCGCAACAGCGGGCCGCTGGCCAGGTCGAAGGGGGCCAGGGCTTCGGCTTCGGCGATGGTTTCGATGGCGGCCTGACGGGCGCCTTCGTCCAGGCAGGCCAGGGCATCCTGGCGCAGCTGCAACGGGGCAGCGCTGGCATCGACCTGCTGGCGCACGTCATCGCCGTCGGCGACGAAGCGGGTGCGCAGGGTTTCGTGGCGGGCCACCAGGGCATCGAAGGCGTGCTGCAGGGCTGCCAGGTCCAGCGGGCCAGTCAGGCGCACGGCCATGGGCAGGTTGTACGCCGCACCTTGCGGGTCGAGCTGCCAGAGGAACCACATGCGCCGCTGGGCGTACGACAGCTGATCACGCTCGGCCACCTCCACCCCGGGCGCAATCGGCAGCACGGAAAAATCCATGCCCTCGCCCTGCAGCGCCTTTAGGAACAGGCGGCGCTTGTCGGGGTTGAGTTCGATGAAGCGGCGGGCGAGCTTGAGCGTTTGGTCGGCATTCATGTCGAGCGGTGTCCTGGCAGTCGAGCGGTAACTGTCAGACGAAGGTGTGGGGGGGTGATTTAGTCGCGCCAATCTTTTGCCCAGCACCATCCCTGTGGGAGCGGGCGTGCCCGCGAATCAGGCGACGCGGTGGCTGGCACCGGCTGCGCCGGTGATCGCCGGCAAGCCAGCTCCCACACCGACCGCGCAGGGAGATTGCATAGAGAACAAGGTTCGAGAGCGTGTCACATTCACTGTGGGAGCGGGCGCGCCCGCGAAGGGCCTAACGCGGTGTATGGCACCGGCTACGCCGGTGTTCGCGGGCGCGCCCGCTCCCACAGAGCCCTGCTAAATCAATGACTTATGTGTTGTTCTATGGAGCGGGCATGCCCGCGAAGAGGCCGGCATTGCCATCAATAAAATAACGTAGTCCAAATCTCTATCCCTTGTAGGACCCTTCCTAAACCCCCACCACCCCGAAAATACCCGCCAACCGCCTGCTAGGTTCCTGGCTTCCACCTTAAAAAGAGGCGAGCCATGAGCATGCGCATGAACATCTTCGGCCGATACCAAGGCCTGGACGGCGACGAAACCACCACAGGCGCCATCTGCATTGCCAGCCAAGCCAGGGGCCGTGTGCATGGCCGCGACTGGCTACTTCAAGGCGACCCGACCACACCCTGCCCGCTATGTGGACAAGCGGGCACCATCGTCGAGGGCGAAGTCCGCTGGCGACAGGATGGTATTCCCACGGCTCTGGACGGAGCACTGGTGCAATGCGGGTGCCCACAGGGCAGCAATCGCCTGGTTGCAAGTGGGTACGCACCTCCGGCTTCGCGCGGGGCACCCGCATCTGAGCCTGTTCGTGAGGCACCAGCACACGCCCGGACGGGTAACACAATAAGAAGTACCTATCAGCCTGAGGCGGTTCAGCCCTCGCCCACTCCTCAAGGCATGGAGCCCGGCTTCTACATCGTTCCGCGCTGCATGTCATACGAGGAAGTCCTGGCAGAGCTGGGCGCGCCGCAGGCCAACCTGCCTCGGTCAATTCTGGAACGGCTGAACCCGACCTATCAGCAGGGGTTCAAGGCGGGCGAGATCTTTGTCATTGGCGATGGTTTGAGGCGCCCGGTGTGCACTCGGGAAGAACTGTCTGCGATGAGTGCAGCAAAACAAGCTCGTGAAGCACTGGCGGAACTGACGCCCGAAGAGGCGGAATTCATGATGCGCCATCAAGCCGAGATTGCTGCGTTGCTCAGCGATGTGAGCCTGGCGATGGGGGTGAGCGAGGCGATGGTTGCCAAGTCGCTGGATGAACTCAGCACCATTTTGAAAAAAATCGAAGAGCTCCATAAAGTCCAATTCGTCAAGCACGGACATCTTCGGCACCCTGAGTTCTTTGCAGAACGTCAAAAGCTGTTCACGCAATTGAGTGCAAACTTGAATGCGACCCTTCTAAAAAAACACCTCAATCTCGGAAACTATGAAGGTCTGCGCCGGGACTTGGGAATCTCTTCGAGAAGCTTGGTGCACCACTGGAGCAAAGCGGGAGGACCGACACATATCCCTGGCTACTCGACACACTTAGACAAGCTGGCCAAGCTGGCTAAATATTTAAAAGCCGGAGGGCGTATTGGCATTGCTATTGGCGGTGGCGGATCTGCCCTGAAAATTTCAGAGGTGTGCAAAGAGGGCAACACAAATGCCTGTAAAAAAGTCAGCGTTTCTGAGGCAGGTAATTTCTCCGGTGGTTTAGCTGGTGGCTGGTTGGCAGGAAAAATTGCGGGCAGAATCTCTGCGAAGGTTTGCTGGAGAGTCGGACCCTACGCCGTAGCATGCGGAATAGTGATCACTGGTGGAGGCGCCTTGGCCGGCAGCATCGGTGGTATGGAAGCGGGTGAGGAGTTCGGAGAATTAGTCTTCGAGGTCTTTGGAGATGATTGATTACCTTGACGTAAAACTAAGACTATTTCTGTTAGGCACTCCTATCTGCCTCGCTTTAATCGGGCTTGTATCTGACCTTCACATTGCGTGCTCTCGCCAATATAAAGAAATGACCTCAGCACTCCAACGGAGCGCGTGCCTTCCATTTGCGACCGGCATGTGGGGAGAGAAAAAAATAGGTTCCAGAGTTCTAGTTATTTCTGTAATCGCTGGCGCCATTGGGTCCCCCGCCTCAAGCATTCGCAGCGGGCTATTGGATGAGCAAGACCATTTACAATTCCCTGAGAAGTTAAGAAGAAAAATTCTTATTGCATCATCACTAAACACCATTGGCATCGCTTGGATAGCCACCTATTACCTGATGAAACTGCTAGACTGAGAGACAAAACAGATGAACTCAAATCTTTCATATAACAGCGAACCTCAAGCAAACCAGCGCATTCAAAAACACCGACTTCACGTAGTCTCTACATCAAAACTGATCGTGTCCCGGGAAGTGGTGTAACTGAACCAGCCGAAGGCGCCCTGCGGGCGAAAGAGGATGGTCATCGTGGTTCTTGGCTAACGTTGAGTTTGCGA
>NZ_NEJY01000059.1:0-911 GCF_002113255.1 Pseudomonas sp. B14(2017)
ACCGCCAGCGCGCGCTCACGCAGCTCGCTGTTGAGGATGCGGTCGTTCTCGCTGTAATCGACCGGGCAGTCGATCACGTGCACGCCCGGGGTCTTGATGCAGTGCTCCAGCAGCGGCAGCAGGCCTTCGGCGCTTTCCACGCGGTGGCCGTTGGCACCGTAGGCTTCGGCGTACTTGACGAAGTCCGGGTTGCCGTAGTCCAGGCCGAAATCGGTGAAGCCCATGTTGGCCTGCTTCCAGCGGATCATGCCGTAGCCGTCGTCACGCAGGATCACCACGGTGATGTGCATGCCCAGGCGTACCGCAGTTTCCAGCTCCTGGCTGTTCATCATGAAGCCGCCGTCGCCGCACACCGAAATCACCGGGCGGTCCGGGTGCACCAGGTGCGCGGCCATGGCCGATGGCAGGCCGGCACCCATGGTCGCCAGGGCGTTGTCCAGCAGCACGGTGTTCGGCTTGTGCGCCTTGTAGTTGCGGGCGAACCAGATCTTGTAGATGCCGTTGTCCAGGGCAACGATGCCTTCGGACGGCAGCACGCGACGGATGTCGGCGACCATGCGCTGCGGGTAGACCGGGAAGCGGTTGTCGTCGGCACCTTCGGCGATCTGTGCTTCGTTGGCTTCACGGATGGCCATCAGGCGGGTGAAGTCCCAGTGCGAAGTGTCGTTCAGCGCTTCGCTGATCTGCCATACGGCGTTGGCGATGTCGCCGATCACTTCAACCTGCGGGAAGTACACGGCATCGACTTCGGCGGAGCGGAAGTTGATGTGGATCACCTCGGTGCCGCCACGGACCATGAAGAACGGTGGCTTCTCGATCACGTCGTGGCCGATGTTGACGATCAGGTCGGCGGCTTCGACGGCACGGTGCACGAAGTCACCCGACGACAGCGCGGCGTTGCCCAGGAAGCG
>NZ_NEJY01000060.1:0-896 GCF_002113255.1 Pseudomonas sp. B14(2017)
AAGCTCAGGGTCTGGCCGTTGCTCAGGGTGACAGTGAACGCCTGGCCCGCTGGGTGGCTCAGGGTGCCGGTGATGGTTGTGGTGTGGCCTTCCTGCACGGCATTGCCGGTGAGGGTCAGCGTCACTTCATCGCCGCCATTCGGCGTACCCGGGGTACCAGGGTTGCCTGGAGTACCCGGTTCGTCGGTGATCTGCAGAGTGACCGGGTCGCCTTTGACCAGGTTCTCAAAGACCTGTTTGCCGATGCCTTGCTCGGTGATTCCGTTGATGGCGATGCTTGGAGCACTGCTGCCGACATAGACGTTGTCCGCCAGGTTGGCGGTTTGCGACGCGCTGACCTGGCCCGCAGGGATGTTGATCACCTCGCCGTTGCTCAGCGCGATGGACAGACCTCCGTGCTGACTCAGGTCGGCACCGGCAGGACCGGTCAGGGTGATGGTGTAGGTCACCGCCTGGCCTTCCACTGCCGGGTTCGGCGAAATGCTCAGCTCGGCCTTCACGGTGTCGACGGTGTCGCTCACGGTGACGGTCGTGGTGGCACTGGTGTTCAGGTTCTCGAAGTTGTGGTTGCCCGCATTTGTCACGCTGATGGTCTGAGTTTCACCGTCACGAAATACGTCATCGCTCTGCGCCACGAACGGATTGGTAGTCGCGGTAAGCGCGCCCTCGGCAAAGCTCAGGGTCTGGCCGTTGCTCAGGGTGACAGTGAACGCCTGGCCCGCTGGGTGGCTCAGGGTGCCGGTGATGGTTGTGGTGTGGCCTTCCTGCACGGCATTGCCGGTGAGGGTCAGCGTCACTTCATCGCCGCCATTCGGCGTGCCTGGGGTGCCAGGGTTGCCTGGAGTACCCGGTTCGTCGGTGATCTGCAGAGTGACCGGGTCGCCTTTGACCAGGTT
>NZ_NEJY01000061.1:0-770 GCF_002113255.1 Pseudomonas sp. B14(2017)
GAGCCATGATCAAACTCTTCAGTTCAATACTGCTTGGGTTTTTAAGAAACCCTAAACTTGGCTCAGCAATCTCAAATGACTATGTGATTTCTCGCATGGCCACTTGTGATGCTGATAATCTTTGTGACTATCAGTCCGTACTCACAAGCACCCACACGAATTGCTTGATTCGATTTGTTAAAGAGCGTTTGGTTAAGAGCTTTTCGTCTCAACCGAGGCGCGCATTCTACGCTTTCCTCATTTGCTGTCAAGCGTTTATTTTGAAGTTTTTTGCGAGAAACTCGTTTAACTTCAGACACTTAACTCGCTTCGATCTCTCGTCGCGGGAGGTGAATAATACAGCATTCGGAAACGCTGTCAACCACCTTTTTACCACCACCGGCTGGCCTTCAGCCTACCAGGAGAAGCGATAGCTTCTACTTAAAGACAAAACCCCTACCTGCATGCGCAGATAGGGGTTTTGCGAAATGAATCTTGACGATGACCTACTCTCACATGGGGAAACCCCACACTACCATCGGCGATGCATCGTTTCACTGCTGAGTTCGGGATGGGATCAGGTGGTTCCAATGCTCTATGGTCGTCAAGAAATTCTGTTGCCAGAATGTCCAGATGGACAGCCCAGCGAATTCGGATATGCGATATTTGTGATGCTGCGAACTTTCGGTTCGTTTCGTCTTCACCACCACAATTTGGCTTTCGTGCGCAAATTGCTTGGGTGTTATATGGTCAAGCCTCACGGGCAATTAGTATTGGTTAGCTCAACGCCT
>NZ_NEJY01000062.1:0-751 GCF_002113255.1 Pseudomonas sp. B14(2017)
TGTGGGAGATTCTATGGTTGTGGGCAATGCTTTTTGCCCCCTTTGCTCATGTATTCGCCTTGAGTCTTCATCAAGGCGAATGCAATTCTGGCCAGCTTTCGGGACAGGATGACAAGGGCCTGAGTGGTTGCCTTACCTGTATTCCGATAATGTTCATACACCTCTTTCCACGCAGCTGTCTTGCTAGCCGCCATGGCTGCATTGTGCAGTAGCCGGCGCACTTCTGAGCAGCCTCGCTTGGTTAAGCATCGGCGTCCGGATTTCTGGCCTGATTCGGCAACTTTCAGATCCATGCCTAGAAAAGCGATGAATGAATCGCTGCGCTTGAAGTCGCCGCGGATGAAGGCGGTGACTAAAGCGACGGCAGTCAGAAAACCAATGCCTTCAACTGCCTGGCAGCGGGCAACCTGCTCGCTCAGCCCCGCTTCTCTAACCAGCGTCTTCAAACGCTTTTGAATCAGCAGATCAAGCGACTCAAAGTGTTTGGCGAAGCTATTGAAGGCGTCCTTGAGGGACGCTTCGTTACCCCAACTCTGGGTCAGACTGGTGCGCGCTGACACCAGTGCTGCTCGGCGTCGGAGAAGGCTCTGAAGCTTGCTGTAGACGGCTGGAGGGGGTGACCAAGGACGAAGCAAGCTGCCCTCACGATCCAGGAAACGGGCTAGCAGGCAGGCATCAGATGCATCAGTTTTGGCACGCCCGCCAATCCCTTTTCGGTAGTTGCTGAGTTGGTACCCATCAACGACATAGA
>NZ_NEJY01000063.1:0-606 GCF_002113255.1 Pseudomonas sp. B14(2017)
ATTGCGACTTCAGGAGGCCGAGCGAAGGGACTGCGGAGGGAGGTGACGGGCATGGATGCCCGTCAAGCGCTGAGGCCCCATGGATGGGGCCTGCAGCGCGTACTCCCGGGAGCAGGCCCGTAGCGAGGGGACCCCGGAGCGCAGCGTAGGGGCCGGATGATAGGAGCCAGCGTTTTTTGGTTACTTTTTGTCGCGTTTGACAAAAAGTGACCCGCCGTAAGGGCGGAAAGGTGAATAAGCGCCACCTTCGAAAATGAATGTTGACCTTGTTGTTGATGCCCACGCTTGAGAGCGAAGAGCAAGAGCGAAGAGCGAAGAGCGAAGAGCGAAGAGCGAAGAGCGGAAAAGTACTGGTCTTGATCTCGCGCATAGTCCATTTACGATGGTGACGCATACTCACCTTTTCGCCCTTACGGCGAGTCACTTTTTGCCAAACGCGGCAAAAAGTAACCAAAAAACGCTGCGCTCCCATCATCCGGCCCCTCCGCTACGCTACGGGGTTCCCTCGCGCCGGTCTTGCTCCCGGGAGTACGCGCTGCAGGCCCCATCCATGGGGCCTCAGCGCTTGACGGGCATCCATGCCCGTCACCTCCCTCCGCAAGACCT
>NZ_NEJY01000064.1:0-565 GCF_002113255.1 Pseudomonas sp. B14(2017)
GCAGTCGATGATCGACCAGGTTGGCGATCTGTATGCGCGGCACTATGCCAAGCGGGCGTTTCAGCAGATCGGCTACTACGACTATGACGCGACCTCCCCTGTTTCGGTGGAGTACTTCATCCAGATGATGGCCGCCTGCCTGGCCGGCGGGCCCACTGAAACCCTGCCGCAGGAGGGTCAGCCGCTCGGGATCACCCAGCATATCTGGCAGCAACTACTGGAAGACGACCGCAGCCTGCTTTACCAGGCACTACTGGCCAAGAACCAGAAGCTGATGCAGCAGGTGGCCAACGCGCTGTCCGGGGACGACTTCGGCAAGGTGTACGACATCATCAAGGGCATCGCCGGTACCGCCGATGGCCAGCTGCTGATGATCAAGCCGATACAGGATGCCGTTGGCCAGTTGCTGGCCGCGACCAACAGCGCCGGGAATGCGCTCAGCCAGCACCTGAGTGAACGGACCAAGACCCTGATCGGCCATGTGCATCGCTCGGCGTTTGCCCTGTTTGCCGGGCAGCAGGTAACGCCGCTGCGGGTGTCGCTGACAGTGGGCGAATACATGAGC
>NZ_NEJY01000007.1:0-250044 GCF_002113255.1 Pseudomonas sp. B14(2017)
TCAGCGCTTGACGGGCATCCATGCCCGTCACCTCCCTCCGCAAGACCTCTGCTCGGCCTCCTGAAGTCGCGAAGATCAAGATCAAGATCAAGATCAAGAGCAAGAGCAAGAGCAAGAGCAAGAGCAAGAGCAAGAGCAAGAGCAAGAGCAAGAGCAAGAGCAAGAGCAAGAGCAAGAGCTGCGCAGCGCAGCTCTAGGTTTGGGCCAGCACAGACAAAACTCTACAATCCGAGTAAAGTGCCGCCCCCGCCGTTTTCAGCAAAAGGATCCCTTCCATGACACACCCTTTGGACATCGCCGTCGTCGGCGCCACCGGCAGCGTCGGTGAAGCCCTGGTGCAGATCCTCGAAGAGCTGGATTTCCCGGTCGCCACCCTGCACCTGCTGGCCAGCATGGAATCGGCGGGCAGCAGCGTGATGTTCGCCGGCAAGAAGCTGAAGGTGCGTGAAGTGGACAGCTTCGACTTCGCCCAGGTCAAGTTGGCCTTCTTCGCCGCAGGCGCCGCCGTCAGCCGCAGCTTTGCCAGCAAGGCGCTGCAGGCAGGCTGCACGGTCATCGACCTGTCCGCTGGCCTGGACGACGCCCTCGCCCTGGTGCCAGAAGCCAACGCCGAACGCCTGGCCAGCCTGGCATTGCCCGCCCGCATCGTCAGCCCGTGCTCGGCCGCGGTTGCCCTGGCCGTTGCACTGGCACCGCTCAAAGGCCTGCTGGATATCGAGCGGGTGCAGGTAATGGCCGCGCTGGCGGTGTCCGCACAAGGCCGTGAAGCGGTCAACGAACTCGCCCGGCAAACCGCCGAGCTGCTCAATGCCCGCCCCCTGGAGCCGCGCTTCTTCGATCGCCAGGTGGCGTTCAACATGCTGGCCCAGGTCGGAGCCGCCGATGAGCAAGGCCACACGGCCCTGGAGCACCGCCTGGTCAGCGAGCTGCGCGTGCTGCTGGGCCTGCCGGAACTGAAGATTTCCGTGAGCTGCGTTCAAGTCCCGGTGTTTTTCGGCGATAGCTTCAGTGTGGCGGTGCAGAGCTGTCGCCCGGTAGACCTGGACGCTGTCAACCAGGCCCTCGAGGCGGCCGACAGCGTCGAACTGGTGGAGCGCGATGATTATCCGACCCCGGTAGGCGACGCAGTGGGCCAGGACGTGGTCTATGTTGGTCGTGTACGGCACGGTGTTGATGAAGACCAGCAACTCAACCTCTGGCTGACCACCGACAACGTGCGCAAAGGCGCCGCGCTCAATGCCGTGCAAGTGGCGCAATTGTTGATTAAACACATGCCGTAAAAGATACTGGCGAGCACTATTGTCCTGCTCCGCATGCAGGTTTCAGGACGCTTTATACAAGGGAAGAGGTCATGCTTCGAATTCGCAAACTGGTTCTGGCCATGGCTGCAGCATCGGCGCTGTCGTCGGGCATGGCGAATGCCCTGGGCCTGGGGGAGCTGACCCTCAAGTCGGCACAGAACCAGCCCCTGGACGCCGAGATCGAGCTGCTCGACGTGCGCGACCTCACCGCCGCCGAAGTGGCGCCGAGCCTGGCGCCGCCGGAAGAGTTCAGCAAGGCCGGGGTGGCGCTGCCGACGTACCTCGAAGACCTCACCTTCACGCCGGTGATCAACCCCAACGGCAAGAGCGTGCTGCGGGTTACCTCCAGCCAGCCGCTGCCTGAACCGGTGGTAAAGTTCCTGGTCCAGGTGATGTGGCCGCAGGGCCGCCTGCTGCGTGACTACAGCGTGCTGCTCGACCAGGCCAAGGCCCAGGGCGAAAAGCCGGCGGCAGGCAATGTAGCACCAGCGGTGACCGCTGCCGGCAGCTACACCACCCAACGCCGCGACACCTTGTGGCAGATTGCCGCGCGCAACACCCAGGGTGGTTCGATCCAGCAGACCATGATCGCGATCCAGGCGCTGAACCCGGACGCCTTCATCGGCAACAACATCAACCAGCTGAAGGTTGGCCAGGTGCTGCGCCTGCCCGACCAGCAGCAGATCCAGAATATCCCGCAGGGAGAGGCGACCGCCGAGGTGGCCGAGCAGTATGCTGCCTGGCGTGAAGGCCGTCGCCTGGGCCCGCGTGCCCGCCAGCTGGACGCCACCCGTCGCGGTGCCGCCGAGGCAGCGCCGGCGCGTATCGCCCAGGGCGACAACCTGCGCCTGGTCAGCCCGGGCAACCAGGCCGGTGCCGACCAGGCCAAGGCCCTCAACGACAAGCTGGCGGTGGCCCAGGAAAGCCTGGACACCAGCCGTCGCGACAACGAAGAACTCAAGAGCCGCATGGCCGACCTGCAGAGCCAGCTGGACAAGCTGCAGCGTCTGATCGAGCTGAAGAACAACCAGTTGGCCCGCCTTGAAGCCCAGGGTGCGGCGGCGCCGGCCCAACCGGTCGCCAAGCCTGCGCCTGCCGCCGTCGATACCGCACCCAAGCCGGCGCCCGCCGCCGAGGCCGCACCTGCCGGCCAGCCTGGCAGCATGGTCGACGAAATCATGGGCAACCCGCTGCTGCTTGGGCTGATTGCCGGTAGTGCCTTCCTCGTACTGCTGCTTCTGCTGTTGCTGCTGGCGCGCAAGCGCAAGGCCCAGCAGGAGGCTGAAAAGCACCTGCGCATGGCGCGGGCGCTGGAAGAAGAGCAGGGCGCAGGCTTCGACAGCGATAGCGCAAGCTTCGATGGCGTCGAGGTCTCGGCCCCGAGCGTGACCCTGTCGCCGGCCGTGGTCGCTGCTTCGGCTGCCGCCGCCACCGCCGCGGAAAAAACATCGGCACCCGCCGTCGAGGCGCAACCTGAACCGCAAGCCGACCCCCACGCCGCGCTGCTGGCGGAGGTCGAGCAATGCGTGGCCGAAGGCCGCCTGAACCGCGCTACCGACCTGCTGGAGCCTGCCGTGGCCGCCGCGCCGCAGCGTGACGACCTGCGCCTGAAACTGATGGATGTGTACGCCCGCCAGGGTGACCAGAGCGCGTTCGTCGAGCAGGAACGCAAGCTGCCGGCCAGCGAGCAGAACAGTGCAGCTGTTGCCGGGCTGAAGGAGCGCTACCCGGCCATGCTCGGCCTGGCCGCTGCCGGCCTGGGCGCGGCGGCCCTGGCTGCCGAGATGGATGAGCAGTACGTGCAGGAACTGCTGCAGGATCAGCCTGAAACGCCAGTGGTTGCCGACGTGGCACCCGAGGAAGAGCCGGCGTTCGAGCCAGAGGTGGCGGTTGAACCAGAGGCCGTTGCCCAGGTGGAACCTGAGGCAGTGCTCGAGCCCGAAGTTGATCTGGATGCTGAGCTGGATGCCTTCGATGAAGTGCCGACTCTCGATGCGCCGGGCCTGGACGAGCAGGACCTGGACAGTGCCTTCGACCTGAGCCTGGGTGACGACCTGCCCGAGCAAGACCCGCTGGCGGCGCCGCTGCTGGACGAATCGGTGGCCCAGCAACCTGTCGTCGACGAGCCGGTACTGGATGAGCCGGTGCTGGAAACGGCTCAGCCGGAAGACGAGCCGTTTGCCGTGGATGCCGAACTGCAGGCCGACGCCGACGCCGAGTTCGAGGCCATGCTGGCCCAGGCTGAGCCACAGCCCGCTGTGGACCTGTCCGATTTCGACCTCGACATCAGCGAGCCGGTTGCCCCGGTCGCCCCGGCAGCGGTGGACGAAGCCCCGGTGGATGTCGCCGCCGAGTTGGCTGCCTTCGACAGCGAGCCAGCGTTCGACCCGCTTTCCGAGTTCGACCTGCCGTCCGACTTCGATCTTTCGCTGTCGCTGGAAGACGATTCGCCGGCAGCCAAGAGCTTTGCCTCGGAGCTGAACGACGTCAACGCCGAGCTGGACAAGCTGTCGCAGAGCCTCGAATCGCCGTCGCTGGAGCCGCACTTCACCAGTGAAGACGCAGTTGCCCAGCCAGAGCCCGAGCCACTGGACGACCTGGACTTCGACTTCTTCTCCGGTAGCGACGAAGTGGCCACCAAGCTTGACCTGGCCCGCGCCTATATCGACATGGGCGACAACCAGGGCGCGCGCGACATCCTCGATGAAGTGGTCAAGGATGGCGACGACAGCCAGCGTCAGGAAGCCGAGGACATGCTCTCCCGGCTGGTCTGATGTAAGCAGGGCCGGCCTCTTCGCGGGCTTGCCCGCTCCCACAGGATCTCCACACATTTTCGACCTTGTGAGTAACCTGTAGGAGCGGGCATGCCCGCGAAGAGGCCCTCAAGCGCGACACACGTTCAACGGCAGCCCTACACGGCTGCCGTTGTCGTTATAATCCCCGCCATTCCGTACACCCCACAGGTTTCATGCTCTTGGACATCATCGACACCGCCGCCGAGTCCGCGGCCGAAGGCTACTCCCGCATCGCCCTGGGCGTGGAATACAAAGGCGCGCGCTATCGTGGCTGGCAGCGCCAGGCCAGTGGCGTGCCCAGTGTCCAGCAGGCCCTGGAGCAGGCCCTGTCCAAGGTGGCCAACGAGCCGATCTCGGTGATCTGCGCCGGGCGCACCGACGCCGGCGTGCATGGCTGCGGGCAGATCGTGC
Source organism: Pseudomonas sp. B14(2017) (assembly GCF_002113255.1). Classification (NCBI taxonomy): domain Bacteria; kingdom Pseudomonadati; phylum Pseudomonadota; class Gammaproteobacteria; order Pseudomonadales; family Pseudomonadaceae; genus Pseudomonas; species Pseudomonas sp. B14(2017). Next base: position 4,508 of record NZ_NEJY01000007.1, read on the forward strand.
ACTTCGACACCCGCGCCGTGCGCGACGAACGCGCCTGGACCATGGGCACCAACTTCAATCTGCCCCATGACATCAGCGTGGTCTGGTCGCGGCCGATGCCGGCCGACTTCCATGCCCGCTTCAAGGCCTGCGCCCGGCGTTACCGCTACGTCATCTACAACGACCCGATCCGCCCGGCGCACCTGGCCGAGGAAGTCACATGGAACCACCGCCCGCTGGATGTCGAACGCATGGCCGAAGCCGCGCAGTACCTGCTCGGCACCCATGACTTCAGTGCCTTCCGCGCCAGCCAGTGCCAGGCCAAGTCGCCGATCAAGCACATCTACCACCTGCGCGTCACCCGCCATGGCCAGATGATCGTGCTGGATGTGCGCGCCACGGCCTTCCTGCACCACATGGTGCGTAACATTGCCGGTGTACTGATGGCCATCGGCGCGGGAGAGCGCCCGGTCACCTGGGCGCGTGAGGTGCTGGAGGGGCGCAACCGCCGCGAAGGCGGGGTCACGGCGCACCCGTACGGGCTCTACCTGGTGCAGGTGGAGTACCCCGAGGAATACGCGCTGCCCAAGCGTTACATCGGCCCACACTTTTTGACCGGCTACGAGGCATTGGCAGACTGACGGGCGAAAAGTCATTTGCTAACATCCGGCCTTTCACCGTAACAAGCAGGGTTCGCTGTCCATGAGCAATGTTCGCAGCAAGATCTGCGGGATTACCCGCATCGAAGACGCACTGGCCGCTGCCGAAGCGGGCGCCGATGCCATCGGCCTCGTCTTCTATGCCAAGAGCCCGCGCGCCGTGGACGTGCGCCAGGCGCGGGCGATCATCGCCGAGCTGCCGCCGTTCGTGACCACGGTCGGGCTGTTCGTCAACGCTTCGCGCTGCGAGCTGAACGAGATCCTCGAAGTGGTTCCGCTGGACCTGCTACAGTTCCACGGCGATGAAACCCCGCAGGACTGCGAAGGCTACCACCGCCCCTGGATCAAGGCCCTGCGCGTGCGCCCGGGCGACGACCTGGAGGCGGCCTGCCAGCTTTACGCCGGTGCCCGCGGCATTCTGCTGGACACCTATGTGCCAGGCGTACCCGGAGGCACCGGTGAAGCGTTCGACTGGTCGCTGGTGCCGGCGCGCCTGAGCAAGCCGATCATACTGGCGGGCGGGTTGTCTGCCGACAATGTCGGCCAGGCCATCGCCCAGGTGCGGCCGTACGCGGTGGATGTCAGTGGCGGCGTGGAACAAGCCAAGGGCATCAAGGACGCGGCGAAGATCGAGGCATTCATGCGTGCGGTGAAACAGGCGTGATGGCAGATGTGACGGCTGGCTGCGCGCCATCGTCCATAGCTTTCGCAGCCCTGCGGGGCAGCCGCCTGCGCCTGTGGCGGCAAGACAACACATTAGCGGTGGGGTGGCGCGCTGGAAGTCCCGGCGGCCGGTCCATCATCGTTTCATAAAAGATTTTGAGCTCAAGGGCAGGGCAGGGCCGGCGACACCGGCCCACGCCTGCCAATACTGGAGAAAGAAAGCATGAGCAACTGGTTAGTCGACAAACTGATCCCTTCGATCATGCGTTCCGAGGTGAAGAAGAGCTCGGTGCCTGAAGGCCTGTGGCACAAGTGCCCGGCCTGCGAGGCCGTGCTGTATCGTCCGGAGCTGGAAAAGACCCTGGATGTCTGCCCCAAGTGCAACCACCACATGCGCATCGGCGCACGTGCGCGCATCGACATCTTCCTCGACGCCGATGGCCGTGCCGAACTGGGCGCCGACCTGGAGCCGGTCGACCGCCTGAAGTTCCGTGATGGCAAGAAGTACAAGGACCGCCTGACCGGGGCGCAGAAGCAGACTGGCGAGAAGGACGCCCTGATCTCCATGAGCGGCACCCTGATGGGCATGCCGATCGTGGTCAGCGCCTTCGAGTTCTCGTTCATGGGCGGCTCCATGGGTGCCATCGTCGGCGAGCGCTTCGTGCGCGCGGCCAACTATGCCCTGGAGCACCGCTGCCCGATGGTCTGCTTCTCCGCTTCGGGCGGTGCACGCATGCAGGAAGCGCTGATCTCGCTGATGCAGATGGCCAAGACCTCGGCCGTGCTGGCGCGCCTGCGTGAAGAAGGCATCCCGTTCATCTCGGTACTGACCGACCCTGTATACGGTGGTGTTTCCGCCAGCCTGGCCATGCTCGGTGACGTGATCGTCGGTGAGCCGAAGGCACTGATCGGCTTCGCCGGCCCGCGCGTGATCGAGCAGACCGTGCGCGAGAAGCTGCCGGAAGGCTTCCAGCGCAGCGAGTTCCTGCTGGAGCACGGCGCCATCGACCTGATCATCTCCCGTGGCGAACTGCGCCCGCGTCTGGCCCGCCTGCTGGCGCAGATGACCGGCCAGGAAACCCCGGAGCAAGCGCGTGAGGCGGCTGCCGTCGCGTGATGAAACAACGATCCCTGGGCGAATGGCTCGCCTACCTCGAGCAGTTGCACCCCTCGGCCATCGACATGGGCCTGGAGCGTTCGCAGAAGGTGCTTGCCCGGCTGGCGCTGGGCAAGCTGGCGCCACGCGTGGTGACGGTGACCGGCACCAACGGCAAGGGCTCGACCTGCGCCTTCGTGGCCTCGCTGCTGCGTGCCCAGGGGCTCAAGGTCGGCGTGTACAGCTCGCCTCACCTGTTGCGTTACAACGAGCGGGTGCTGATCGATGGCCAAGAGGCCAGCGATGAGCGCCTGTGCGAAGCCTTCGCCGCCGTCGAGGCGGCGCGGGGCGATATTTCCCTGACCTACTTCGAGATGGGCACCCTGGCCGCGTTCTGGTTGTTCTACCAGTCGCAGCTGGATGCCGTGGTACTGGAAGTGGGCCTTGGTGGCCGCCTGGATACCGTGAACGTGGTGGATGCCGACCTGGCCCTGGTGACCAGCATCGGCGTCGACCATGTCGATTACCTGGGTGATACCCGCGAGCTGGTGGCCTTCGAGAAGGCCGGCATCTTCCGTCAGGGCAAGCCGGCACTGTGCGGTGACCTGGATCCGCCTCGGCCGCTGCTGGACAAGGCCGCCGAACTGGCTGCGCCGCTGTTCCTGCGTGGTCGTGACTTCGACCTGGCCAGTGCCGATGGCAGTTGGAACTGGCGGGGTACTGCGGCTGATGGTGCGCCGGTAGAGCTGCGTGGCCTGCCTTTGCTCGACCTGCCCATGGAAAACGCCACGCTGGCCCTGCAGGCCTACCTGCTGATGGGCCTGCCCTGGGACGCCGGGCAGATTCGCCAGGCGCTGCTGGATACCCGCATCACGGGTCGCCTCGACCGTCGCCTGCTGAGCTGGCAGGGCAAGCCGGTGGAACTGTTGCTGGATGTCGGGCACAACCCGCACGCCGCGGAGTACCTGGCCCGGCGCCTGGCGGCCCGGCCGCTGAAGGGGCGCCGCCTGGCGGTGTTCGGCCTGCTCGCCGACAAGGACCTGGACGGTGTTGTCGCGCCGCTGCAGGGGCTGGTCGACGACTGGGCAGTGGCGCCACTGGATACCCCGCGCAGCCGCCCGGCTGCGGAGCTGGCCACGGCCTTGACGAACGTCGGCGCCGCGGTGAAGTCTTATGCCAGCGTCGATGCTGCCCTTGAAGGGCAATGCGCGCAGGCAACGGCGGATGACCAGATCTTGCTGTTCGGTTCGTTTTTCTGTGTTGCCCAGGCACTGGAATGGCTGGAGCGGCACGCCCAGGAGGGTGGAGTAGATGGCAGTGCTGGATAAAGGGATGAAACAGCGCATGGTGGGTGCGTTGGTGCTGGTGGCGCTGGCGGTGATTTTCCTGCCGATGCTGTTCACCCGCGAGGACGAGATGCGTCAGGTGCGCGTCGAGGCCCCGCAGGCGCCGGCCATGCCAAGCCTGCCGGAAGTGAAGGTGGAACCGGTCGCCGTGCCGGAGCCGCAGGCCATTGCGCAAGAGCCGCAACAGCCACCGGTGGTGGTGGACGAGTCCACCGCGCCGGCGAGCGCGCCCAGCCAGCCGATTACCCCGTCACCGCAGACCCAGCCTCAGGCGCAGGTGCAGCCTCAGCCTCAGCCCGCCAAGCCGCAGGCGCCCGTGGCCAAGGTCGAGCCTCAGCCGGCAGCCAAGCCGGCCGCGCCGGCGGCGCCATCGAAGATCGACGTCAATGGCCTGCCGGTCAGCTGGTCGATCCAGTTGGCCAGCCTGTCCAACCGTGCCGGGGCCGAAAAGCTGCAGCAAACCTTGCGTAGCCAGGGTTACAACGCCTATATCCGCTCGGCGGGTGGCATGAACCGGGTGTACGTGGGGCCGCTGATCGAGCGGGCCGAGGCCGAGCGCGTGCGCGACGCCATCAACCGCCAGAACAGCCTCAAGGGCTTCGTGGTGCGCTTCCAGCCTGAGCGCAGCTGATAAACCCGGGGTCGGCTTTGCCGCTCATTCGCGGGTTCTGTATAGGTCTTGCAGCGGCGCGGTCCATGTGGGAGCGGCCTTGTGTCGCGAAAGGGCCGCGAAGCGGCCCCAGGATCTCAACGACACAGCCAGAATCGCCGGGGCCGCTTTGCGGCCCTTTCGCGACACAAGGCCGCTCCCACAAAGATCGCGTAAGCCCGGGTGGCGCTAATCACCTGACATTCCGCTTACCCAAGCCCCCGCCGCTCTGTTAAAATGCGCCGCCTCAAACGTCTGCAGGCAGCACCGTGGCATTTACCTTGGTTGATTGGGCGATCATCGCGATCATCGCCGTCTCCACACTGATCAGTCTCAAGCGCGGCTTCGTCAAGGAAGCCTTGTCCTTGCTCATCTGGATCATTGCCGGTGCGGTTGCCTGGATGTTCGGCGGTTCGCTCTCGGTGTATCTTGAAAGCTACATCCAGACGCCGTCGATGCGCGTCATCGCCGGCTGCGCCATTCTTTTCGTCGCCACCTTGCTGGTGGGGGCCATGATCAACTTCCTCATCGGCGAGCTGATCCGCGTGACCGGGCTGTCCGGTACCGATCGTTTCCTGGGCATGGCCTTCGGCGCCGCGCGCGGGGCCTTGCTGGTGGTGGTGGCCATCGGGCTGATCAGCCTGGGGCCGGTTCAACAGGACACCTGGTGGCAGGAATCACGCCTGATACCACAATTTCTCTTGGTCGCCGACTGGTCGAAAAACCTGATCCTGGGTTTTACCGGCCAGTGGACACCCAGTGGGCTGATCGGCACTCCAGCTGATCTTCCGTTCAAGGAACAGTTGCTCGGGCCGGCAAAGCCCTGAGCGCTATTCACTCAAGTTTCGTCAAAGTAGGGGTTGCGTCGCATGTGTGGCATCGTCGGTATCGTCGGTAAGTCGAACGTCAATCAGGCGCTGTATGACGCGCTTACGGTCCTCCAGCACCGCGGCCAGGACGCTGCCGGTATCGTGACCAGCCATGACGGCCGGTTGTTCCTGCGCAAGGATAATGGCCTGGTGCGCGACGTGTTCCAGCAGCGCCACATGCAGCGCCTGGTCGGCAACATCGGCATCGGCCACGTGCGCTACCCGACTGCGGGCAGCTCGACCTCGGCCGAGGCCCAGCCGTTCTACGTCAACTCGCCATACGGCATCACCCTGGCACACAACGGCAACCTGACCAACGTCGAGCAGCTGGCCAAGGAGATCTACGAGTCCGACCTGCGCCACGTCAACACCAACTCCGACTCGGAAGTACTGCTGAACGTGTTCGCCCATGAGCTGGCGGTGCGTGGCAAGCTGCAGCCGACCGAAGAAGACGTGTTCGCCGCGGTTTCCCACGTGCACAGCCGCTGCGTCGGCGGTTACGCCGTGGTGGCGATGATCACCGGCTACGGCATCGTCGGCTTCCGTGACCCCAACGGCATCCGCCCGGTGGTGTTCGGCCAGCGTCACACCGACGAAGGCGTGGAATACATGATCGCCTCGGAAAGCGTGGCCCTGGACGTGCTCGGCTTCACCCTGATCCGCGACCTGGCGCCGGGCGAAGCGGTATACATCACCGAAGAAGGCCAGCTGTACACCAAGCAGTGCGCCGAAGCACCGAAGCTGCAACCGTGCATCTTCGAGCATGTCTACCTGGCCCGCCCGGACTCGATCATGGATGGCGTGTCGGTGTACAAGGCCCGTCTGCGCATGGGTGAAAAACTGGCCGACAAGATCATGCGCGAGCGCCCCGAGCACGACATCGACGTGGTCATCCCGATCCCGGACACCAGCCGCACCGCGGCCCTGGAACTGGCCAACCGCCTGGGCGTCAAGTTCCGCGAAGGCTTCGTCAAGAACCGCTATATCGGCCGTACCTTCATCATGCCCGGCCAGGCCGCGCGCAAGAAATCGGTACGCCAGAAGCTCAATGCCATCGAGCTGGAGTTCCGCGGCAAGAACGTGATGCTGGTGGACGACTCGATCGTGCGCGGCACCACCTGCAAGCAGATCATCCAGATGGCCCGCGAAGCCGGCGCCAAGAACGTCTACTTCTGCTCCGCAGCCCCTGCGGTGCGCTACCCCAACGTCTACGGCATCGACATGCCGAGTGTTCACGAACTGATCGCCCACAACCGTACCACCGAACAAGTGGCCGAGTTGATTGGCGCCGACTGGCTGGTCTACCAGGACCTGCCGGACCTGATCGACTCGGTCGGTGGCGGCAAGATCAAGATCGACCACTTCGATTGCGCGGTATTCAACGGTGAGTACGTCACCGGCGATATCGACGAAGCCTACCTCGACCGTATCGAGCAGGCTCGTAACGACCTGGCCAAGGTCAAGAACCAGGCGGTCAGCGCGATCATCGACCTCTACAACAACTGATTTCGGGAGCGACGGCATGACGGATCAATGGGATGCCGGACGACTGGACAGTGACCTCGAGGGTGTCGGTTTCGACACCCTGGCGGTGCGCGCCGGTCAAAACCGTACACCGGAGGCCGAGCACAGCGAAGCGCTGTTCCTGACTTCCAGCTATGTGTTCCGCACGGCTGCCGATGCCGCCGCGCGCTTTGCCGGCGAAACGCCGGGCAACGTCTATTCGCGCTACACCAACCCGTCTGTGCGTGCCTTCGAGGAGCGCCTGGCGGCCATGGAGGGCGCCGAGCAGGCCGTGGGCACCTCCACCGGCATGGCGGCGATCCTCGCCGTGGTGATGTCGCTGTGCAGTGCCGGTGACCATGTGCTGGTGTCGCAGAGCGTGTTCGGCTCGACCATCAGCCTGTTCGAGAAGTACTTCAAGCGCTTTGGCGTGCAGGTGGACTACGTGCCACTGGTCGACCTCGCCGGCTGGGAAAATGCCATCAAGGCCAATACCAAGCTGCTGATCGTCGAATCGCCGTCCAATCCGCTGGCCGAGCTGGTCGATATCACCGCCCTCAGCGAAATCGCCCATGCCCACGGTGCCATGCTGGTGGTGGACAACTGCTTCAGCACTCCGGCGCTGCAGCAGCCGCTGAAGCTGGGTGCCGACATCGTGTTCCACTCGGCCACCAAGTTCATCGACGGCCAGGGCCGCTGCATGGGTGGCGTGGTTGCCGGCCGTGCCGAGCAGATGAAAGAAGTGGTGGGCTTCCTGCGTACCGCAGGCCCCACCCTCAGCCCGTTCAACGCCTGGATCTTCACCAAGGGCCTGGAAACCCTGCGCCTGCGCATGCGTGCGCACTGCGAAAGCGCCCAGGTACTGGCCGAATGGCTGGAGCAGCAGGAGGGCGTGGAGAAGGTGCATTACGCCGGCCTGCCGAGCCACCCGCAGCACGAACTGGCCAAGCGCCAGATGAGTGGCTTCGGTGCGGTGGTCAGCTTCGAGGTCAAGGGTGGCAAAGAGGGCGCCTGGCGCTTCATCGACGCTACCCGGGTGATTTCCATCACCACCAACCTGGGTGACAGCAAGACCACCATCGCCCACCCGGCCACCACCTCCCACGGTCGTCTGACGCCGCAGGAACGTGAAGCCGCCGGCATCCGCGACAGCCTGATCCGCGTTGCCGTGGGCCTGGAAGATGTGGCCGACCTGCAGGCCGACCTGGCGCGTGGGTTGGCGGCACTGTGATCGAAATCCGTGGCGGTACGCCCGGCCATAACGGCCGGGTAGCCCTGGTGACCGGTGCCGCGCGCGGCATCGGCCTGGGCATTGCCGCCTGGTTGATCTGCGAAGGCTGGCAGGTGGTGCTCAGCGATCTCGACCGCCAGCGTGGCGCCAAGGCGGCCAAGGCCCTGGGTGACAATGCCTGGTTCATCACCATGGATGTTGCCGACGAGGCCCAGGTCAGCGCCGGGGTGTCCGAGGTGCTGGGGCAGTTTGGCCGCCTGGACGCGCTGGTGTGCAATGCGGCCATCGCCAATCCGCACAACCAGACCCTCGAAAGCCTGAGCCTGGCGCAGTGGAACCGGGTGCTTGCGGTCAACCTCAACGGCCCGATGTTGCTGGCCAAGCATTGTGCGCCGTACCTGCGTGCGCACAACGGGGCGATCGTCAACCTCACCTCCACCCGGGCGCGGCAGTCCGAGCCCGATACCGAGGCCTACGCGGCGAGCAAGGGTGGCCTGGTGGCCTTGACCCATGCCCTGGCCATGAGCCTGGGCCCGGAGATCCGCGTCAATGCGGTGAGCCCGGGCTGGATCGATGCCCGTGACCCGTCGCAGCGCCGTGCCGAGCCGTTGACCGAAGCGGACCATGCCCAGCACCCGACGGGCAGGGTAGGGACGGTGGAGGACGTGGCGGCCATGGTTGCCTGGCTGTTGTCTCGGCAAGCGGCGTTCGTCACCGGCCAGGAGTTCGTGGTCGATGGCGGCATGACCCGCAAGATGATCTATACCTGAGCCTTTTGCATATCCTGTACCGGCCTTTTCGCGGGTAAACCCGCTCCCACAGGTACTGCGCAGTTCTCAAGGCCTGTGCAGTACCTGTGGGAGCGGGTTTACCCGCGAAGAGGCCGCCACAGGCAACCGCACCGCTTTTGCGCTTTTCTGAAAAAAATTCAATGGGGCTATTGACTTAGCTTCGCCACCTGCGTAAATTTCGCGGCCTCAGCGAAGCAAACGCAACAAGCAACATCGCGAGGGTGATTAGCTCAGCCGGGAGAGCATCTGCCTTACAAGCAGAGGGTCGGCGGTTCGATCCCGTCATCACCCACCACTTCCTGAGATGTTCCTGGTGCTTCGGGTTTCGCAAGAAGCCGATAGCCAGAGAGGAACGCACTGCGCAGCGGTAGTTCAGTCGGTTAGAATACCGGCCTGTCACGCCGGGGGTCGCGGGTTCGAGTCCCGTCCGCTGCGCCATTTTTCAGTAACAGATGGGTGCCTGGCACCGGTCTGAAGCCACAAGGCAAACGCCTTGGGCTGATCCCAGTTTCAATCGGGCGAAAGCCTGAACGATACGCAGCGGTAGTTCAGTCGGTTAGAATACCGGCCTGTCACGCCGGGGGTCGCGGGTTCGAGTCCCGTCCGCTGCGCCATCTTCGTTTCAAGGTCCCTTGAACACCTTGAAGCAAACACAAGAGAAGCGATCACGTTATCGCTTTTTTTGTGCCTGCCCTGAGGCCATCGCGCCGGAAGGGTAGACCCAGGTTTCAATCGGGCGCAAGCCTGAATGATACGCAGCGGTAGTTCAGTCGGTTAGAATACCGGCCTGTCACGCCGGGGGTCGCGGGTTCGAGTCCCGTCCGCTGCGCCATCTTCGCCTCGAGGCCCCTTGAACGCCTCGAAGCCACGATAAAGCGACCTTCGGGTCGCTTTTTTCGTTTTTACGCCTGGCAATCGCCGCCTTTGACCCAGATTTACACGAACCTGACAGACTCTTCACCGATCAGCGGTTCCTTTGCCTGCCTGCTGTGTTGCACAATAGGCACCTTCTCGACTTACCCGGATTCGCAATGACCAGATCTTCCGTCTTTGGTGCGCTCGGGCTGGCCCTGGTGCTGGCGGGCGTGACCGGTTGTTCCTCGAAAAAAGCCGCCGTCTACGAGCACGAGAACTTCGATGACTCGGGCACCTTCTCGCGCAGCTTCCCGGTGAGTGATGCCGGCTCCTGCGAGGCCGCCCGGCGCGCCTTGCTCAGCCAGGGTTACATCATCACCAGCAGCGGCGCCAACCAGGTGGTGGGCAACAAGAGCTTCCAGCAGAACAGCGAGAACCACCTGCAGATCAGTTTCAACGTCACCTGTGCGCCGGATGTGAGCGACGAGCAGCGTTCGACCATGTTCGCCAACGCCCTGCAGGACCGCTACGCCCTGAAAAAGTCCAACACCTCCGCCAGCCTGGGCGTTGGTGTACTGGGGTCGGTGTCGATGCCGATCGGCTCCAGCGACGACTCGATGGTCAAGGTGGCCAGCGAGACGGTGACGGCGGCGCAGTTCTATGACCGCTATTTCGCCCTGGTGGAGAGCTACCTGCCAAAGCCCAAGCCTAAGCAGGAGAGCAAGGCCAAGGTCGAGGAGCCCGCGCCGAAGGTCGAAGCGCCCGCGGCTGCCCTGGGGCTGCCGGAGCAGGCCGCGGCAGCGCCGGTGGCACCGGCCCCGGTGGCGGTGCCTTTGGTTGAAGCGGCGCCAGCCCCGGCCGCTGTTGCCCCGGCCAGCGAGGCGGTAGCCGCGCCGGTGGTGGATGACAGCCAAGGCTCGCAACCGGTGGCCCCGCCGGCGGAGGCGGCACCGATCGAGGTGCAGCAGGAAGCCCAGCCTGCCGAGGCCGCCGAGACCGCTTCCCCCGCCCTTTGATAGCTTGCCTGTACCGGCCTCTTCGCGGGTTTACCCGCGAAGAGGCCGGTGCAGGCAGTCCATCCCCTGTTACAGACGCACCGCGATAACTTCCTGAACACCTGCTACGTTTACCACTCATAAGCTTGTCATCATTCCTTCACGCCATCTGCTTAGGTTGAAGGCGACACCGATAAAGATCATGAGATGAGAGGACGCAGGGCTATGGACGAATACCAGGAAGAACTTCTCGAATTCCAGGCTTATGAACTGGACACCCCGGAACCGGCCGACGACGCTACCGAGCTCTAGCCCGCCCGCCGCTGGCTGCGGCGAAACTCCCCCGGTGTAAGGCCCGTCCAGCGCTTGAAGGCGCGCTGGAAGGCCTCGGCCGACGCAAACCCCAGCAGATAGGCAATCTCGCCAAAGGCCAGCTCCGTATCGCGGATGTAGGTTTCGGCAAGGTCGCGCCGTGTTTCGCTGAGCAGGTCGCGAAAGCGCGTGCCTTCCTCGGCCAGTTTGCGGCGCAACGTCCAGGTCGGCAGTTGCAGGTGCAGCGCCACTTCTTCCAGGTCCGGTTCACGGCCACCATTGAGCAACGGGCCCAGCAGGTGGGTGATGCGTTCACCCAGGCTGCGCACCCGCGTACGCTGCAGCATTTCCGCCTCGCACAGCTGCAGCAGGTGCTGCCAGGTGCTCGGGCAGTGCCTGGGGTTGGCCAGCTGCAGCGTGGCGCGGCTCAGGCGCAGCTGGTTGCCGTCGGCCGCGAACTGCACGGGCGCGCTGCACAGCGGCTGGTAGCGCGCGGCATAGGCGGGTGCGGCAAACTCGATGTCCATATGTTCGGCCTGCACTGCCGTACCGGCCAGGTCGGCAAGCTGGGCGAGCCAGCCGGCGAGTAGCGAATCGACCACGAAACGGTTATAGGCGTTGTAGGGGCTGATGGAGTAGAAGCGTAGCCAGGCGCCCTGGGCATCTTCCTGAAAACTGGAGTGGCCGCGGTAGTTGGCGGCGTACAGCGGCTCGAAGCGCAACAGGGTGCGTGCCGCCTCGCCCAGGTTCGGTGCCTGGGCAGCGGTGACCCCGGCCAGGCCGGCATGGGCCAGGCGGCTCAGGCGCCCCATGTGCAGGCCCAGCGCGGCCTCGCCGCACAGTTCGATGGCGGCGTGCCCCAGGTGCATGTAGCGCGGGATCGACAAGCGCGCACCAGCTTCGCTCAGGCGCGCGGCATCCAGGCCATATCGGCGCAGCAGTGGCTCGGGGTCGTGGCCCAGTTCGCGCAGGGCTTCGGTCAGCGGCTGGACAAAACCAACCGACAGGTCGCCCAGGCGCACGCGGGGGCGGGCCATGGGCTTACAACCACAGGTTCAGCAAGCGGGCGCCAGGGCTGGGGGTGCCCGCCAGCAATTCACCCGCCTGGTGGGCAAAGCCCTGGCCGTCGCTGCCCTGTTCCCAGAACTGCCCACGCATGAACACGCTCATGCTGCTGACGCCGGCCCCGGCCGCTTCGGTCAGGCGCTGCCAGGCCGCCTGTTCGCTGACTTCGCCGCGCTGCAAGGCCAGCCCGGCGCTGGCATCCTGGTGGCGATTGCCGCGCCAGGGCGCTTGCCAGCTGCCCTTGCCGCTGAGGAATACCGGGTTGGCGATCAGTTGTACCGCCTGCCGTGCCAGTTGCTGGTGGTTTTCCGGGTACCAGCTGTCACTGCCCACCAGCACGCCCAGGCGCCCGGCAGGGGTTTGCAATACCTGCAGCGGGTGCTGGCGGCCATCGTGCACATAGCGGCGCATTTCGCTGTCGGGGAACTGCTGGCGTTGCGGTTGGCCCAGCAGCGAGCCGTCACCGGCGAACACCACGCTGCTGTTGAACAGCGGGCCGCTGCCGGCATGCAGCACACCCTGTTTCACGTAGGGGGCGGGCAGCACGATGGATCCGGCCACCAAGGTGACGTTGAATTCCTTGGCCAGGCCACCGAACAGTTGCTGGTAGTCCGCAGCCATCTGCTCTGCTTTCATGCGCAGGTGCGCGTCGGCGCGCCAGTCGTCCCCGTCGGCACGGAGCATGGCCAGGCCATAGCGCAGCGGGTTGCTCAGTTCCAGCCATTGCAGGGCTTCGCGGCTTTGCGTGACCTGGTACAGCTCGTTCTTTTCGCCGCGTGCCCACAGCCAGGTACCGATGTGCTCTGGCAGCACCACCACCGTACGCGGGCCGACAAGCCCTTGGGTACGTGCCTGCTCCAGGTAGGCCGCGAGTTTGCGGTGCAGGCGTTGCAGGTTCTGGTAGTCGCCCGGGTAGAGCAGCGGTTCGACGCCGAGCAGGTTGCCGTGCTCGCCCGGCACCCCGTGGTTCAGCGCCAGTTCGATGCGCAGGTCGGACAGGTAGTGGCCTTCCGGGCGCTGCTGGGTCCAGAAACCGTAGCCGCAGAGGGCGGCGATCATCACCAGCGCCAGGGCGCTTGCCAGGAGTTTTCGCATGAAGCAGGACAGCGCCTTGGAAACGAGAGTTTCCTAGGGTAGTCGTGCTGTGCGCGAGGATCAATAACTTGTCAGTTTCGATCATTGAGCCCGTTCAAACGGCTGTTTAATGTCGCAGGCAGACAAACGACGGGGCCCGCCAACCGGTGCGGCATCCGCATTCCGTGATCACGCCACATGGGGACCTTTCCATGGCCGCCGACCGCTACCCGCACCTGCTCGCCCCGCTGGACCTGGGCTTCACCACCTTGCGCAACCGCACCCTGATGGGCTCGATGCACACCGGCCTCGAAGAGCGCCCGGGCGGCTTCGAGCGCATGGCGGCGTACTTTGCCGAGCGCGCCGGCGGTGGCGTCGGCCTGATGGTCACCGGCGGCATCGCGCCCAACGATGAGGGTGGGGTGTATTCCGGGGCGGCCAAGCTCAGCACCGAGGAAGAAGCCGACAAGCACCGCATCGTCACCGAGGCGGTACACGCTGCCGGCGGCAAGATCTGCCTGCAGATCCTGCATGCCGGGCGCTACGCCTACAGCCCGCGCCAGGTGGCGCCCAGCGCGATCCAGGCGCCAATCAACCCGTTCAAGCCCAAGGAACTGGACGAGGCGGGTATCGAGAAGCAGATCGCCGACTTCGTCAATTGCGCGGTGCTGGCCCAGCGCGCCGGTTACGACGGCGTCGAGATCATGGGTTCGGAAGGCTACTTCATCAACCAGTTCCTCGCCGCCCACACCAACCACCGCACCGACCGCTGGGGTGGCAGCTATGAAAACCGCATGCGCCTGGCGGTGGAAATCGTCAGTCGGGTGCGCGGCGCGGTCGGGCCGAACTTCATCATCATCTTCCGCCTGTCGATGCTCGACCTCATCGAGGGCGGCAGCACCTGGGACGAAATCGAGCTGCTGGCCAAGGCCATCGAGCAGGCTGGCGCGACCTTGATCAATACTGGCATCGGTTGGCACGAAGCGCGTATCCCGACCATTGCCACCAAGGTGCCGCGTGCGGCATTCAGCAAGGTCACCGCCAAGCTTCGTGGCGTGGTGAACATTCCGCTGATCACCACCAACCGCATCAATACTCCGGAGGTGGCCGAGGCGGTGCTGGCCGAGGGCGATGCCGACATGGTCTCGATGGCACGGCCGTTCCTGGCCGACCCGGACTTCGTCAACAAGGCCGCTGCCGGCCGCGGCGACGAGATCAATACCTGCATCGGCTGCAACCAGGCCTGCCTGGACCATACCTTCGGCGGCAAGCTGACCAGTTGCCTGGTCAACCCGCGTGCCTGCCACGAGACCGAGCTCAACTACCTGCCCGTGCGCACCGTGAAGCGCATTGCCGTGGTCGGCGCTGGCCCGGCCGGCCTGGCGGCAGCCACGGTGGCGGCCGAGCGCGGCCACGCGGTAACCCTGTTCGATGGCGCCAGCGAGATCGGCGGGCAGTTCAATGTGGCCAAGCGGGTGCCGGGAAAGGAAGAGTTCCATGAAACCCTGCGTTACTTCCGCAACAAGGTCAAAAGCACGGGCGTGGACCTGCGCCTGAACACCCGGGTCGATGTGCAGGCCCTGGTGGACGGTGGCTACGACGAGATCATCCTGGCCACCGGCATCGCCCCGCGCACGCCGGCCATCCCCGGTGTCGAGCATGCCAAGGTGCTCAGCTACCTGGACGTGCTGCTCGAGCGCAAGCCGGTGGGCAAGGCTGTCGCGGTGATTGGTGCGGGCGGCATCGGTTTCGACGTTTCCGAGTACCTGGTGCACCAGGGCGTGGCTACCAGCCAGGACCGTGAGGCGTTCTGGAGGGAGTGGGGCATCGATACCCATCTGCAGGCACGCGGTGGCGTGGCCGGGATCAAGGCCGAGCCGCATGCCCCGGCGCGGCAGGTGTACCTGTTGCAGCGCAAGAAATCCAAGGTGGGTGACGGCCTGGGCAAGACCACCGGCTGGATTCACCGTACCGGGTTGAAGAACAAGCGGGTGCAGATGCTCAACAGCGTCGAGTACCTGGGTATTGACGATGCCGGCCTGCATATTCGCGTGGCCGATGGCGAGCCGCAGGTGCTGGCAGTGGACAACGTGGTGATCTGTGCCGGGCAGGAGCCGCTGCGCGAGCTGCAGGACGGGCTGGTGGCGGCGGGGCAGTCGGTGCACCTGATTGGTGGGGCCGATGTGGCGGCCGAGCTGGATGCCAAGCGGGCGATCAACCAGGGTTCGAGATTGGCGGCTGAGCTCTGAGATCGCCGGGGCCGCTTTGCGGCCCTTCGCGGGCTTGCCCGCTCCCACAGGGATAACGCACTCCTGACTGTGGGAGCGGGCAAGCCCGCGAAGGGCTGCAAGGCAGCCCCGGGATATCACTGGTAAACTCGCGCGATGCAATTTGACCTCCCCCAACCCCCCCTGCAGCCCCTGCTCCTGCCCTGGCTCCAACAAGCCCAGGTAGAAGCCGCCATCCTGCGCCTGGACCTGATCGACCCGCTGATCAGCGGCAACAAATGGTTCAAGCTACGCCACCACCTGCAACAGGCCAGCGCCAGCAACGCCCCGGGCCTGATCAGCCTCGGCGGCAACCATTCCAACCACCTGCACGCCCTGGCCGCTGCCGGCAAGCGCTTCGGCTTCGCCACCGCCGGCCTGCTGCGTGGCCACGCCCAGGACACGCCAACCGTGCGAGACTTGCACGCGCTGGGCATGGAATTGCACTGGCTGGGCTATGGCGGCTATCGCGCACGAAACCAAGCGGGTTTCTGGGAACCCTGGCAGGCACGCTACCCGGACTGGCACTGTATCCCCGAAGGGGGCGGCGGGCAGGCCGGTGCACAGGGCTGCGTGCTGATCATGCAGCAGGCGCGCGCGCAAATCGCGGCACTGGGCTGGTCGGGCTACGACGCCTGGTGGCTGGCTGCCGGAACGGGGACTACCCTGGCCGGCCTGGTAATGGCCGAGGCGGGCGCACATGTGGTGCATGGTGCATTGGCGGTACCCAGGGACCATGGTGTGCCGGAGGTGGTAGCGACACTGGCCGGCGCGCATGGCTACCAGCTGCACGACGCCTGCCGTGGCGGTTTCGGCAAATTCGACGCTGAGCTGCTGGCGTTCATCGCCGATTGCGAGCGGCACACCGGCGTGCCGCTCGAAGCCCTCTACACCGGCAAGGCCCTGCTGGCCCTGCGTGAGCAGGTCGAGGCCGGGCTGTTCGCGCCCGGCACCCGCCTGATCGTGGTGCACACCGGCGGCCTGCAGGGCCGGCGCGGTTACTTGTAGGGCAGCATGCGCAGCAGCGTGTTGTCGCGCTGTACATAGTGGTGATACAGCCCGGCCAGAGCGTGCAGGCCGATCAGCCAGTAGCCCCAGCTGCCGATGCGCTCATGCCAGCCTTTGATGAACTTGGCCTGGTCCGGGTTCGGGCCGATCAGGTGCGGCAGCTCCAGGCCGAAGAACGGCACTGGTTTGTCGGCGGCGCTGAGGATCAGCCAGCCGGCCAGTGGCAGGATGATCATCAGCAGGTACAACGCCAGGTGCATCAGGTGCGCGAGGCCGGTCTGCCAGGCCGCAGGTTTGGGCACGATGGGTGGAGTCGGGCGGCTCAGGCGGATGGCCAGGCGCAACCAGACCAGCACGAACACGCTGAGCCCGAGCATGAAGTGCAGGTCCTTCATCAGGTTGCGTTCGACGCTGTCCTTGGGGAACAGGCCACGCAGTTCGATAAGGGCATAGACAGCGGCCAGCAGCACCAGCATCAGCCAGTGCAGGGCGATGGACAGGCGCGCGTAATGGGTCGCGGGGGTGGATGAAACCATGATCGGTCCTCGTCATCAGGTCGGAATGGCGCTCTTGCCGGCGCTCAGGAAGTACTGTAATGGCTACGGGGGAACAAATCTTTGCGCCAGGTCTGTGAAAATTGTGTTGTCTGCACCGGCCTCTTCGCGGGCTTGCCCGCTCCCACAGGCATAGCGCAGAGCCAGAGACCTGTGCAGTACCTGTGGGAGCGGGCAAGCCCGCGAAGAGGCCGGAACAGCCGGCATCATGCCTCGGGTGTAAATGGCCAATTGTCAGCCACCAGAAACACCCGCTCGGCCTCCTGCCACGCCCCGTCAGCCTCTTGTTCCAACCTCACCAGCAACTGCGCCGGAGCCTGCCGCTCCAACACGTGCAGCCACGCCGCAAACTGCTCCACCGCCCAGCACTCCTGCGCCTCGACCCGCGCCGGCGCCAGCCAGGCATGCCGTTGCAGCGGCTGCCATCGCTCACCTTCGCCCATGACCCAGTCCCGCCGCCGCAGCCAGCGCCCGCGCAGGTGCTGCGGGTTGGCGCCCTGTGGTGGCTGCGCATGCCCAGGCCACGGGTAGAACAGATAGCCACCCAGCCACACATGCGCCTGCACCTGCTCCACCCCCAGCCGGGCCAGCACCTCGCGGCTGTGCGCCCCCGCCGACATGGGCAGCTGGTGTCGCGCCAGGTGCGCCAGTTTGCTTCCCAGTCGGTCATGGCAGCCCGGCCCCAGCCAGGCGGTGGGGTCGTGCCCGGAATGCTCCGGGCCCAGGTACAGCTTGATGGCCAGTTCCAGGTGGTGCACACCGTCGCGGTCGCGCAGCACCACATCCAGCTCGCCCAGGGTGCGCCCGCCTTCGCGAATCGCCAGGTTTGCCGCCAGCAGTTCGATGCCCGGGGCCTGGCCCAGGGCGAATTGCCACAGCCGTTCGTAGTAGTGCCCCAGGCGCCGGCTTCCCAGCTGCGCCAGCCAGTCGCGCAATGGGCGGTCATCGTCATCCAGCGCCCGCAGCCAGTCTGCCAGGCGCTGTGGCTGGTCCGCCCACAGGCTACCCGCCAGCGGATGGCGCTGGGGGCAGGGCGGGGCGCTGAGCAACGGGGGCGACAGCAGGGCCCAGGCCAGGTCGCGCACGTTGGGGCGGCGTAGCTGCCGGGGCAGGTCGTGGAGCAGGGCGAATGGCATCATCCTGCGAGCATAGCCGGTTTGCCGCTACCCGGTGGTTTCGCCCATAATCGCGGCATAGTCACCCGCCGCAGAGCCTCGCAGGAGCCCCATGGAGCAATTTCGCAATATCGGTATCATCGGCCGCCTTGGCAGCTCGCAGGTGCTCGACACCATTCGCCGACTGAAAAAATTCCTCCTCGAGCGCCACCTGCACGTGATCCTTGAGGACACCATCGCCGAAGTGCTGCCCGGCCATGGCCTGCAAACCTCTACCCGCAAGCTGCTGGGCGAGGTCTGCGACCTGGTCATCGTGGTCGGCGGCGACGGCAGCCTGCTGGGCGCCGCCCGCGCCCTGGCCCGGCACAACATTCCGGTGCTGGGCATCAACCGTGGCAACCTGGGCTTCCTCACCGACATCCGCCCCGACGAGCTGGAAGAGAAGGTCGCCGAAGTGCTCGACGGCCACTATCTGGTGGAAAACCGCTTCCTGCTGCAGGCCGAGGTACGCCGCCACAACGAAGCCATCGGCCAGGGTGATGCGCTGAACGACGTGGTGCTGCACCCGGGCAAGTCGACGCGCATGATCGAGTTCGAGATCTACATCGATGGCCAGTTCGTCTGCAGCCAGAAGGCCGACGGCCTGATCGTCGCCACCCCCACCGGCTCCACCGCCTACGCGCTGTCGGCCGGCGGCCCGATCATGCACCCCAAGCTCGACGCCATCGTCATCGTGCCAATGTACCCGCACACGCTGTCGGGCAGGCCGATCGTGGTCGACGGCAACAGCGAGCTGAAGATCGTGGTGTCCAAGGACCTGCAGATCTACCCGCAAGTATCCTGTGACGGCCAGAACCACTTCACTTGTGCCCCCGGCGACACCATCACGGTGAGCAAGAAACCGCAGAAGCTGCGCCTGATCCACCCGCTGGACCACAATTACTACGAGGTCTGCCGCACCAAGCTCGGCTGGGGCAGCCGCCTGGGAAGCAGGGACGACTGATGCTCGATCCGGCGCGTAGTTTCGACATCATCGGTGACGTGCACGGTTGTGCGCTGACCCTTGAACGCCTGCTCGACGCCCTCGGTTACAAGCGTGTGGCAGGCGTGTGGCGCCACCCGCGGCGCCAGGCGCTGTTCCTTGGCGACATCGTCGACCGCGGGCCACGCATTCGCGAGGCGCTGCACATCGTCCACGACATGGTCGAGGCCGGCCAGGCGTTCTGCATCATGGGCAACCACGAATACAACGCGCTGGGCTGGGTTACCCCGGCACTGCCCGGCAGCGGCAAGGCCTTCGTGCGCGAGCATACGCCGCGCCACGCCCGGTTGATCGACGAAACCCTGACCCAGTTTGCCCACCACCCTGCTGACTGGCACGACTTCGTCAACTGGTTCTACGAATTGCCGCTGTTCGTCGACGCCGGGCGCTTCCGCCTGGTGCATGCCTGCTGGGACCCGCGGCTGATCGAGCCGCTGCGCCAGCAGTACCCCGACGGGCGTATCGACGAGCACTTCATCCAGGCCTCGGCGGTGAGCGGCAGCTTTGCCGCCACCGTGTGCAACCGCCTGCTGCGCGGTACCGACATGCGCCTGCCGGACGGCCTGACCCTCACCGGTGGCGACGGCCTGACCCGTGCCTTCTTCCGTACCAAGTTCTGGGAAGAAGACCCGCAAACCTACGGCGACATCGTGTTCCAGCCAGACGCCCTGCCCGCGGAAGTGGCCAGCACCCCGCTCAGTCACAGCCAGAAGAACGCCTTGCTGCGCTATGCCGAAGACGAGCCCATGCTGTTCGTCGGCCATTACTGGCGCAGCGGTCGCCCGGCGCCGATCCGCGCCAACCTGGCCTGCCTGGACTACAGCGCCGTGCTCTATGGCAAGCTGGCAGCCTACCGGCTGGATGATGAAACCCGCATCGACCCGCACAAGTTCGTCTGGGTCGATGTCGACCGCCCACAGGCCAACCAATGAACATTATCGAAGTGATGCGCCTGCCGCTGTCGGTCGACCTCAGCGGCTTCGTTCACCTGCTGCAGCGCCTGCAGGTGCCGCACCGGGTCAGCGAGGAGGGCGATGCCCAGGTGCTCTGGGCCCCCGACACCCTGGCCGCAGACGTCCGCGAACTCTACCAGCGCTACCCCGACGGCAACGCCGACCTGCCAGCCACCACCGATCCTGTGGGAGCGGGCGAGCCCGCGAAAGGGCCCTCCCTGGCGGAACAGGCCCGCGCCTGCAAGATCACCACCCTGACCCTGCTGCTGTGCTTCATCGTTGCCGGCCTCACCGGCCTGGGCGACAACTTCACCACCATCAGCTGGTTCACCTTCCTCGATTTCCGCGTCCAGGGCGACTACCTGTACTTCAGCCCGCTGGCGCAAAGCCTGGACGAAGGCCAGTGGTGGCGCCTGGTATCGCCCATGCTGCTGCATTTCGGCGTGCTGCACCTGGCCATGAACAGCCTGTGGTACTGGGAACTGGGCAAACGCATCGAATTGCGCCAGGGCCCGTGGGCGCTGCTGGGCCTGACCCTGCTGTTCAGCCTGGTGTCCAACCTGGCCCAGCACTACAGCAGCGGGCCGAGCCTGTTCGGCGGCCTTTCCGGCGTGCTGTACGGCCTGCTCGGGCACATCTGGCTGTACCAGTGGCTGGCACCCGACCGTTACTTCAACCTGCCCAAGGGCGTGCTGGTGATGATGCTCATCTGGCTGGTGGTGTGCCTGAGCGGCGTGATCGACACCCTGGGCCTTGGCCAGATCGCCAATGCCGCCCACGTCGGCGGGCTGCTCATCGGATGCCTGACCGGGCTCTTGGGTGGGGCGCTGGCCCGGCGTAAACTGTCGGCTTGAATCAGGAGACACTATGTCCACTTTCGCGCAAATGATTGAAAACATCACCCCGGAAATCTACGAGAGCCTGAAACTGGCCGTGGAAATCGGCAAATGGTCGGATGGCCGCAAGCTCACTGCCGAGCAGAAAGAGCTGTCGCTGCAGGCGGTAATCGCCTGGGAGATGAAAAACCTGCCCGAAGACCAGCGTACCGGCTACATGGGCCCGCAGGAATGCGCCTCGAAGTCCGCGCCGATCGCCAACATTCTGTTCAAGTCGGACTCGGTACATTGATCGAACTCGCTCGTGGCTCGTTGAGCAAGATGGCGGTAAGCCTGCAGGCGCCAGTGGTGCAGTACAGCTTCCGTCTGGATGACACGCAGGTGCCGGTCAACCCGCTGATCGGCCAGCGCCTGCGCCTCGAATACCTCGGCGCCATTCACTGCAGCCATTGTGGCAAGCGCACCAAGACCAGCTTCAGCCAGGGTTACTGCTACCCGTGCATGACCAAACTGGCCCAGTGCGATGTGTGCATCATGGCCCCGGAAAAGTGCCACTACGACGCTGGCACCTGCCGCGAACCGTCGTGGGGCGAACAGTTCTGCATGACCGACCATGTGGTCTACCTGGCCAACTCGTCGGGGATCAAGGTCGGTATCACCCGCGCCACCCAGCTGCCCACCCGCTGGCTCGACCAGGGTGCCAGCCAGGCCCTGCCGATCGTGCGCGTGGCCACCCGCCAGCAGTCCGGCCTGGTCGAAGACTTGCTGCGCAGCCAGGTGCCGGACCGCACCAACTGGCGCGCCCTGCTCAAGGGCGATGCCGAGGAGCTCGACCTGGTCGCCATTCGTGAACAGGTCTTCGACGCCTGTGCCGATGGCCTGCGCGAGCTGCAGGGGCGCTTCGGCCTGCAGGCGATCCAGCCGCTGGCCGACGCCGAAGTGGTGCAGATGAAGTACCCGGTCGAGGCCTACCCATCGAAGATCGTCAGCTTCAACCTCGACAAGGACCCGGTAGTGGAAGGCACGCTGCTGGGCATCAAGGGCCAGTACCTGATCTTCGACACCGGTGTGATCAATATTCGCAAGTACACGGCCTACCAGTTGGCCGTGCTCCAGTAAAAAGGACCTGCACATGCGTACCGAACAACCGCAAGTGATCTACCTCGAGGATTACCAGGCGCCCGAGTACCTGATCGACGAGACGCACCTGACCTTCGAGCTGTTCGAGGACCACACCCTGGTTCACGCGCAACTGGTCATGCGCCGCAACCCGGCACGCGGTGACGGCCTGCCGCCACTGGAGCTCGATGGCCAGCAGCTGGAACTGCTGCGCGCCTCGCTGGATGACCAGGAGCTGCAGCCGGGCGACTACCAGCTCGACGCCGACAGCCTGACCGTGCAGCCCAAGGCCGAGCGCTTCACCCTCGACACCAGCGTGAAGATCCACCCCGAAAGCAACACCGCACTGGAAGGCCTGTACAAGTCGGGCAAGATGTTCTGCACCCAGTGCGAGGCCGAAGGCTTCCGCAAGATCACCTACTACCTCGACCGCCCGGACGTGATGAGCACCTTCACCACCACGGTCATCGCCGAGCAGCATCGCTACCCGGTATTGCTGTCGAACGGCAACCCGATCGGCAGCGGGACCTTCGAGAAAGGCCAGGGAGAAGACGGCCGCCACTGGGCGACCTGGGAAGACCCGTTCATGAAGCCGGCCTACCTGTTCGCCCTGGTGGCCGGTGACCTGTGGTGCGTCGAGGACAGCTTCACCCGCCAGTCCGGCCGTGACGTGACCCTGCGCATCTACGTCGAGCCCGAGAACATCGACAAGTGCGACCACGCCATGGTCAGCCTGAAGAAGTCCATGCGCTGGGACGAAGAAGTCTATGGCCGCGAGTACGACCTGGACATCTTCATGATCGTCGCGGTCAACGACTTCAACATGGGCGCCATGGAAAACAAGGGCCTGAACATCTTCAACTCCAGCTGTGTGCTGGCCCGTGCCGAAACGGCCACCGATGCCGCACACCAGCGCGTCGAAGGCGTGGTCGCCCACGAGTATTTCCACAACTGGTCGGGCAACCGCGTCACCTGCCGTGACTGGTTCCAGCTGTCGCTGAAGGAAGGCTTCACGGTGTTCCGCGATGCCGAATTCAGCGCCGACATGAACTCGCGCACGGTCAAGCGCATCGAAGACGTGGCCTACCTGCGTACTCACCAGTTCGCCGAAGACGCTGGCCCCATGGCCCACCCGGTGCGCCCGGACAGCTTCATCGAGATCTCCAACTTCTACACCCTGACCGTGTACGAGAAGGGCGCCGAAGTGGTCCGCATGGTTCGTACCCTGCTGGGCGCAGACGGCTTCCGCAAGGGCAGCGACCTGTACTTCGAACGCCACGATGGCCAGGCGGTGACCACCGACGATTTCATCAAGGCCATGGAAGACGCCAACGGCGTCGACTTCACCCAGTTCAAGCGCTGGTACAACCAGGCCGGCACCCCGCGCCTGGAAGTCAGCGAGGCCTATGACGCGGCCGCGCAGACCTACAGCCTGACCTTCCGCCAAAGCTGCCCGCAGACCCCGGACAAGGCCGAAAAACTGCCGTTCGTGATCCCGGTGGAGCTTGGCCTGCTGGATGCCGCAGGCAACGACCTGCCGCTGCAACTGGCCGGTGAAGCGACGGCGCAGGGCACCAGCCGCGTGCTGTCGGTGACCGAGGCCGAGCAGACCTTCACCTTCCAGGGCATCCAGGCCAAGCCGCTGCCGTCGCTGCTGCGTGGCTTCAGCGCACCGGTCAAGCTGAGCTTCCCCTACGACCGCGACCAGCTGATGTTCCTGATGCAGCACGACAGCGACGGCTTCAACCGCTGGGAGGCGGGGCAGCAGTTGTCGGTGCAGGTGCTGCAGGAGCTGATCGGCCAGCATCAGCGCGGCGAAGCACTCAAGCTCGACCAGCGCCTGATCAACGCCCTGGGCACCGTGCTCGGCAACGAGTCGCTGGACCCGGCCATGGTTGCCGAAATGCTCTCGCTGCCGGGTGAGGCCTACCTCACCGAAATCAGCCAGGTGGCCGACGTGGACGCCATCCACGCCGCCCGCGAGTTCGCCCGCCAGCAGATCGCCGAGCAGCTGTTCGACGCCCTGTGGGCGCGCTACCAGGCCAACCGCGAAGTGTCGCGCAGCACCGCCTACGTGGCCTCGGCCGAGCACTTCGCCCGCCGCAGCCTGCAGAACATCGCGCTGTCGTACCTGATGCAGAGCGGCAAGCCGCAGGTGCTGCAGGCGACCCTGGAGCAGTTCGAGCACTGCGACAACATGACCGAGCGCCTGACCGCACTGGCCGTGCTGGTCAACTCGCCGTTCGAGGCCGAGCGGGCCAAGGCGCTGGAAGCCTTTGCCGAGCACTTCAAGGACAACCCGCTGGTCATGGACCAGTGGTTCAGCGTGCAGGCGGCCAGTACGCTGCCGGGCGGGCTGGCGCGGGTCAAGGCGCTGATGCAGCACCCGGCGTTCACCCTGAAGAACCCGAATAAGGTACGTGCGCTGGTCGGCGCCTTTGCCGGGCAGAACCTGGTCAACTTCCATGCGGCGGATGGCTCCGGCTACCGCTTCCTGGCGGACCTGGTGATCGAGCTGAATGCGCTGAACCCGCAGATCGCCTCTCGGCAACTGGCACCGCTGACCCGCTGGCGCAAGTATGACGACGGGCGTCAGGCCCTGATGAAGGGCGAGCTGGAGCGGATTCTGGCTTCTGGTGAGCTGTCCAGTGATGTGTACGAGGTTGTGAGCAAGAGCCTGGCTTAAGGGCCAAGGGGGCTGCTTTGCAGCCCTTCGCGGGCACGCCCGCTCCCACAGGGATATCACTGCTTTCAAGGCCTGTGATATCCCTGTGGGAGCGGGCGTGCCCGCGAAGGGCCGCACAGCGGCCCCGGCTTTACAAGGCCGACAACAAAACATAACACCCCGCCCGTTGTGTTCCCGCAAATATCCCCGCTACGATCCCCTCAAGCTATTGCAGGCCTCTAGATCAGGCTTTTCGCAGTACCTGCAGTGCATTGACCCACCAGACAAGAACACAACAGGGGGACAGTCATGAGGGAACAGAACAGGCGCTTTGCCTGGCCATTGGCAGCCGGCGCGGTACTGGCGCTGGGGCTTGGCGTGTGGGCTGACAGCGTGCAAGCCGCTGCCGCCGACGAGTATTCCACCGAATCGGTCAAGGCCAGCCAAAGCCTGCTGATCGACGCCACCCATGCCGGCAAGCGCCTGGTGGTGGTGGGCGATCGCGGTCATATCCTGTTCTCCGACGACCAGGGCAGCACCTGGACCCAGGCGCGGGTGCCCACCCGGCAACTGCTGACCGCGGTGTTCTTCCTCGACGACAAGCGCGGCTGGGCCGTCGGCCACGATGCGCTGGTGCTCGCCAGCAGCGATGGTGGTGCCACCTGGAGCAAGCAGTTCGAAGACCTGTCCCGCGAAGCACCCTTGCTCGATGTCGCCTTCCTCGACGCCCGGCACGGCTTTGCCGTAGGTGCCTACGGCGCCTTGCTGGAAACCACCGACGGCGGCCAGCACTGGCAGGACGTGGCCGAGCGCCTGGACAACCCCGACCAGCTGCACCTGAACGGTATCGCCCAGGTGCGTGACGCGGGCCTGTTCATCG
The DNA here is from genome assembly GCF_002113255.1 of Pseudomonas sp. B14(2017). Taxonomy (NCBI): domain Bacteria; kingdom Pseudomonadati; phylum Pseudomonadota; class Gammaproteobacteria; order Pseudomonadales; family Pseudomonadaceae; genus Pseudomonas; species Pseudomonas sp. B14(2017). The sequence goes on from NZ_NEJY01000007.1 coordinate 30,034, forward strand.
TCGGCGAGCAGGGTGGCATGTTCCGCTCCGCCGACAACGGCCAGACCTGGGCCAAGGTCGAGGGCCCTTACGAGGGCTCGCTGTTCGGCGTGATCGGCACTGCCCAGCCGCATACCCTGCTGGCCTACGGCCTGCGCGGCAACCTGTTCCGTTCCGCCGATTTCGGTGACAGCTGGCAGCCGATCGAGCTCAAGGCCGCACGTGGCAATCTCGAATTCGGCCTGGCAGGCGCTACGCTTGTCGAGGACGGTAGCCTGGTGCTGGTCGGCAATGGCGGCAGCGTGCTGCGCAGTACCGATGATGGCCAGACCTTCAGTGTCTACAACCGCGCCGACCGCATTGCCCTGGCCGGCGTCAGCGGCCTGGCCGATGGCGGCCTGCTGCTGGTAGGGCAGGGTGGCGTGCACCTGGCTGACCCGCAGGGTGCTGACCAGGAGGTGCGTCCATGACCAGCAGGGAGAGCATCACCATGCACCCGCATCACCAGGACAAGGCCACGCTGCTCGAACGCCTGATCTTCAACAATCGCCCCGTGGTCATCGCCCTGTGCGTACTGGTCAGCATCTTCCTGTTCTGGCAGGCCACGCAGATTCGCCCATCCACCAGCTTCGAGAAGATGATCCCGCTGCAGCACCCGTTCATCGAGCAGATGATGGAGCACCGCAACGACCTGGCCAACCTCGGCAACACCGTGCGCATTTCGGTGGAGGCCGTGAATGGCGACATCTTCGACAAGGACTACATGGAGACCCTGCGGCAGATCCATGACGAAGTGTTCTACATCCCTGGCGTCGACCGTGCCGGGCTGAAGTCGCTGTGGAGCCCCAGCGTGCGCTGGAGCGAGGTCACCGAGGAAGGCTTTTCCGGTGGCGAGGTGATCCCCAACACCTATAACGGCTCGCAGGACAGCCTCGACACCCTGCGCGACAACGTGCTCAAGTCGGGCCAGGTGGGGCGCCTGGTGGGCAACAACTTCAAATCCAGCATCGTTGACGTGCCGCTGCTGGAGAGCTACCCAGACCCGCAGGACCCGGGCAAGCAGGTGAAGCTGGACTACCAGCAGTTCTCGCACCAGCTGGAAGAAAAAATCCGCGACAAGTTCCAGGCACAGAACCCCAACGTCAAGGTGCACATCGTCGGCTTCGCCAAGAAGGTCGGCGACCTGATCGACGGCCTGGTGATGGTGGCGATGTTCTTTGGCGTCGCCCTGGCCATCACCTGGGTGCTGCTGTACTGGTTCACCTGGTGCATCCGCAGCACCATCGCCGTGCTCATCACCACCCTGGTGGCGGTGGTCTGGCAGCTGGGCCTGATGCATGCGGTGGGCTTTGGCCTGGACCCGTACTCGATGCTGGTGCCGTTCCTGATCTTCGCCATCGGCATTTCCCACGGGGTGCAGAAGATCAACGGTATCGCCCTGCAGTCGAGTGACGCCGACAACGCCCTGACCGCTGCACGACGCACGTTCCGCCAGCTGTTCCTGCCGGGGATGATCGCCATCCTTGCCGACGCCGTGGGCTTCATCACCTTGCTGATCATCGACATCGGGGTGATTCGTGAACTGGCCATCGGTGCTTCCATCGGTGTGGCGGTGATCGTGTTCACCAACCTCATCCTGCTGCCGGTGGCCATCTCCTATGTCGGCATCAGCAAGAAGGCCGTCGAGCGCAGCAAGCAGGACGCCACCCGCGAGCACCCGTTCTGGCGCCTGCTGTCGAACTTCGCCAGCGCCAAGGTGGCGCCGGTGTCGGTGGCCCTGGCGCTGGTCGCCTTCGCCGGTGGCCTGTGGTACAGCCAGAACCTGAAGATCGGCGACCTCGACCAGGGCGCGCCAGAACTGCGCCCCGACTCGCGCTACAACCAGGACAACAACTTCATCATCAGCAACTACTCGACCAGTTCCGATGTGCTGGTGATCATGGTCAAGACCCCGCCGGAAAGCTGCTCGATCCACTCGACCATGGCGCCGATCGACGAGCTGATGTGGACCATGCAGAACACCCCGGGCGTGCAGTCGGCAATTTCCCTCGTGACCGTGTCCAAGCAGGTGATCAAGGGCATGAACGAGGGCAGCCTGAAATGGGAAACCCTGTCGCGCAACCCGGACATCCTCAACAACTCCATCGCCCGCGCCGATGGCCTGTACAACGGCGACTGCTCGCTGGCGCCGGTGCTGGTGTTCCTCAACGACCACAAGGCCGAAACCCTGGAGCGGGTCACTGCCGTGGCCAAGGCGTTTGCCGACAGCCACAACAAGGAAGGCCTGCAGTTCCTGCTGGCGGCGGGCAATGCCGGGATCGAAGCGGCGACCAACGAGGTGATCAAGTCGGCCGAGCTGACCATCCTGATCCTGGTGTACATCTGCGTGGCGGTGATGTGCCTGATTACCTTCCGCTCGTTCGCCGCCACCCTGTGCATCGTCCTGCCGCTGGTGCTGACCTCGGTGCTGGGCAACGCGCTGATGGCCTACATGGGCATCGGGGTCAAGGTGGCGACCTTGCCGGTGGTGGCGCTGGGTGTGGGCATTGGCGTGGACTATGGCATCTACATCTACAGCCGGCTGGAAAGCTTCCTGCGCGCCGGGTTGCCGTTGCAGGAGGCTTATTACGAGACCCTGCGCTCGACTGGCAAGGCGGTGCTGTTCACCGGGTTGTGCCTGGCCATCGGCGTGTGCACCTGGATTTTCTCGGCGATCAAGTTCCAGGCGGACATGGGGCTGATGCTGACCTTCATGCTGCTGTGGAACATGTTCGGTGCGCTGTGGCTGTTGCCGGCGCTGGCAAGGTTCCTGATCAAGCCTGAGAAGATGGTGGGCAAGGAGGGGGGCTCCATTTTCGCTCATTGACCGCAAGGGGCCGCTATGCGGCCCATCGCGACACAAGGCCGCTCCTACAGGGGAACGCGTATCGGCAGGTTGATGCGATCCCTGTAGGAGCGGCCTTGTGTCGCGATGGGCTGCAAAGCAGCCCCAAGGCTATAATGCCAACTCATTTCAGATTGGTACCCCCATGTCCCCCCTCGCCACCGCCCTGCAGTCCTGCGACATGCTCCTGATCGACGGCCTGCACGCCTTCGACTTCACCTCCGATGAATCCGGCCTCACCATCGAATGCATGGACGGCCGCCAGCTCCGCCGCTGGTCCTTCACCCCCGAGCAGATCACTGCCGCCATCGCCGTGGGTGACGAGTGGCAACTCGACGATGCCAACGGCGAGCATCGACTAGTCTGTATGAGTGCCTTTCGTGCCCCGGATGATGACGAAGATGAATCGGATCTGGACGAGCCTGCTGACCGCTAGCCTGATGAGCGTGACCCTCCACGCCCACGCCGCCACCTTGCTGGTGGGCAGTTACACCGATGGCGCCAGCCAGGGCATCTACCGCTATCAGTTTGACGAAAAGACCGGCCATATCGACCCTGCGCCGCAGCAGGTGGTGAAGAGTGTCAGCCCTTCGTGGCTGGTATTGTCGGCCGATCAACGCCAGCTGTTCGCGGTCAATGAAACCCCGAACGGCCATGCCAGCAGCTTCAGCGTCAGTGCAAAAGGCGAGATCAAGCCCATCAACCAGGTGGCCAGCCAAGGTGACGAGCCGACTCACGCCAGCCTCAGCCAGGACCAGCGTTATCTGTTCGTGGCCAACTACGCGGTCAAGCCCGACCCTGGCGGCAGCCTGGTGGTAATCCCGGTGGCCAAGGACGGCAAGCTCAAGCCGGTGGTGCAACAGGCCCGGCACAAGGCGAGCGGGGTCAACCCCGAGCGCCAGGCTGGCGCCCATGTGCATTCGCTGGTGCTGTCACCGGACGGCCGCCACCTGTATGCCAGCGACCTGGGTGCCGACAAGGTGTTCATCTACCGCTACGACGGTGCCAGCGCAGACCACCCGTTGACGCCGGCGATCCCCGCGTCGGTGGATCTGCCGCCGGGCAGCGGGCCGCGCCACCTGTTGTTCGACGCCAAGGGCCGGCACGCCTACCTGACCTTGGAAATGAGTGCCGACGTGGTCATGTTCGATGTGCAGGAGGGCAACCTGGTCGAACGCCAGCGCCTGCCCCTGACCGAGAGCAAGGAAGCTGCGGCGAAAGCGGCAGGTGGCTTGCACTTGTCGGCAGACGGGCGCTTCCTGTATGTGAGCAACCGAGGCACGGCCAACGAGATCGTGGTGTTCAGCGTGGGCAAGCAGGATGGCCAGCTGACATTCCTGCAGCGCCGTTCGGTGGAGGGGGATCATCCCCGCGAGTTCGCCCTCGATCCGAGTGACAACTTCCTGCTGGTGGCCAACCAGAAGAGCAACCAGATCGTGGTGATACGCCGCGATCCGCGCAGCGGCAAGCTGTTGGAGACGGTGCAGACGCTGAAGCAGGATGCGCCGTCGGACCTGAAATTCATCGAGTGATATCGATCGGCGTGATAATCGATACTGGCGCAATGAATTTTTGCCTGCGGCTTCGGCGGCGTAAGTTTGACCCAAGGCCCAAACGGGCCAACGTCAAACCACCGCCGTCGAGGTCAGCCCAGATGAACTTCAATCTCTTCCCGGTCATTGCCGCATCCGCCATTTCCGCTTCGGTCGTATTGCCGACGCATGCCCATGCCGACAGCAGCGGCAAGGCGTCTACTACCCATAGCTACACCGAACAGTACCTGCGCCAGAGTGCCAACTTCCATGCGGCATTGAGTGGCAAGCACACCCACTGAATGTTGTACTGGCCCTATCGCCGGCAAGCCAGCTCCCACAGGGGTTGAGCAGGCCTCAGGTCCAGCGCCGTCCCTGTGGGAGCCGGCTTGCCGGCGATAGGGCCAGTACAGGAAACAGGGTTCATTTGGCCATTACGGCCTTGAACAGCTCCGAAGCCAACCACCCCTCCAGCCAGCTCCGCACCCGCGGATAAGCCGCCTCGGCGAACCACTGCGGTTCGACCCCGGCAAACTGGCGCATCAGGGGCAGCAACGCGGCATCGGCAATGCTCGGGTGCGTGGCCAGCAAGTAGGGCCTGCCTGCCAGCAGGCCTTCGAGCTCCGCCAGCCAGGCCTCGGCCTGCTGGCGGTAATGCTCGCGGGTATGCTCGGGGTAGCGCTCGGCATACTTGTACAGGTTCACCTGCGCCTTGAACGTGCTGTCGTTGCGCGCAATCAGTGTTTCAGCCTGCTGCGCCGCCACAGGGTCGGCCTGCAGCCGCCAGTCCTGTGGGTCGTTTTGCTCCAGCGCCCAGCGCATGATGTCCAGGCTTTCTTCGAGCACCCCGGCACCGGTATCCAGTACCGGCACCGTGCCCTTGGGTGACAAGGCCAGCAGTTCTGCCGGCTTGTTCTTCATCGCTACCTCGCGAATCTCCACCTCGCACCCCGCATAGCGCAGGGCCAGGCGCGCGCGCATGGCCCAGGGGCAGCGGCGGAACGAGTAGAGGATCACCCGCACACCTCCACGTCACTCAGGCCATTGCCTTGGCGGCGTACCTGGATCTGCACCGGGATGCGTTCGTGCATTTCCTGCACGTGGGAAATCACCGCCACCTTGCGGCCCTGGGCCTGCAAGCCGTCGAGGGCGTCCATAGCCAGTTGCAGCGACTCGGGGTCGAGGCTGCCGAAGCCTTCATCGATGAACAGCGATTCGATGCGCAGTGTGCTGGAGGCCATCGAGGCCAGGCCCAGGGCCAGGGCCAGCGACACCAGGAAGGTTTCCCCGCCAGACAGCGAGTGCACCGAACGCAGTTCGTCACCCATCTCGGTGTCCAGCACCAGCAGGCCGAGGGCGCTGCCGCCGCGCTTGAGGCGGTAGCGGCGGGCCAGCTGGCGCAGCTGGGCGTTGGCATGGTGCAGCAGCAGGTCGAGGTTGTAGCCCTGGGCGATCTTGCGGAACACATCGCCCGAGGCCGAACCGATCAGGGCGTTCAGGCGAGCCCAGCGTTGCCACTGCTGGTGGGCCTGTTCGATTTCCGCCGCCAGCGCCTGGTGCGCCTGTTGGCGACGCTGGTCATCGGCCTGCTGTGCACGCAGTTCGGCGCATTGCTGCTCATGGCCGGCCAGGCGTTCACGCAGTTCGGTCAGGGCCTGTTCCAAGGCGTCGGCCGAGGTGTCCACGGTCATTTGCGCGGCATGTTGCTGCAGGCGTTGTTCACGCTCCTGCAGCAGCACGCGGCCCTGTTCGATGGCCTTTTCGGCGCCTTGCAGGCGCTGGCGCAGCTCATTGACTTGTACGTCCTCCATGCCCAGCAGGCGATCCAGGCCGGCGTCGTCCAGTTCCGGGTGTTCTGCGCGCCACTGGGCGATCTGGCCCTGCAACTGCTGGCACTCGGCGTCCAGCGCCTGCTGCTGCTGGGTGTTGGCCTTGAGTTCGCTGGCCAGTTGCACGCCTTGGGTACGCAGCTCCTGCAGGCGCTGGGCAGTGTCGGCGTCGAGGGCGCGGGCCTGCTCCAGCGCGGCGTCCATGTGCTGTTGCCAGGCTTCGGCGCTTGCGTGCCCGCCAAGCAGTTCGCCAAGCGAAGCCTGGGCCTGTTGGCGCTGCTCGTCGAGGGCGGCAAGTTTCTGCTGCAGCTGCTGATGGGTCTGCACGCGTGCCTGCTGCTGGTCGCGCAGCTTGTCCAGCTGGGCCTGGCGGGCTTGCTGTTCTTCCTGTTCGTCCTTGCGCTGCTCCAGTTGCTGCAGGCGTTGGGCGATCTGCTGATCCAGGGCGAGGAAGGCATTGGCCGGGTCGTCGTTCAAGGCCTTGAGGGCCTCTTCGGGCAATACGCCGGCAAGGTCCGCGAGGCCTTGCTGCAACTGCTGCTCGTCGCTGGCCAGGGCCTGGTGCTGTTGCTCCAGGTGGCGCTGGGCTTGCTGTTGCGCCTGCTGGGCGGCCTGCAGTTGCTGGTTGAGACGGGCTGCATCTTTTTGCAGGGCGAGCAGGGCGCTCTGGCGTTTCTCGTCCTGGCCGATTTCTTCGTCCAGGCGCCGCAGCTGGCTGTCGAGCCAGGCACTGCGGGCCTTGTCGTCCTGCGGGGCCAGGGCCGGCCACAGGCTGTGCGCCTGCACCTGGGCCACCAGCGGTTGCAGCTGTTCGTCCAGGTACTGCTGTTGCTGCTGGAAATCCTTGAGCTGGGCGTTGACCACGCCCAGCTGGGTGCGCAGCTCCACCAGCTTGCTGTTGAGGGTTTCGACCTGTTTCTGCGCGGCATCTTCTTCGGCCTGGTCATGGCGACCCAGGCTTTGCAGCAGCGCTTCAGGCTGGTGGAACGGGTGTTCGGCGCTGCCGCACACCGGGCAGGGTTCGCCGGCGCGCAACTGGCCGCGCAACTCTTCGACGCTGGTGTTGCGTGCCAGGCGCTGGCGTTCCAGCAACTGGCGGGTGAGGTTGAGCGCTTGCTCGGCGGCTTCCAGCTCGGCCTTGGCGGCGGTGCCTTCGGTAATCAGTTGCTGGCGCTGCTGCATGGCCTGCTGCTGACGCACGCGCACGGCCTCCAGCTGCTGGCGCAGTTCCAGTTCACGGCCATGCAGGCGTGACAGCTCTTCCACGGCGCGCTGCTGCTTGCGGTTGTCCTGCAGCATGCCACCCAGCAGGTCGATCTGTTCTGCCAGGGCCTGGGGTTCGGCCTTGGCTTCGCGGAACAGCAGCTCGAAGGCATCGCGCTCGGCCTGCAAGTGCGCATTGGCCTGGCTGGCCTGGGCTTGCAGGCCGGGCAGCTCTTCACGGCCCTTGGCCAGGCGGCCCCCGATCAGCATCACTTGCTTCAGTTGCGGCAGGTAGGCGTGCCAGGCATTGGCCAGGCCTGCCAGGTGCTGGCTGTCGGCGAGCGCGGTGTCGATCTGCGCCAGTTGCTGCAGGCTGCGCTGCTGGTTGTCTTCCAGCTGCTGCAGGTGCTGCTGGCCTTCGGCGACCTGCTGCTCGGCCTGCTGGCCGGCGCTGCGCTGTGCTGCCAGCTCCTGCTCCAGACGGGCCAGGTTGTCCTGGGCGGCGAAGGCCTGGCGCAGGCGAGGGGCGTTCTCGCTGTGTTGGGCCTGGCTATCGGCAAGCGCCTGACGCGCGGCGTCCAGCGCCTGTTCGAGCTCGCTGGTGCGCACTTGCAGCTCGGCTTGCTGCTGCTGTTGTTCGGCGATCTTCGCTGCCAGCGGTGCCAGTTGCGCGGTCAGTGCCTGCTGGCGGTGGAACTGGTGACGCTGCGGGGCCAGACGCTCCAGGCGCACAAGGTCCAGGCGCTGGTCAGCCAGTTGTTGCCAGCCCTGCTCGGCGGCCTGCAGCGCGGTGCCGGCTTCGGCGTGCTGGGCCTGCAGCTGGCGCTGCTCGTTCAGCCAGTTGCGTTGCTGCTCCAGCTGGCGCTCGCCGGCCTGGTCGGCCTTGAACTGCTGTTGCGCCTGTTCCAGGCGCTGGTCGAGCTCGGCGCGGGCTTCGGCGGCCATCGGCAGCAGGTGGCTGGCACGGTCCTTCAGGGCATTGTGGGCCTCGCCGGCTTCGCGTGCCTTGCTGAAGGCCCGCTGGCCCAGGCGGGTGTAGATGGCGGTGTTGGTGAGCTTTTCCAGCAGCTCGCTGCGTTCTTTGTCGTCGGCCTTGAGGAAGGCGCCGAATTCGCTCTGGGCCAGCATCACCGCGCGGGTGAACTGTTCGAAGTTCAGGCCCAGGCGGGCTTCGACCAGTTGCTTGTATTCGTTCTTGCCGCTGCCCAGTACCTGCTCGCTGTCCAGGTCATAGAAGCTCTGGCGGCTGTGCTGCAGCTTGCCGTTGGCCTTGTCGCGGGCGCGGTTGGCTTCCCAGCGGGCGCGGTAGCGGCGGCCATCGATGCCGACGAAATCGACTTCGGCAAAGCCGCTGCCGGTGCCGCGGCGCAGCAGGTTGCGCGGGTCGGAGGTAGGGATCTCGCCGTCTGCATCCGGCACCTTGGCCTCGCGGCCAATGTCGTTCAGCCGTGGCACGGTGCCGAACAACGCCAGGCACAGGGCGTCGAGCAGGGTACTTTTGCCCGCCCCGGTAGGCCCGGTGATGGCGAACAGGCCGGCGCTGGCCAGCGGTTCGGCGGTGAAGTCGATATCGACCGGGCCGGCCAGGGATGCCAGGTTCTTCAGGCGGATGGCAAGAATCTTCATGGCTGTTCCTCTTCCTGCTGCACGTCCTGCAACAGCAGGGCGAAGTCGGCCAGCGCCTGTTCGTCGGCGGGGTTGCCATAGGCCTGCTCCCAGGCGCGGCTGAACAGGTCCTGCGGGGTCATCTGGGCCAGTTCGACAAAGGCCAGGTCATCGTCTTCGGCATTGTTGCGGCCGGCGTATTCGGCGCTGATGCGGATCAAGCGCACGGCCTTGCCTTCCAGTGCGGTTTCGATCTGCTGGCGCAGGTCGGGTTGCGGCTCATCCAGTATCACCCGCACCTCCAGCCAGGGCTGGCGGTTGGGGTCTTCGAGCAGGTCGATCACTGGCAGCTCGGCCAACTGCTCCAGCAGTTCGCCCAGTGGTGCCGGGCCGACCCGTTGCAGGGCCACGGCGCGCGGTACCGGGCGCGGTTCGACGCTGATCAGGCCAGTGCCGTCCAGCTCCACTTCCAGCACCTGGTGCGGGTAGTTGATTTCGGCGAACGACAGCGGGATCGGCGAGCCGCTGTAGCGGATGCGTTCTTCGCGGTTGACCTTCTGCGGCTTGTGCAGGTGGCCCAGGGCGACGTAGCTGATGGCCTTGTCGAACAGCTTGGCCGGCAGCGCCTCGGCGTTGCCGATGATCAGGCTGCGCTCGGAGTCCTCCGACACCGCGCCACCGGCCATGTGCGCGTGGCTGATGGCGATCAGCGCCTGGTCCTTCTTGCGCTTCTTTTGCGCGGCGGCGATCAGCTGCTGGTGCACCTGGGTGATGCCTTGCAGGTAGTCGTCGCCCAATTGCGGGCCGGTCACCTCGGCCGGGCGCAGGAAGGGCAAGGCCAGGCACCAGGCGGCGACCTTGCCACGGCCGTTGGTCAGCGGAATCAGCAGGCGCTCGGCGTCCAGCTGGCCCTCGTCCAGCCAGTGCACACGGCCCAGGGCATGGGTGCGCAGGCGGCGCATCAGTGCCGCGGGCAGCTCGATGCGCGAGCCGGAGTCGTGGTTGCCGGCGATCATCACGATGTCCAGCTTCGGCTGTTGTTCGTGGGCCTGGACGATGAAGTCGTAGAGACGTTCCTGGGCTTTGACCGGCGGGTTGACCGTGTCGAAGATATCGCCGGCGATCAGCAGCGCATCCGGCTGGCGCAGGCGCAGCTGGCCGAGCAGCCAGTCGAGGAAGCAGGCGTGTTCGAAGTCGCGTTCCTGGCCGTGCAGGCTTTGGCCCAGGTGCCAGTCGGAGGTATGAAACAGACGCATGGATGACCTGTTGGTGTCGAGTCGAGCAAGCGGGGAAAGGGCGGTATGGTAACCCAAGCATGGGGCTAACAGGTGCTCGCCTGAAAGTGTGTCGGCGAACACCTGGCAGCCTTGATGTGATCACGCTTTCTGTAGGAGCGGCCTTGTGTCGCGAAAGGGCCGCATGGCGGCCCCGGCGATTTTGCGGTGATGAAGATCCTGGGGGCGCTTTGCGCCCCTTTCGCGACACAAGGCCGCTCCTACAGGGGCCGCGCTTGTCTTGGGGCTGTGTCCTAAGCGGGTTGATTCTGAAGCATTGGGGTGCAGGTTCAGAAATATCTTACGGTGGCACCGGCTGCGCCGGTGTTCGCGGGCATGCCCGCGAAGAGGCCGGCACAGCAACCACTTACTTAGGATATAGCGGCGGCAGGCTGCCGTTCTCGCCGGTCGGCAGCAATACCTGCTCAGCCGGCGGAATCGTACCGATCGCCCGCCACAAGTCCTCACCCTGCCAATACTGCCCGCTCTCGCTATACAGCGCCCCGTTCAACCCATCCAGTGCATCCGACAACGGCACGAACCGCGCCGCCATCTCGGCCAGGGTCTCCGGCTGCTGGCGGGCCCAGGCGTCCAGCGCCTGGCGGGTTGCCTGTGGGTCGTTGGCCTGGCACGCGCGCTTGAGATCATCCAGCAAGGTACGCGGGCTCGGCCCGGCCTGCGCGGCGCGCAGCACCGCTGGCTGCGAGCGGGCGCGCCACCACAGGGCAAAGCCCAGCAAGGTGGTGAGGGCGAACACCAGGGTGGCCAGCTGCCAGGGCCACAGCAAGCTGCTGGCACTGCTGTTGTCGCCAACCGGGGTGTCGGCACTCAGCGCCGGGTTGTCCTGCACGTTCAGCGTGCGCGCCGGCAGGCTGCTGTGCTCCAGGTGGTCTTCGCGGGTGTTCCACCAGGCCACTTCCAGCGCCGGCAGGGCCAGCGTACCGCTGTGGGTCGGCACCAGGGCTTCGCGCTCTTCGCGGTTGGCGGTCATGCCACGGTCGCTGATTTCGTTGCGCAGCAACGGCTGGTCGGGATAGCGGCGCAGGCCGGTGATTTCGGTGGCTGGCAGCGGCGGCAGCTGGGTGCTGGACAAGCCTTCGGCACGCAAGGTGATGTTGCGGGTCAGCGAGTCGCCAATCTGCACCTGCTGGTTGCCAGGGTCGGGGTTCCAGTGCTCTTCCAGGGTCAGGCTGCGGGCCGGTAGCCACGGCACGCCAGCAGGCCAGGCCGCCGGAATCGGCCGTACGGCCAGGCGCAATGGCAGCGAGCTGACCTGCACCTGGTGGCCGGCCCGGGCCGTGCCGTTGGCTTGTGGGGCTTGGTCTGGGCTGGCGGCGGCGGTGGCGGTGAAGGTCAGTGGCGGGATTTCGAGGGTGCCGCTTTGCTGGGCATACACGGCATAGCGGGTTTCGATCACGCCGTGGCGGACGCCGTTGATTTCCTTTTCATAGGTGCGCGATTCACCCAGCGGTTCGACTTTGGCGTTCTCCAGTTGCAGCGGGCTGAGGCTGCTGTCGTCGTACAGTGCCACCGAATGGTAGATGCGCAGGGTGAGTACGGCCTGGGCCTGGACGTAGACCTCGCTGCTGTCGAGCGTAGCTTCGATGAACACCTGCGAGGCACTGTCCTGGCGGCTGGCATCGGCCTGCAGCACTTGCAGTTCGATGGCCTGGCTGTGCGACTGGCCCAGTTGCAGTTCGGGGATGCGCAGGCTGCCGCTGCGCCGCGGCAGCAGGGTGATGATCCAGCGGGTGCTGGCGCGGGTTTCGCCGTCGAGGCTGTGCAGGCTGTTCAGCTGGCGCGTGCCGCGCACTTCGAAGTCACCCTCCAGCGCGCGCAGGTCGGGCTTGCCGAACTGGGTGACGTCCTGGCTTTCCAGGGTCAGCTCCAGGCTTTCGCCGGCTTCCAGGCGGGTACGGTCGACGCTGGCTCGCAGCAACGGTTCGGCCTGGGCCAGCACGGCCCACAGCAGACTGAGGAGAAAGACGCCGAAGCGACTCATCGTGGGGTTTCCTGATGCAATTGCTGTTCATACCAGAATTTGCGCCGCAGCAGCTCCGCCGGGTTGTCGGGGATCTCCCGCAGCCATTGTTCCAGGGCCTGGCGCTGTTCGGCATCGAGGCTGGTCGATACCGGGCGCTGCGGCGGCTGGATGACGCTGTCATCCGCGCCCGCCTGGTTGCCGGGCGCTACCTGGCTGTTGCTGCTGCCTTCGCCGGGCTGTTCGGCGCTGGCTTGTTCGTCGTTGCCGGGCGTACCCTGGGCCGGGCTGCTGGCCGAGCTGCTGTTGCCTTCGGTTTCGCTGCCGGGCGTGCCTTGGGCATCGCTGCCGGCTGGTTGTTCCTCGGCCTTGGCTTCGCGCTGTTGCAGCAGTTGCTGCACCAGTGCCTGGTTGTCCAGCGCCGCTTGCAGGTCGGGCTGGCGTTCCAGGGCTTGTTCGTAGGCGTCCAGGGCGGCTTCCAGTTCACCGCTATGGGCCAGGGCATTGCCTCGATTGTAGTGGGCGGCGGCAGTGTCGCCTTGGGAAAAGGCTTCGGCGGCGCCAGCATAGTCGCCCGCCTGGTACAGGGCCATGCCGCGCCATTGCGGGTCCTGGAACTGGCGCGCAGCGCTGGCCGGGCGGTTCTGCTCCAGCAGGCGCTGGCCTTGCTGGTCGGGGCGCAGCCACAGGTCGTTGAACTCGAAGGCCTGGCTGGGCTGGGGCAGGGCCAGCAGCAGCGGCAGGCAGAACAGCCAGCCGCGTCGGCCTGCACAGGCGGCCAGCAGCAACAGCGGCAGCAGCAGCCAGTAACCCTGGTCGGCCCAGCTGTCCAGTTGCAGGGTCTGGCCGTCATTGCGCCCGGCGCGCGGGTTGTCGAAAAGGCCTAGGCCACGCAGGTCGAGGTCGTCGATGCGGGCATGCCGGTAGCGCCCGCCGGTGCCGCTGATGAAGCCCTTGAGGCTGGCGCTGTCCAGGCGTGGCAACAGGATGCCGCCTTGGTCGTCCTTGAGGTATTCGCCATTGGCCTGGCGCACCGGTGCGCCTTCGCGGCTGCCGATGCCCAGCATCAGCAGGCTCGGGCCCTGGCGGCCGAGGGCCTGGGCGATGCCTTGGCGCTCCGGGGCGCTGAGCGACGAGCCGACCAGCAGCAGGCGGCCCTGGCCCAGGCCGCTCTGGGCCAGCAGGGCCAGGCCTTTTTGCACGGCCAGGTCGGCGCGCTGGCCGGGTTTGGGCATGATCGACGGGTCGATCGCCTCGAGCAGGTTGCGGCTGGTGGCCAGGTCATCGGACAGTGGCACCAGGGTGTGCGCGGAGCCAGCGTAGACCACCAGCGCGGTCTGGCTGTCGCGGCGGTGCTCCAGCAGGTCGAGGATCTTGCGCCGCGCCTGCTCCAGGCGGTTGGGCGGGCTGTCCTCGGCGAGCATCTGCGGGGTCAGTTCGAGCAGGATCACCAGCGGGTCGGCCGGGCGCTGGCGGCTTTCTTCCATGCGCTGCCAACTGGGCCCGAGCAGCGCCAGGATCACCAGCACCCAGGCCAGGCCCAGCGCCACCCACGGCAGCTTGCTGGTGCTGCCGCTGCCACCGCCGAGCAGTACGCCATGGAACGCCGGCGGCAGAATCATCTGCCAGCGCCCGGCGCGCTTGCGCCGGTGCCACAGTTTGTACAGCAGCCAGGCGAGCAGGGGCACGGCCAGCAGCCAGAGCGGGCGCAACCATTCGGGCCACAGTTCGATCATCGCCGCCTCCTCAGGCGCAGGCGCTTCAGGCGCTGGCGCCATTCCGGGTGCGGTTGCAGGAAGCGCGGCTTGCGCAGCAGGCGGTGCAGCAGGTTGTCGGGCCATTGCACGGCCAGCACCAGCAGCACGCTCAGCAGCAAGGCCAGGGCCAGGGGCCAGGCATACAGGGCCTTGGCCGTGCGCGCCTGGGTCGGTTGCTGGGCCACCGGTTCGAGCTGGTCGAGGGTGTCGCCGATGGCGTCCAGTTCGGCACCGTCATGGGCGCGGAAGTAGGTGCCGTGGGTGATGTCGGCAATTTCCTTGAGCGAGGCTTCGTCCAGGTCCAGGCTCGGGTTCAGGCCGAGCAGGCCGGGGGTGCCACTGGCTTCGGGGTTGGCGCCGATGCCGATGGTGTAGATGCGCACGCCTTCCTGGGCGGCCAGGCGGGCGGCGGTCAGCGGGTGGATCTGCCCGCCGTTGTTGGCGCCGTCGGTGATCAGCACCAGCACCCGGCTTTGTGCCGGGCGTTGGCGCAGGCGCTTGACCGCCAGGCCAATGGCATCGCCGATGGCGGTGTTCTTGCCGGCGATGCCGATCTGCGCCTCGTCGAGGAAGGTGCGCACGGTGCGCCGGTCGAAAGTGAGCGGCGCCTGCAGGTAGGCCTGGCTGCCGAACAGGATCAGGCCCACGCGGTCGCCCTCGCGGTCCTGCAGGAAGTCACCGAGCAGCGCCTTGACCAGGTCGAGGCGGCTGATTTCTTCGTTCTGCCACTGCATGTCGGGGAAATCCATCGACCCGGACACATCCACCGCCACCAGCAGGTCGCGGCCGCTGGCAGCCACTGGCACCGGCTCGCCCAACCATTGCGGGCGGGCGGCGGCGCACAGCAGCAACACCCAGATGACGACAAAGGGCGCCTGCTGGCGCCAGGTCGGCAGGTTGAGCCGCGCGCGGCGCCCGGCCAGGCCTTCCAGTTCGTCGAGGAAGCCCACCTTGAGCACCGGTTCGCCGCTGTCGGCGGCCGGCAGCACCAGGCGCGCCAGCCACGGCAGCGGCAACAGGGCGAAGACCCACGGCCAGGCCAGTTCAAACATGCTTGCGAATCCAGGTTTCGACGGCTTGGCTGAGCCCGGCGATGGCCTTGTCGTCGAGCTTGCACTCGGGTTTGTAGGCGCCTTCGACCAGTACCATCCAGCGGGTCAGGCCGGCGGCCGGGCAGCGGTTGTCGAGAAACGCCAGCCACTGGCGGCCGTTGAGGGTATGGCTGTTGGCGCCCGGGTAGTGGCTGCGGCACAGGCGCTTGAGCAGGGCGTTGATCTGTTGCAGCCAGGCCCCGGCCGGGGCGCCGTCGTAGGGGCGCGGCAGCCGGGCCAGTTCGGCCAGCGCTTCCACGCGCACCGGGTCCAAGGGTTGTTCGGCACGCACGATGCGGCGTTTGCCCGGGCGCCAGTGGCGCACCCGCCACAGGCCCCAGGCCAGCAGCGGCAGCACGGCCAGCAGCAGCCACCAGCCGGGTGCCGGTGGCCACAGGCCGATCGGCGCGGGGGCGATCAGCGGCTGCAGTTGGTCAAGCGGGTTCATTGGCCGCTGCTCTTCATGACGCGCTCCGTGGCCGCTGGGCGTTCAGGTACTCGCGCAGTTGCTCGATCATCTCGCTTTGGGTGCTCAGTGGCATCAGCAGCACGCGCAGCTTTTGCGCCATCAGCTCCCAGCGCTCGATGCGCGCTTCGGCCTGCTGGCGGTAGGCCTGGCGCAGGTTGGCGTCCAGGGTGTCGAGCTCCAGCTGCGCGCTGCGCTGGGCGAAGCGCAGCAGGCCGGCGGCGGGCAGGGCGTGGTCGAGCGGGTCGGACACCGGCATCAGCAGCAGGTCGCAATGGCGCGAGAGCATGGCCAGGTGCTGCTCCACCTGGGCAGTGAGCGAGCGCTCATCGCAGATCACGATGGCCAGGCTGCCGGGGCGCAGCACTTCGCGGGCGCGGCGCAGGGCCAGGCCCAGGCTGTCGGCCCCGGGCGTGGCCTCGGTGTGCAGCGCCTGGTTGACCTTGGCCAGGCGGTTGAGCAGTTGCAGCAGGCTCTGCTTGCTGCGCCGGGGCTTGATTTCGTGGTGCTCGTTGTCGCCGAACACCAACCCGCCGATGCGGTCGTTATGGCCCAGCGCGGCCCAGCCGAACAGCGCTGCAGCCTGGGCGGCCAGCACCGACTTGAACATCAGCCCCGAGCCGAAGAACAGCCGTTGGCTCTGCTCGACAAGAATGAAGATGGGCCGTTCGCGCTCTTCGTGGAACAGCTTGGTATGCGGCTCCTGGGTACGCGCGGTAACCCGCCAGTCGATGTTGCGCACATCGTCGCCAGCCTGGTAGACGCGCACCTGGTCGAAGTCCACGCCGCGCCCACGCAGCTTGGAGTGGTGCAGGCCCACCAGCGGGCTGCGCTGGCCGGGCCGGGAAAACAGCTGGATTTCGCGCACGCGGTGGCGCATGTCGATCAGCTCGGCAAGGCCGATGCGGATGCCGGGTTCGGCCAGCGACGCGGTGGGCATGGGCTCAGGCAACGGCGACGACGTCGAGGATGCGCTGGACCACGCGGTCCTGGTCGATCCCTGCCGCCTCGGCCTCGAACGAGAGGATGATGCGGTGGCGCAGTACGTCGAACAGCACCGCCTGGATGTCTTCGGGGCTGACGAAATCGCGCCCGGCCAGCCAGGCGTGGGCGCGCGCGCAGCGGTCCAGCGAAATGGAACCACGCGGGCTGGCGCCGTAGGCGATCCAGTCGGCCAGTTCGGCGTCGAACTTGGCTGGGGTGCGGGTGGCCATCACCAGTTGCACCAGGTATTCCTCCACCGCGTCGGCCATGTACAGGCCGAGGATTTCCTTGCGGGCGGCGAAGATCGCCTGCTGGCTGACCCGGCGCTCGGGCTTGGTCTCGCCGCCCAGGGCTTCACCACGGGCCTGTAACAGGATGCGCCGCTCTACCGCAGCGTCGGGGAAGCCGATTTTCACGTGCATCAGGAAGCGGTCGAGCTGGGCTTCGGGCAGCGGGTAGGTGCCTTCCTGCTCGATCGGGTTCTGCGTTGCCATCACCAGGAACAGCGGCGACAGGTCGTAGGTGCTGCGGCCCACGCTGACCTGGCGTTCGGCCATGGCCTCGAGCAGTGCGGACTGCACCTTGGCCGGGGCGCGGTTGATTTCGTCGGCCAGCACCAGGTTGTGGAAGATCGGCCCCTGCTGGAACACGAAGCTGCCGGTTTCCGGGCGGTAGATTTCGGTGCCGGTGATGTCGGCCGGGAGCAGGTCGGGGGTGAACTGGATGCGATGGAACTGCGCCTCGATGCCTTCGGCGAGCTCTTTGATGGCCTTGGTCTTGGCCAGGCCCGGCGCGCCTTCGACCAGCATGTGGCCGTCTGCCAGGAGCACGATCAACAGCCGCTCGACCAGTTTCTCCTGGCCTAGGATCTGGGAAGAAAGAAAGGTGCGCAGCGCGATCAGCGCTTCACGGTGTTCCATCGGTGACGGTTCCTGGTATGGGGCCGCAGGCGGCTGGAAGCAGCAGCCCTGGCAAGGGGTGATACTTTAATCCATCCGGGGGGGTGGCGACCAATGGCGGCAGGGAAATTTATCCTTGCCGGGGGCCATGCAGGTCCGGAAATGTCCTGCATATGGCTGGCCATTGGCTGATGTTCCGCGGCGGTGTGCTGACGCCTGCTTGTGCTTTTTGTACAAGCAGGAGGCAGGACAATGGACCTGAACAGCTGTAGCACTGCACGCATCACGCCGGTCACTCTGCGTTTTGGCGTGTTCTTCGATGGCACCGGTAACAACCTGAGCAATGTGATGCCGGTGGATGCACCGGGGAACAAGGGGGGCAGTTATGCCAATGCCTTGAGCAATGTGGCCCTGTTGCATGCACTGTACCCGACGCAGGGGGCCAATGCTGATGGGACCATGGCGTTTCTGAAGCGCTATGTCGAGGGCGTGGGCACCCTGGCGGGGGAGGCGGATCATGCCTATGCCTCGGCCACCGGGTGTGGGCGTAGAGGGGCCGAGGCGCGTGTCACCGAGGCCTTGGCGGGGATTGCCGGGCAATTGCGGGACTGGTGCCAGGCGCACCCAAAGGCAAGGCTCGAGCGGGTCGAGTTCGACTTGTTCGGTTTCAGCCGCGGCGCTGCGGCTGTGCGTCATCTGGCCAACCTGTTGCATGATGGCGGCGGCAGCCTGTTGGCTGCGCCCTGTGGCATCGTGATCAACTTCATCGGCCTGTTCGACACGGTTGCTGCGATTATCGCGCCGCTTCAGGGCGACTTCGACCCCGCCGACGACCGCCATGGTGGCTTGCGCCTGGGCCTGGGTACGGGCATTGCCCGGCAAATGGTGCAGCTGGTGGCGGGGGACGAGCAGCGGCACAACTTCCCGCTGGTGCGCAGCGGCCATGACATCGTGTTGCCGGGCGTGCACTCGAACATTGGCGGTGGTTACCCGGCTACCACGCAGGAGCAGGTGCTGCTGTGCAAACCGCATTCTCAGCGGGTGCCGCTGAGAATGCGCGTCGAGCACACGCGTGTGCATGCAACAGTCAGTGCGTTGCTGGCGTCGTCGTTTGGTGAAATGGGCGCGCCCAGGCCGCGTGTGCTGGCCTGGGAGGAGCCGATTGCCGGTGGCCTGCCTAGCGAGGCGCAAAAGCAGGTTTATGCGGCGGTGTACCGCGAGCGGGAAGTGGCGGGGCAGCTTTCCCGGGTGTACCTGAGCATCATGCGTGAGTTGGCGGTGCGGGCGGGTGTGCCGTTTGCGCCGTTGGGCGGGCAGGCTGAGCATCGGTTGCCGGAGGAGTTGCTGGGCATCAGCCGCAAGTTGCACGGGTTTGCCTTGGGTGAGAGTGAGCAGCCTGGCTTGACCGAGGATGAGCTGCGTTTGTTGCGCGACAGGTATGTGCATGCGTCCGCGAACTGGAATGCGTTGAAGGGGTTGCGTAACAGTGTGCTGGATGTGCTGTTCGTCGATCGGCCGGGGGCAGCAGGGCGGGTGATGCATGCCAACCCGGTCGCTTGAGTCGTCTGTGGGCGTGGGTTTGCATGGCACCGGCTGCGCCGGTGTTCGCGGGTGAACCCGCTCCCACAGGTCCTGCGTCAACCCTGAGAGCGGCGCGATACCTGTGGGAGCGGTCTTGCGGCTGCGATGGGTCAGTCAGCCGCGCCCAGGGCGTCCAGCAGGCTCTTCAGGTAGGCGCTGCCTTGCGCATCCAGCGGTTGCAGGGGCAGGCGTGGAGCGCCGACATCCTGGCCGAGCATCTTCAAGCCGGCCTTGATGGTGGTGGGCAGGCCACGGCGGGTGATGTATTCCAGCAGTTCGTACTGGCGGTAGAACAGCGCGCGAGCTTCAGCCAGGTCGCCTTGCTGCACCGCGTCCCACAGCGCCAGGTTCAGCGCCGGGATCAGGTTGGGCGCGGCGGTGCACCAGCCGGTGGCGCCGGCCACCAGGGCTTCCAGGGTGAGCGGGTTGCAACCGTTGTAGAAGGCCACCTGGCCATCGGTGGCCTTGAACAGGCGGTGCATGCGCTGGATGTCGCCGGTGCTTTCCTTGACCATGGTCACATTGGGCACTTCGCCGAGGATGCGCAGGATCAGCTCCACCGACAGGTCGGTGCCGCTGGTGCCCGGGTTGTTGTAGAGCATGATCGGAATGTCGATGGCCGCGCCCACCGCCTTGTAGTGGGCGACCACTTCGGCTTCGGTGAGCTTCCAGTAGGAGATGGGCAGCACCATCACCGCCGTGGCGCCGCAGGCCTGTGCCAGGCGGGCGCGCTGCACGGTGCGTGCGGTAGTCAGGTCGGAGACGCTGACCACGCTGGGCACGCGGCCGGCAATGCGTGCCAGGCTGAAGCGCACCACCATTTCCCATTCGCTGTCGGACAGGTAGGCGCCTTCGCCAGTGCTGCCCAGCGGTGCGATGGCGTGCACGCCGTCTTCTATCAGGCGGTCGATGGACAGGCCCAGGGCATCCAGGTCGAGCGCGCCGTCTGCCGTGAAGGGAGTGATGGTGTAGCCGATAACGCCGCGAATTACAGGTGTAGACATAACCAGGCACCTCTGCCGTTGTTGGGGAAAGAGTACAGCTTCAGTCAGCCCAGGCAGTCGCCATGGGCACGCAAGGCACGGCGCGCGTAGTAGCTGAACGCGGCACCATGACGTTTGGGGGTGGAGATCCAGTCGTGGGCTTCCTTGCCCAGGGCATCCGGGATGGGGCGAATTTCACCGGCGCCCATGGCCAGCAGCTGCATCTTTGCCGCGCGCTCGAACAGCATGGCAAGGACGCAGGCTTCCTCGATCGAGCGGCCGGCGATCAGCAAACCGTGGTGGGAAAGCAGGATCGCGCGCTTGTCGCCGATCGCCCTGGAGATGATTTCACCTTCTTCATTGCCCACCGGTACGCCAGGCCATTCCTTGAGGAACGCGCAGTCGTCGAACAGCGGGCACAGGTCCATGTGCGAGATGGCCAGTGGCACTTCAAGCATCGACAGGGCGGCGCTGTGCAGTGGGTGGGTGTGGATGATGCAGTTGACGTCGGGGCGTGCGCGGTACAGCCAGCTATGGAAGCGGTTGGCCGGGTTGGCCATGCCGCCGCCTTGCAGCACGGTGAGGTCTTCGTCGACCACCAGCAGGTTGGAAGCGGCGATCTCGTCGAAGCCCAGGCCGAGTTGTTGCGTGTAGTAGGTGCCAGGCTGCTCGGCGCGGGCGGTGATCTGCCCGGCGAGGCCCGAATCGTGGCCGCCGTCAAACAGGATGCGGCAGGTGAGGGCGAGTTTTTGTCGAGGGGTGTAGGTGTTGTCGGCCAGCGCCGTCAGCATCTGCTGCTGGGCGAGTTTGACGAGTTGGTCCTTGGGGGTCTGCATGGTGGTCGTCATGGGCGGTACCTGCATGGGGAAGGGCGATGGATTGCTGATCGGCGAGGACGCCGTCAGGACACAATCGCGATATTAATGACACAAAGTGTCATATACAAGCGATGTGTCATCGCCAGCGCCAGTCACTGAGACTGCGAGGGGGAGGTATGGCGGGGTTGTCAGAGGTGGTGCAGGCAACGATCGGCAGGCCAGCCCTGGTCACAGGGCTGGCACGTGCCCTTCAAGGCGCGCCGAACAGCATCGTCCAGTAAACGCCGTTATCGCTACGCGAGTTCTCGGCAAAGGCCGCACCCACCTGGGTAAACATCGGGTTCATCAGGTTGGCGCAATGCCCGGGGCTGGCCAGCCAGCCGGCCATCGCCTTGCTCGGCGAGCCCTGGCCTGCGGCAATGTTCTCGCCGATCTGTCGCCCACGGTAGCCGGCATCCCATGCCCGATCCGCGGGTAGATCACCGTCGAGGTCGCGGTGCGCGAAGAAATTGTCGTTGGCCATCGCCCGGCTGTGGCGCTGCGCCGCCGTTCCCAGGGCGGTGTTCCAGGTCAGTGGGCGTGCAGCGGCAAAGCGCTTGCGACCACACAGGCGCGACTTCGCCCGTGCAGCGTTTACCTGTGCCAGCAACGCGTTGCTTGCCGATCGCCCATCGCCAAGCTGGGCATCGAGCAGGGGCCGAGCCAGCAGCACCCGCCACTCGTTGCGGGAGCGACTGATGCCGATATCGGCATATTGGCTATCGAGCAGGGCCGTGCAGTAGTCGCTGCGGAGCATGTCAAAGGCCTCCTCGGCATCTCGCGCGCCGACCAGGCGGATGGCCCGCACCTTCACCGCCTGATAACCCGCAGCCTTCAATCCTTCCCGCAAACCCCCGCCGTAGCCGACCGGCAACGCCAGTTTCGGTTTCAGCACCAGCGGTGTCGAGCCCCGGACAATGCGCCGCTCGCAGCGTTGTGGCTGGGTGCGATAGTCGTTGATGGCTGCCATGAGTTGCCTTTCCCCGCTGGCATGGGCGGGGTTGGCGAACAGGGGAAGAAAAGGAATGAAGCAGAGCGAGACAACGGGGGAGCGACGGACTGCTTGGCGCATGGGGTTAGTGGCTCTGGTGAATGACGGCGGCAAGGCCGAATTAAGGGCTCGGCTAAGACTGTGCGCCTCAATCCAGGTTCACTAGGGGGGTACAAATTTGTAGTTGGAGTTTCGGTACTCCAACGAAGGCAATCCAGGCCAAGGTTTCATGCCCCCCCGATCAAGCCGGTAACCCCGCCAAACTCAACCCTTCGGCAAATCGGGCCAGATCCTCATCGCGGTAAATCGGCAGCCACTGGCGCAAGGTTGACACCCGCAAGCCTGGGTCTTGTGCTCGCAAGCGCTCCATCGCCCGGTGCGCGCTGT
Source organism: Pseudomonas sp. B14(2017) (assembly GCF_002113255.1). Classification (NCBI taxonomy): domain Bacteria; kingdom Pseudomonadati; phylum Pseudomonadota; class Gammaproteobacteria; order Pseudomonadales; family Pseudomonadaceae; genus Pseudomonas; species Pseudomonas sp. B14(2017). The sequence continues at coordinate 52,317 of NZ_NEJY01000007.1, forward strand.
CCATCCGCCCGCTCAGTGCGTGGCTGGCCGCTAGCAGGGCCACCGCCGCCAGCAGGCTGGGCAGATTACCCAGCGACTTTTCCGCCCACTCCACAGCCTCATCCAGCCGGCCGGCAAAGAAATGCGCCAACGCCATGCCCACCTGCATGCGAAACATCTCCGGGTCCAGTGGGCTCAGCCGTGTGGCGTGCTTGAGATTGTCGATGGCGGTCTGTGTCTCGCCGCGTAACGCCCTGAGTATTCCGCCCAGATACCAGGCCGGCGCCAGGTTGGAATTGAGCAGGCGCGCCCGGTCAAGCAGCGCTATCGCGCCGTCCAGGTCACCCGTCAGGTGCCCCAGGGCATGGCCGCCGCGGGTTAGCGCCACGGCATCGTCACGCCCCAGCTCCACTGCCAGGCGCGCAAGCCGGGCACCCTCGGTAATTTCCTGGGCGCGATCATCCATCCAGCCATTGAGCTTGCGCCAGAAGTAGCACCACGCCGCCATGCCATAGGCCGAAGCGAACTCAGGGTCCAGTTCGATGGCGTGGTAGTACAGCGGTAGAGCCTGGGCGATGGCGTCGCGCGTGCCGTTATGCAGCTTGGCCGTGCCGCGCAGGTAGTAATCGTAGGCGCACAGGTTGTCGGTGGGCTTGCGCTTGGCCCGTTCGATCTCCGCCCGTTCCAGCTGCGGGGCGATGGCGCCCACCACGCTTTCGGTCACCTGGTCCTGCAACTCGAACAGATCGTCGAGCCGCCCCTCGAAACGCTCGGCCCACAGATGCTCGCCGCTGGTGGCGTCGATCAGCTGGCCGGTAATGCGTAGCCGCTTGCCAGCCTTGCGCACGCTGCCTTCGAGCACATAGCGCACGCCCAGTGCCTGGCCAACCTGCTGCACATCGATGCGCTGGCCTTTGAAGGTGAAGCTCGAGTTGCGGGCGATGACGAACAGCCAGCGAATGCGGGACAGGGCGGCGATGATGTCCTCGACCATGCCGTCGGCGAAATAGTCCTGCTCAGGGTCACCGCTGAGGTTCTGGAAGGGCAGCACGGTGATCGATGGTTTATCTGGCAGGGCAGGCCCGCAGGCGACGGGAGCAAATTCGGATGGGGCCTGCGTTGCGCTGCTGGAGGGCTCGCGGACCAGGCCTACGAAGCGGTAGCCCTTGCGCGCTACCGTGCGTACCAGCCGCTGCTCTTCACCGGAATCGCCGATGGCTTTGCGCACGGCATTGATATGGCTGGTGATGGTCGACTCGGAGACGATCTTGCCGTTCCACACGCGTGCCAACAACTCGTCACGCCCCAGCACACGGTCGTGGTGACTGACCAGTTGCAACAGCAGGTCGAACACCTGCGGGCCGATGGCCACGGCCTTCCCGCACAGGGTCAGCTCCCTGCGCTGTTCGTCGAGCACATAGTCGTCAAACTCGAATGGCACGTGGCATCCCCTCGCACGCCCTAGGCTTCGTGTCCGAGGCGACTGTTCACTGGTATGGGCCGATGATACGGCAGCGCAAAGCTGGCTGCACATGCCAGGGCGTGGATTGAACAGTTTGGACGGAAATTCAAGCAAGCCTGGAGGCAAATCCAGCCGGTACGCAAGGACTCTGCACAGGTCAGCGGCGCATGCTTGAACCACCACGACGGCAATGGTTGCAGTCGTGAACGTGGAGACAGCCCCAATGAAAATCGTGGTGATCGGAGGCACTGGCCTCATTGGTTCGAAGCTTGTCGGCGGCCTGCGCGAGCGCGGCCACGATGCCGTCGCGGCAGCGCCGAGCACGGGGGTGAACAGCATCACCCGCGAGGGCCTGGCAGAGGCGATGAACGGTGCGGATGTGGTAGTGGATGTGGCGAATGCCCCGTCCTGGGAGGACCAGGCGGTGCTCGATTTTTTCGAGACGTCCACCCGCAACCTGCTGGCAGCCGAGAAGGCTGCAGGGGTCAAGCATCATGTCGCGTTGTCTATCGTGGGTAGCGAGCGGTTGCCGGAAAATGGCTACTTCCGGGCCAAGGTCGCCCAGGAGGCGCTGATCAGGCAGTCCGCACTGCCGTACACCATTCTGCGCGCCACGCAGTTCTTCGAGTTCGTCGAAGGCATTGCCCAGGCAGGGGTGGTGGGAGAGGAGATTCGCCTGTCGCCGGCGCTGTTCCAGCCTTTGGCCTCGGATGACGTGGTGGCGGCGCTGATCGATGTGGCGTTGGCGCCACCAGCGCTCGGCATGCTGGAGGTTGCCGGGCCAGAGGCCGCGCCACTGGATGAACTGGTGCGCCGCTTCCTGCGCCTGCGTGGAGATACACGCAAGGTGGTGGCGGATGTGCATGCCCGATACTTCGGTGCCGAACTCGATGACAAGTCGCTGACTCCCGCAAGTGGCGCGCGGCTTGGCAATACCCGTTTCGAAGACTGGCTGGCTCGCCAATGAGCGATTCAACCCCTATCCCGAACCGAAGGAGCATCACCATGTTCAGCCGCCCCCTCCTGGCCGCCGCGTTCACCGTGCTGGCCATGACCCCGGTTATCGCCGCCGAGCGCCCGGTCAGCAAAGTCACCGTGGTCTTCGACAGACCACTGCCCAACGTGCCAGGCAAAAGCATGCGCGGAGTGATCGTCGACTACGCCCCGGGCGCCGCGTCGCCCGCGCATCGGCACCCGAAATCCGCATTCATCTACGCCACGGTGCTGGAAGGCGAAGTGCGCAGCAGCGTCAATGGCGAGCCAGCCAAGGTCTACAAGCCTGGCGAAAACTGGTACGAGGCACCGGGCGCTTTCCATGGCGTCAGTGCCAACGCCAGCGACAGCAAGCCTGCCAAGCTGATGGCGGTATTCGTGCTCGACAGCAATGAGACGGTACTGGTCACGCCGAGCGAGAAGTAGGCCTTCGGCCCTGTTGGCAGTGCCATGCCACCAGGGCCGAATACAGGACAACGCATCATGAACACACATGAACCTGAGCAGGCCCGCGCGGCGGTGATGCCGCAGCCTGCACGGATGAAGATAGTGGGCGTCGTGCTGTGCGCGGCAGCCATACTGGTGCTGGCTGTGGGCTGGCTGACGTTGCGCACTGCTGACGCCGCCTTTACCGACAACGCCTATGTGCGTGGTGATGTCACGTCGCTGGCGGCCAAGGTGTCGGGTTACGTGACGGCGGTGGAGGTCGGGGACAATCAGCAGGTCAGGGCCGGTGACGTGTTGTTCCGTATCGATGACCGCGACTACCGCGCGCACCTGGCCCAGGCGGAGGCCAACCTGAAGGCTGCCGAGGCGCGTCTTGGCGATGTCGACGCCCAGACACGCCTGCAGCAGGCGCAGGTCCGCCAGGCCGAGGCGCAACGCCAGTCGGCCCAGGCCGAGCGGCAGCTGGCCAGCAAAACCCACGAGCGCAGCCGCAAGCTGATTCAGTACAGTGCAATCAGCCAGGCCTTGGTCGATCAGACCGACGCCGCCCGCAGCAGCGCCGAGGCCGCGCTGATGGCTGCGGCGGCGACACTCGATGCTCAGCGTCAACGTATCGCCGTGCTGGATGCCCAGCGTGAGGCGGCCGTGGCGGCTATCGCCCAGGCCAGGGCCGCGCGCGACCTGGCGCTGATCGAGCTTGAGCATACCGTGGTGCGGGCGCCGATTGCTGGCGTGATTGGTAATCGCCAGGTACGGGTCGGACGATTCGTTACGCCGGGTGGTGCCTTGCTCGACCTGGTCCCGGTCGACGGGGTGTGGATTGTGGCCAACTTCAAGGAAACCCAACTGGAGCAAATCCAGCCTGGGCAGCGGGCACGGGTCACCCTGGATGGCTACCCGCAGGACAGCCTCGAAGGCGTGGTAGACAGCTTCGCACCTGGCAGCGGCGCGGCGTTCAGCCTGTTGCCGCCGGACAACGCAACGGGCAATTTCGTGCGTGTAGTGCAGCGGGTGCCGGTGAAGATTCGCCTGGCCCACAACCCATTGCCCGGGCGCATCGTGCCGGGGCTGTCGGCGCGAGTGCGGATCGAGGTCGGAGGTGGCTCGTGAGCACCCGGAAGGTGGGCGTCAGGTGGCTCGAAGGGTGGCTGCTGGTGGCTGGCATCGTACTGGCTGCGCTCACCGACGCCATCGCCAGCAGCGTGCTGGCAATAGGGCGCAACGACATCATGGGTGATACCCATGCCACGCCGGATGAATTCGCCTGGCTGGACGTTGCTTACACCGCCTGCAAATTGGCAGGGTTCCTGTTCGCGCCCTGGCTGCTGGGCAGGCTGCCACCGCGCACGGTGATCATCGGTGCGACCCTGGCCATGGGGTTGGCCTGTGTCGGTGCGGCGCAATTGGTGAGCATCGAGCTACTGGTGGCCTTGCGCGCCTGCCAAGGCCTGGCAGGCGGTGTATTGCTGGTGGCGGGGCAGACACTGATCTTTCTTGTCTGCCCGCGGCGGCAGCAGCCGGTCTTGCAAGGGTTGTTCGCCATTGGCGCGGTGGTCGCGCCAGCGGCACTTACGCCGTCGATGCAGGGGTGGTTGATCGATAGCCAGGATTGGACCTGGATATTTCTCAGCGTTGCGCCGCTGACCTTGGCGGCGACCGGCCTGTTGCTGCTGGTCGAGCTGCCTGCCCATGGCCTGCCAGGCCGGCGCTGCTTCGATTGGCTGGGCTGGGTACTGGCGGCCACCGCGTTGCTGTGCCTGACCTACCTCCTGACCCAGGGCAGCCGCTGGGATTGGTTCGAGGCAGCACACCTGCGCTGGGCGGGGGTGGTCGGTGTCGCGGCGTTATTGCTGCTGCTTGGCCGGCAACTGACGGGTAATGGGCAGGGGTTGCTGGACTTCAGTCTGTTCCGGTCGAGTGATTTCACCTTCGCCTTCATTGTCAGCTTCGTTGCTGGCGCGGCATTGTTCGGCAGCGCCTTTGTGATACCGGCTTTTGCCTTGTCCGTGCTGGGTTTCACTGCCACCGACGCCGGCCTTTTGCTTCTACCCAGTGGCGTGGTGTTCATCGCCGTGCTGCTGGGGGTGGCGTACCTGATCCAGGTGCGTGGTATCGCGCCTTTTACCACTGTGCCGTTTGGCATCCTGGCAATCATGGCGGCGATGTGGATGCTTTCGGGCTCGACCCGCGAGAGTGGCATGCACGACATGATGGCCGCGGTCATGCTGCGCGGTGCCGGGCTGGGGTTGCTGTTTCTGTCGCTGACTCTGATTGCCTTTGGCAGGCTGGGCCGGCACAGCTTGGCCAGTGGTATCGGCCTTTTCAATACCGGGCGGCAGGTGGGTGGGCTTTTGGGGGTGGCAGGGTTGCAGACGCTGCTCGACCAGCATGGCGTGCTCAATGCCCAGACGCTTGGTGCGCATGTGAGCACAGGCGCGACGGCGGTGAATGAACGGCTTGATTCGGTGACGTCGATGTTGCGGCTTGAGGGTATTGACCCGCCGGCTGCTGGACGAGTGGCCATGAGCCTGTTGTCGCAGGCAGTGACGGGGCAAGGGGCGGTGATCGCCTTCGATACGGCGTTCATGGCTGTGGCGTTGCTGTTTGCCGTGGCAGCGCCGCTGCTGGTGTGCATCAAATTGATGTTGGCGCGCATGGCCGGGAAACAGGACGCCGGGCTCTCATGAGGGCGAATTGCCGGTTTCACATCGTGAGCTTTCGCTGTAAAACGGCGCTGTGCCTAATTTGAATGCAGCAACAAGGTAAACCGCAATGACACAAGCTACCGATCAGGCTTTTTACGACCGCGCGGATGCGCATATCGAACTGGCGAACCAGCAGATCGAGAAAATCGAAGACCTGGGCAAGGTCAGTGCCTCACTGACCTTCGGCGCCTCGCGCTTCAATGCCTGGATGAGTGCCCGCAGTTTCAAGACCAGTGCCGAACTGGCTGCCGCGCGGGAGGAGCTGTTGAAGTATTTCTGCGAGCAGTACCGGATGATGCTCGAGGACAACCTGGACGAGCACATCGAGCATTTTGACCGGTATGTGTTGGGCAAAGGCGACTGAACCATGGGGGCGCGATCTCATGGAACTGCACAAGGCTCATTGAGTTAGCAGGGACCCTGTGGGAGCGGCTTTAGCCGCGAACACCGGCGCAGCCGGTGCCATGCACCGCGTTGGATTCTTCGCGGGTAAACCCGCTCCCACAGGGTACGCGGACCGCTTGCGAATTCAGTCCTCTACCCGCCAGCGCAGCCTCATCGGGTCTTCTTCTCCAGAATCCGCGCCCCGGTACCTTCCTTGCCCAGCACATCCTCGGGGTTGCGCAGCGGGCAATCTTCCAGCGACAGGCAGCCGCAACCAATGCAGTTGTCCAGGCTGTCGCGCAACGCTTCCAGAGTACGAATGCGGGCGTTCAGGTCTTCGCGCCAGGCGGTCGACATCTCGCCCCATTGCGCTGCCGTGAGCTTGCTGTTGGGCGCATAGCGGCTGAAAGCCTGCTTGATCTCCTCAAGCGGAATACCCGTGCGCTGCGCCACCTTGATGATGGCCAGCGTGCGCAGAACCAGTGAAGGATAGCGGCGCTGGTTACCCGCCGTACGGACGCTGGCGATCAGCCCCTTGGTCTCGTAGAAGTGCAGCGCAGAAACCGCCACGCCGCTGCGTTTGGCCACTTCCCCTACCGTTAGCATCCGTGTGTTGTCCGCTGCCATGCCTGTTGACCTCAAGTTAACTCGAGCTCTTATAGTCCTGCCCGATCTTCCCCGCAACCGCTTTCCCTGATGATCGGAGCACTGCATGAACAAAAGGACGTTACTGGCCTGGGCTGGCGCTGTTGCAGGTGTGCTGGCCGCTGCCTATGCATTGGTCGGCAGTGGCTCGGCGCCGCCGGCTGCGGCGGCATGGCCGGCGACCAAGGTGGCGCTGGCCACGGCCGAGCAAGTGCAGCTGGCACGGCAGAACTTTGCCTCGGGGGAGCTGGAGGCGGTCAACCAGGTACAGGTGGCGGCCGAGACGGCGGGGCGCATCACCCGCATCGCCTTCGAGTCGGGGCAATGGGTGAGTGCAGGGCAATTGCTGGTACAGCTGAACGATGCCCCGGAGCAGGCCCTGCGCGTGCAGTTGCGCGCCAGGCTGCGCAATGCCGAAGTGGTGCTGCAGCGCAGCCGCAAGCTGCGCGCGGTGAACGCTGTGTCACAGGAGCTGCTCGACAATGCGGCCACCGCCGTGGACGTGGCCAGCGGTGAGTTGCAGCATGTCGAGGCGCTGATCGCGCAGAAGGCGATACGCGCGCCGTTTGCCGGCAAGCTCGGCATTCGCCGGGTGCATCAGGGCCAGTACCTGAGCGCCGGTGAGACCATCGCCAGTCTGGCCGACATCAGCCAGCTGCACGTCAATTTTTCCCTGGGCGAACAAGCCGCCCCCGAAGTGCACGTGGGGCAACTGCTGGCGCTGACGGTGGATGCGGTGCGCGGGCAGGACTTTCAGGCCCGGGTGGTCGCGGTGGACCCGGTGGTGAGCAAGGCGCGCCTGGTGCAGGTGCAGGCGGCCTTGCCGAACCCGGGCGGGCAGTTGCAGCCGGGCATGTACGCCGGCGTGCGCCTGGATGCCGCGCAGCCGTCAAGCGTGCTGGCCGTGCCGGAAACCGCGATCACCTACACCGCCTACGGGCAGACGGTGTTCGTCGCTACCCGGGACCCTGAACAGGGCACCCGGGTCAGCCGGGTGCGGGTGACTACCGGTGAGCGCTGGCAGGGGCGGGTGGAGATCACCTCAGGCCTGGCGCCCGGTGACCAGGTGGTGGTTTCCGGCCAGTTGAAACTGAGCGACGGCATGCCGGTCGAGCCTGTGGCGCAGGACAGCCTGCAAGCCAGCCAGGGAGGGCGGCAATCGTGAAGTTCACCGACCTCTTTGTCCGCCGCCCGGTGCTGGCGCTGGTGGTCAGCAGCCTGATCATCCTGCTGGGGCTGTTTGCCATGGGCAAGCTGCCGATCCGCCAGTACCCGCTGCTGGAAACCTCCACCATCACCATCAGCACCGAGTACCCGGGCGCCTCTGCCGAGCTGATGCAAGGCTTCGTGACCCAGCCGATCACCCAGGCGGTGTCGTCGGTCGAGGGCATCGACTACCTGTCCTCGTCGTCGCAGCAGGGGCGCAGCCTGATCACCTTGCGCATGGTGCTCAACCGCGATTCGACCCAGGCGCTTGCCGAGACCATGGCCAAGGTCAACCAGGTGCGCTATCGCCTGCCGGAAAAGGCCTACGACCCGGTGGTGGAGCTGTCGGCAGGTGACTCCACGGCGGTGGCCTACGTGGGCTTTGCCAGCGAAACCTTGTCGATACCCGAACTGAGCGATTACCTGTCGCGGGTGGTGGAACCGCAGTTCTCCGGCATCGACGGTGTGGCCAAGGTGCAGTCGTTCGGCGGGCAGCGCCTGGCCATGCGCCTGTGGCTGGACAGCGAACAGATGGCCGGGCGCGGGGTGACGGCCGCTGACGTGGCGCAGGCGGTGCGTGCCAACAACTACCAGGCGACGCCGGGGCAGGTGCGTGGGCAGTACGTGCTGGCCGATATCCAGGTGGACACCGACCTGACCCGGGTCGAGGACTTCCGCGAGTTGATCATCCGCAACGATGGCACCGACCTGGTGCGCCTGCGCGATGTCGGCACTGTCGAGCTGAGCGCGGCGGCCACCCAGACCAGCGCCACCATGAACGGCAAGCCCGCCGTGCACCTGGGGCTGTTCCCCACCCCGACCGGCAACCCGCTGGTGATCGTCGAGGGTATTCGCCAGCTGCTGCCGCAGATCCGTCAGACCCTGCCACCCGGGGTGGAGGTGGCGCTGGCCTATGAGACCGCACGCTTCATCGATGCCTCGATCGACGAGGTGCTGCGCACCCTGGTGGAGGCCATGCTGATCGTGGTGCTGGTCATCTGGCTGTGCCTGGGTTCGCTGCGCAGCGTGGTGATCGCGGTGGTGGCCATCCCGCTGTCGATGCTCGGTGCGGCGGGCCTGATGCTGCTGTTCGGCTTCAGCCTGAACCTGCTGACCTTGCTGGCGATGGTGCTGGCCATCGGCCTGGTGGTGGACGATGCCATCGTGGTGGTGGAGAACGTGCACCGCCATATCGAAGAGGGCAAGTCGCCGGTTGCCGCGGCACTGGCCGGGGCGCGGGAAATCGCCGGGCCGGTGATCGCCATGACCCTGACCCTGGCCGCCGTATACGCGCCGATCGGCTTGATGGGCGGGCTGACCGGCACGCTGTTCCGTGAGTTTGCCCTGACCCTGGCGGGGGCGGTGATCGTGTCCGGCATCGTCGCGCTCACCCTGTCGCCGGTGATGAGTTCGCTGTTGTTGCAACCCGGCCAGCAGCATGGCGCCATGGCCAACATGGCCGACCGCCTGTTCGGCATGCTGACCGGGGCCTATGGGCGAGTACTTGCCTACACCCTGTCGCATCGCTGGATCAGTGGTGGTGTGGCGCTTCTGGTGTGCCTGAGCCTGCCTTGGCTGTACCTGCTGCCGCAGCGCGAACTGGCCCCGCCCGAGGACCAGGCGGCGGTGCTGACGGCCATCAAGTCGCCGCAGCATGCCAGCCTGGATTATGTGGAGCGCTTTGCCCTGAAGCTGGACCAGGTGATGAAGTCCCTCGCCGAAACCACCGACACCTGGATCATCAACGGCACCGACGGCCCGGCCGCCAGTTTCGGCGGCATCAACCTCAGCGCCTGGCAGGCCCGCGAGCGTTCCGCCGCGCAGGTGCAGGCGCAGTTGCAGCAGGCCGTGGCGGACATCGAGGGCAGCAGCATCTTCGCCTTCCAGGTGGCCTCGCTGCCGGGTTCCAGCGGTGGCTTGCCGGTGCAGATGGTGTTGCGCAGCGCACAGGACTACCCCGAGCTGTACCAGACCATGGAAATGATCAAGCAGCGCGCCCGCGACAGCGGCCTGTTCAGCGTGGTGGACAGCGACCTCGACTACAACAACCCGGTGGTCAAGGTGCGCATCGACCGCGCCAAGGCGGCCAGCCTGGGCATCAGCATGCAGGCCATCGGCGAGTCGCTGGGTGTGCTGGTGGGCGAACAGTACCTCAACCGCTTCGCCCTGTTCGGGCGCTCCTACGACGTGATCCCGCAAAGCATCCAGGACCAGCGCCTGACGCCGGCGGCGCTGAACCGCCAGTACGTGCGCGCCGAAAACGGCAGCCTGGTGCCGCTGGCCACGGTGGTGCACCTGGACATCGAAGTGGCGCCCAACCGCTTGCTGCAGTTCGACCAGCAGAACGCCAGTACCCTGCAGGCGATCCCGGCGCCCGGTGTGTCGATGGGGAATGCCGTGGCATTTCTCGAACAGCTTGCCGCCGAACTGCCACCTGGCTTCAGCCATGACTGGCAATCGGAGTCGCGTCAGTATGTGCAAGAGGGCTTTGCCCTGATGTGGGCGTTTCTCGCCGCCCTGGTGGTGATCTACCTGGTGCTGGCCGCGCAGTACGAGAGCCTGGTGGACCCGCTGATCATCCTGGTGACCGTGCCGCTGTCGATCTGCGGTGCGCTGCTGCCGCTGGCGCTGGGCTGGGCCACGCTGAACATCTACACGCAGATCGGCCTGGTGACCCTGATCGGCCTGATCAGCAAGCACGGCATCCTGATGGTGGAGTTCGCCAACGAGATCCAGGTGCGTGACAACCTCGACCGTGCCGCCGCCATCGTCCGCGCCGCGCAGATACGCCTGCGGCCGGTGCTGATGACCACGGCGGCGATGACCTTCGGCGTGCTGCCGCTGCTGTTTGCCAGCGGCGCCGGGGCCAACAGCCGCTTTGGCCTGGGGGTGGTGATCGTGTGCGGGATGCTGGTGGGGACGTTGTTTACCCTGTTTGTGCTGCCGACGATCTATGCCTTGCTGGCGCGCGATCATCGGGTGACCACGGTGCGGGGGCAGCAGTTGGCGGAGGCTGAGCGGGTGTTGGGCGTGTGAGGAGGAAACAGGGCCATCGGGGCTGCTGCGCAGCCCATCGCCGGCAAGCCAGCTCCCACCTCGATCGCATTGACCTCAAGCCATGCGCTATCTCTGTGGGAGCTGGCTTGCCGGCGATGGGCCGCATAGCGGCCCCGATTGCCCGATCAGGACGGCGATCGATCGCGGCGCATCTGGGTAACCAGGGTAAAGCGATCATCCGGGTGCACCGTCTCGGACACCGCCATCAGGTCGCCGTTTTCCTCGCGGTAATGGCGAATGATCTTCAGCCCCGGCGCGCCTGCCTCGGCCTTCAGCACCCGGGCCATTTCCGCGCTCAGCAACACTGCCCGCACCTGCTGGTCGACCACCGCGATCGCCCGGCCATAGTGCTGCTCGATCAGCCCCGCAATCAGTTGGTCGGGGTGCTCGCGGGCCAACTCGATGACCTCGGCATAGTCGCGCTGCGCGTACACATCGGTCCAGCACAGCGGCGCCGCGTTGTGCACGCGGTCGACACGGATGCTCGACACGCAGAAGTAGTGCTCGCCCGGAACCAGCCCCAGCCGCGCCGCCTCGCTCAGGTCGGCGACGAAGTGGCGCACGTCCTGGATTTCCCGTTGCTGGGTTTCCGCCAGGTGCGCCAGGTCCGCCACGCTGGCCAGTGACTGCGAGTAGCCACCGCGCGGGCTGCTGGCCTCCACCCGGGTACCCACGCGCTTGCGACGCGATACCAGCCCTTGGTTGAGCAACTGGTTGATCGCCGCGCGCACCGTGTGTCGGCTCACATCGTACAGGTCGCACAGCTCGAACTCGGTCGGCAGCAGGCTGCCCACCGGGTAGCGGCCACTGGCGATGCCTTCCATCAAGTCCTTTGCCACGGTGGTATAGCGCGTCGGGTTCATGCCTTTGGTCTGTCTCGCAAATTTCATCGGTTGACAGTGTAACAGCGGCAGGGCAAGAATTATGTACGTACATAACAAATATGTACGGTCAAAAACAACATTTCAGGATCCCTGCCCATGTCCACCACCGTTTTCGATTCCACCCTGTTCCGTGACATGTTCGGCACTGCCGAAATGCGCGCGGTGTTCTCCGACAAATCGGTGATCGAGCGTTACATCGAAGTCGAAGTGGCCCTGGCCAAGGCCGAAGCGCGCTGCGGCGTCATCCCTGCCGAAGCCGCAGCGCAAATTGCCGAGTTGTCGCGCTACGAGGCGCTGGATCTGGCATTGATGCAGCACGAAACCGAAATCGTCGGCTATCCGATCCTGCCGCTGGTCGAGCAGCTGTCGAAGCTGTGTGGCGAGGCCGGCCGCTACGTTCATTGGGGCGCCACCACCCAGGACATCATGGACACCGCCGTGGTCCTGCAGGTGCGCGCAGCCCTGGCCATCGTCGCGCGTGACATCCAGACCGTGCGCGGCCTGCTGGCCGAACTGGCGCAGCGCTACCGTGACACGCCGATGGCCGGCCGCACCCACCTGCAGCACGCGCTGCCCATCACTTTCGGCTACAAGTGCGCGGTGTGGCTGAGCATGTTCGACCGTCACGCCGAGCGCTTGGCGCAGCTGCGCCCGCGAGTGGAAGTGGGGCAGTTTGCCGGTGCTGCCGGTACCCTGGCGTCGCTGGGTGACAAGGGCCTGGAAGTGCAGGCCGCACTGATGGACGAACTGGGCCTGGGCGTGCCGCAGGCTACCTGGCACGTGGCCCGGGATGGCCTGGCCGAAACCCTGAACTTCCTCGGCCTGGTCAGCGCCTCTTTGGGCAAGGTGGCACTGGATATCATGATGATGATGACCAGCGAGTTGGGTGAAGCTTACGAGCCGTTCGTCAAAGGGCGGGGCGCCAGCAGCACCATGCCGCAGAAGCGTAACCCGATTTCCTGCGAGTTGATGTACGCCGCCGCCAAGGGTGTGCGTCAGCAGGCCGGGCTGATGCTCGACGCCATGATCCAGGACTTCGAGCGCTCCACTGGCCCGTGGCAGGCCGAGTGGATCGCCATCCCCGAAGCCTTCGCCCTGACCGGCGCCTCGCTGGGCCAGGCGTGCTTCATGCTGGCTGGCCTGGACGTGCGTACTGAGCGCATGCGCAAGAACCTCGACATGACCCAGGGCCTGATCGTGGCCGAAGCGGTGATGATGGGCCTGGCACCGGCGCTGGGCCGCCAGGTGGCGCACGACGTGGTCTATGCCGCCTGCCGCATGGCCAATGACCAAGGCATAAGCCTGCTGGAAGCGTTGAAGGCCCAGGGGCAGGCCGCCGCTCGCCTGGACCTGGCAACCCTCGAGCAGCTGTGCAACCCGGCCAACTACCTGGGCCTGGCACCTCAGATGGTCGACCAGGCCCTGGCTCGCCAGGGCGCAGTCGCCCGCTGATACGCCTGGGGCCCGGCCTGCCTGGGCTCCGACCTGAGACCCCGTACAAGAACAATGAGAACGCTACCATGGTTTCCACGTCGAAAAAGCCGCTGTACAAGGACCTGACCTTCCAGGTGCTCGCCGCGATGCTGCTGGGCATCGCCTTCGGTTTCCTTGCCCCCGAACTCGCTGCCAAGTTCAAGATACTCGGGGACATCTTTCTCAAGCTGATCAAGACTGCCGTCGCGCCGCTGGTGTTCTTCACCGTGGTCCACGGCATTGCCTCGGCCGGTGATATCAAACGGGTCGGCAAGGTAGGCTGGCGCGCGCTGGTGTACTTCGAACTGCTGTCTACCTTTGCCCTGGCTCTGGGTCTGCTCTGGGGCAACCTGATCGGCATCGGCTCGGGCATGCATGGTGCACACGCCAGCAGTGCCGCCTCGGCGGCAGCCAGCGCTGCGGTTGCCAAAGGCCATGCGCCGAGTTCGACCATGGACTTCATCTATGGCATCTTCCCCGACAACTTCGTCGGTGCCTTCGCCGGTGGCCAGTTGCTGCAGGTGCTGGTGATCGCCGTGCTGTTCGGCTTCGCCCTGCTGGCCTTGAAGCATGAGCGCCGGGCGGTGATCGAGGACGGCTTGAACCGGGTATCGGAGTGCTTCTTCGAGTTCATCAACCTGATCATGAAGTTCGCCCCGCTGGGGGCGTTCGGCTCGGTAGCCTACGCGGTGGGCAGCAATGGTTCGGCTGTGCTGATATCGCTGGCCAACCTGGTGCTGATGTTCTATGTGGCGATCGCCTTCTTTCTGTTCGTGGTGCTGGGTGCCGTGTGCCGGTTGTCTGGTTTCAGCCTGTGGCGCTTCCTGAAGTACATCAAGGACGAGATCTTCATCGTGCTTGGTACGGCCTCGTCCGAAAGTGCGTTGCCACGGCTGCTTCAGAAGCTCGAGCGCTTTGGCTGCTCGAAGCAGAGCGTGGGCCTGGTGTTGCCGACCGGTTATGCCTTCAACCTGGATGGCACCTCGATCTACATGTCGATGTGTGTGCTGTTCATTGCCAATGCCTACGGTGTGCCGCTGGGTTGGGAACAGCAGTTGGGGATTCTGGCGATCATGCTGGTGACCTCCAAGGGGGCGGCGGCAGTATCGGGGGGCAGTTTCGTGGTATTCGCCGCCACCGTGACCGCCATCGGCGTGCTGCCGGTGGAAGGGCTCGCGTTACTGTTTGGCGTGTACCGCTTCATGTCCATGGCCATGGCTACTTGCAACACTATTGGTAATAGCGTGGCGACAGTGGTGGTGGCCAAGTGGGCGGGGGAGTTTACCGAGCAGACGGCGCGTGAGGAGTATTCGCGAGTGCTGGGGCGGGCTCCCGGGGCAGCGCTCTGAGCAGGCATATCAAACCTGTGCAGGCAGGCTCATATGCAGCAAGGGGAACGGCCGGCCTTCGCCATCCAGCGGTGAACGGCCGGTCTGGATGAAACCGTAGTGCCGGTAGAACCCCACCGCCTGCGGGTTCTGCTCGTTGACATCGACGCTCATCACGCTGTGCTTCTGGCGGCCGAAATCCAGCAACGCGCGGCCTATGCCCTGGCCATGGCGCTCAGGGGCGACGAAGAGCATTTCCACGTGGTTGCCATTGAAGCCGATGAAGCCCAGCGGGCGGTCTTCGGTGTCAACCGCGACCCAGAGCTCGACGGCCTGGAAGTAGACATCGCGCAATTGCGGCAGCAGCGCGTCGATGTCGGACGCTTGCAGAAAGTGGTGCGTGGCGCGCACGGCGCGCAGCCAGATATCGAGCAGTTGCGGGTGGTCTGCAGCGATGCTTTGGCGAATGATCATGGAGTCATGCCTGGGGAGACCGGGAGGAAAAAAGGGTACCCGGATTGTGTGGGGCGGGGCAATGGACGGTGGGGCAGGGCATCAGCTGATGTGTTGCCCGGGCCGGCCCTTTCGCGGGTAAACCCGCTCCCACAAGTACGGCACTGCCCTCGAGCCCGGCGCCGTACCTGTGGGAGCGGGTTTACCCGCGAACATGGGCGAAGCCCGTGCCATCGATGGGCTCGACTGCAATCCACGTCGATAGTTAGAAGCCTGCCTCCAGGCCCAGCAGGTCCTGCACCGTCTGCCTGCGGCGAATCATCCGTAGCGCTCCATCCTCGATCAGGAACTCCGGCAGCAACGGCCGGCTGTTGTAGTTCGACGAC
Source organism: Pseudomonas sp. B14(2017) (assembly GCF_002113255.1). Lineage (NCBI taxonomy): Bacteria > Pseudomonadati > Pseudomonadota > Gammaproteobacteria > Pseudomonadales > Pseudomonadaceae > Pseudomonas > Pseudomonas sp. B14(2017). Next base: position 67,719 of record NZ_NEJY01000007.1, read on the forward strand.
ATCGACGCGCCATAGGCCCCGGCGTCGTGGATCACCAGCAGGTCACCCACCTGCGCCTGGGGCAGGTCGTGCGGGGTCAGTTCCTGGTCATCCTGGGTAAACACATCACCCGACTCGCACAGCGGCCCGGCCACCACGGTCGGCTGCCGTGGGCGGTCAACCGGCTGGCCGTCGGCGTCGAGCAGGGTCATGCGGTGGTAGGCCCCGTACATCGCCGGGCGCATCAGGTCGTTGAAACCGGCGTCGATCATGACGAAGGTATTGCGGCCCACCTGCTTCACGGCGCGTACCTCGGCCACCAGGTAGCCCGATTCTGCCACCAGGAAGCGCCCTGGCTCGATCTCCATGCGCACGGGGTGGCCCAGCATCGCTTCGATTTCCTTGCGGGCCACGGCCCAGGTCCGGGCGTAGCGTTGCAGGTCGACCGGCTTGTCGCTGCTGCGGTACGGGGTGGAAAGCCCGCCGCCAATGGAGAACGCCTCGATGTCCACGCCCAGGCGGCCGATCAGCTCGATCATCGAGCGCGCCACTTGCTCCAGATGCTGGTAGTCCACCCCCGAGCCGATGTGCATGTGCACCCCTACCAGGTGCAGGCCATGGGTTTTCACGCAGGCCAGTGCTTCGCCCAGCTCTTCGTGCCAGATGCCGTGCTTGCTGTTCTCGCCGCCAGTGTTGGTCTTGCGGCTGTGGCCATGGCCGAAGCCGGGGTTGATGCGGATCCACACGCGGTGGCCGGGCGAGCGTTCACCCAGTTGGCGCAGCATGTCGATGGAACCGGCGTTGACTTCGATCTTCGAGGCCACCACCCGCTCCAGGGTCGGCCGGTCCAGCGCGTCGCAGGTCAGCACCACGCCGGCAGGGTCGCCATCCACGCTGGCGCCCGCGGCAAAGGCCCGTTCCATTTCGCCCAGCGACACTGCGTCCAGCACCAGGCCGTGGGCGCGCATCAGGCGCAGCACATGCAGGTTGGGGTTGGCCTTCTGGGCGAAGCGCACGGTGTCGAACACCTTCAGCTGTTCGACACGCTCGGCGATGGTGCCGGCGTCGTAGGCCCACAGCGGCGAGCCGTGCTGGCGGACAGCCTCGGCCAGAAGAGTGAAGGGTGCAGTCATGGCGGCGCTACTCATATAAGGAAGGCCACGAGGATGAGCCAAAGCAGGAATTCAGAAAAATAGCTATTTTTCTGTCAGTCATTCATATCTGATATGACCATTGCCGATTTGCCAGGTGTTGCCCGTGAAACTGTCCGTCCGCCATATCGAAGTGTTCCGCGCCATCATGGCCGCTGGCAGCGTCACCGGTGCTGCGCGCCTGCTGTTTACCTCGCAGCCCACCGTCAGCCGCGAACTGGCGCGGCTGGAGCAGGTAACCGGGCTGAACCTGTTCGAGCGCGAAGGTGGCCGCCTGGTGGCGACGGCCCAGGCGCTGCTGTTGATCGAGGAGGTTGAGCGGGCCTACGTAGGGCTGGAGCGCATCGACCGCTTTGCCCAGGCCATCCGCAATTTCGAGCAGGGCCGGCTGGCCATTACCTGCCTGCCGCTGTTTTCCCAGACCTTGCTGCCCAAGGCTTGCCAGCGCTTTCACCAGCAGCACCGGGGCGTGAGCGTGAGTATCCTGGCACAGGAGTCGCCGTTGCTGGAGGAGTCGCTGGTTGCCCAGCAGCATGACCTGGGCCTGACCGAGGTAGAACAGATACCGCGTGGCGCCTACGGCGAATTGCTGTTCAGCGCCAACATGGTGTGCGTGCTGCCCGACGGGCACCCGTTGCAGGCCAGGGCCGAGCTGGAGCTGAGCGATTTCCACGAGGTCGACTTCATCAACCTGGCCAGCCTGGACACCTACCGGCAGCGCCTGGACCAGCACTTTCGCGCGGCAGGGGTGAACCGCCGCACGGTTATCGAGACCACCAGTGCTGCCTCGGTGTGCGCCATGGTCAGGCAGGGCCTGGGGGTGGCGATCATCAACCCGCTGAGCGGGCTGGAAGCGGCGCAGGGCGGGTTGCCGATCCGGCGGTTGCGGGTGTCGGTGCCGTACCAGGTGATGCTGATCAGGCCGGACCACCGGCCGGCGTCGGCGGCAGTGGAGCCGTTTTGCCAGGCGTTGCGGGTGCAGGCTCGGGAGATGCAGCAGGCGCTGGCATGATCGTTGTGGGGGAACTGCCTTGCACAAAACCTAAAAACTGGCGCGATCACTGTGGGAGCGGGCAAGCCCGCGAAGCAGGCGACGCGATGGATGGCACCGGCTGTGCCGGTGTTCGCGGGCATGCCCGCTCCCACAGGGGCAGCGCCGGTATTCAGTCCGTCACAGCTCGCAGACGAAGGTGCCGGTCCCGGCCAGGATGTTCTCCAGGGTTTCCTTCACTTCATCCATGTCACTCAACTCGCTGGTCAGGTTGATCTCCAGCACTTCATCCCCCTTCAGCGCATCCCGGTCGCCGGCCGCCACTTCGATCAGCAGGCGCTTGGCGCTCAGGGTCACTTTCAGGCCATCCAGCGTCGACGGCTCGTCATCCAGGGTCAGGTCGACGGTGTCTTCGTCCGGGTAGCGGGTCAGCAGGAACATCTGACCCTTGTCGCTGTGGCAGCACAGGGTCGCCATGTTGTCTTCCTCGTCATCGCAAGGGGTGGCGAACAGCAGGGCAGTATTGATTTGCATGGACAAGGCTCGGATCAAAGGAAACGGAAGGGAATTCTGACAGTCTTGCCGACAGGCATAAACGTAAAGTTACCCCCCCTTGACCGAAATTGTCGCAGCGCTGCAAGCCTTGATGACCGATCAGTCGTTAAGCTTCGGCGAGCCCTGGGCGTGCCTGCGCACGTTCAACGCCTGGTTTTACCGTCCGCCTTGCCACGGGTTGGCTATCGTTGATCCGTACACGGCGCACGCAGCGACGCTTCAATTATTACAAAGCCCAAGCGGAGTACCACAGATGGCGTTCTTCACCGCAGCCAGCAAAGCCGACTTCCAGCATCAACTGCAAGCGGCCCTGGCGCAGCACATCAGCGAACAGTCCCTGCCACAAGTCGCGCTGTTCGCCGAGCAGTTCTTCGGCATCATCTCTCTGGACGAACTCACCCAACGCAGGCTTTCCGACCTGGCCGGCTGCACCCTGTCAGCCTGGCGCATCATCGAGCGTTTCGACCCCGAATACCCGCAAGTACGGGTGTACAACCCCGATTACGAACGCAATGGCTGGCAATCGACCCACAGCGTGGTCGAAGTGCTGCACCACGACCTGCCGTTCCTGGTCGACTCGGTACGCACCGAGCTCAACCGCCGCGGCTACAGCATCCACACCTTGCAGACCACCGTGCTCAGCGTGCGCCGCGGCGCCAAGGGCGAGCTGCTTGAACTGCTGCCCAAGGGCACCCAGGGCGAGGGCGTACGCCATGAGTCGCTGATGTACCTGGAGATCGACCGTTGCGCCAACGCCGCCGAGCTGACGGTCCTGGCCCGCGAGATCGAGCAGGTGCTGGCCGAGGTGCGGGTGGTGGTTGCCGACTTCGAACCGATGAAGGCCAAGCTGCGTGAAGTGGTGGCGGAGGTGGAGCAGACCGCCTTTGGCCCGGCGCAGCACGAAAAGGGCGAGGTGAAGGCTTTTCTCGAGTGGCTGCTGGACAACCACTTCACCTTCCTGGGCTATGAAGAATTCACCGTCAAGGGCGACGCCGATGGCGGCCAGATGGTCTACGACGAGCAGTCGTTCCTCGGCCTGCCGCGCCGCCTGCGCGTGGGCCTGACAAGCGACGAGCTGCGCATCGAAGACTATGCCGTGGCCTACCTCAACGAACCGTTGCTGCTGTCGTTCGCCAAGGCTGCGCTGCCAAGCCGCGTACACCGCCCGGCCTACCCGGACTACGTGTCGATCCGCCAGCTGGACGCCGATGGCAAGGTGATCAAGGAACACCGCTTCATGGGCCTGTACACCTCGTCGGTGTACGGCGAAAGCGTGCATGCCATCCCTTATATCCGGCAGAAGGTCACCGAAGTCGAGCGTCGCTCGGGCTTCGATCCCAAGGCCCACCTGGGCAAGGAACTGGCCCAGGTGCTGGAAGTGCTGCCGCGCGACGACCTGTTCCAGACCCCGGTCGACGAGCTGTTCAGCACCGTCATGTCGATCGTGCAGATCCAGGAACGCAACAAGATCCGCGTGTTCCTGCGCAAGGACCCGTACGGCCGCTTCTGCTACTGCCTGGCCTATGTACCGCGGGAAATCTACTCCACCGAAGTGCGGCAGAAGATCCAGCAGGTGCTGATGGAGCGCCTGAAGGCCAGCGACTGCGAGTTCTGGACCTTCTTCTCCGAATCGGTGCTGGCCCGTGTGCAGCTGATTCTGCGGGTAGACCCGAAAAACCGCATCGACATCGACCCGCAGCAGCTGGAACGCGAAGTGATCCAGGCCTGCCGCTCGTGGCATGACGACTACTCGGCACTGGTGATCGAGAACTTCGGCGAAGCCCAGGGCACCAACATCCTCGCCGACTTCCCCAAAGGTTTCCCGGCTGGCTACCGCGAGCGCTTCGCCGCGCACTCCGCGGTGGTCGACCTGCAGCACGTGCTGAACCTGTCGGAAAGCAAGCCGCTGGCGATGAGCTTCTACCAGCCGCTGACCCAGGTCGGCGAGCGCACCCTGCACTGCAAGCTGTACCACGCCGACACGCCACTGGCGCTGTCCGACGTGCTGCCGATCCTGGAGAACCTTGGCCTGCGCGTGCTCGGCGAGTTCCCGTACCGCCTGCGCCATGCCAGTGGCCGCGGCTACTGGATCCACGACTTCGCCTTCACCTACAGCGAAGGCCTGAGCCTGGACATCCAGCAGCTCAACGACACCCTGCAGGATGCCTTCATCCACATCGTCCGCGGCGATGCCGAGAACGACGCCTTCAACCGCCTGGTGCTGACCGCCGGCCTGCCATGGCGCGACGTGGCGCTGCTGCGCGCCTACGCCCGTTACCTGAAGCAGATTCGCCTGGGCTTCGACCTGGGCTACATCGCCAGCACCCTGAACAACCACACCGACATCGCCCGCGAGCTGACCCGGTTGTTCAAGACCCGCTTCTACCTGGCGCGCAAGCTCACCCAGGAAGATCTGGATGACAAGCAACTGCGCCTGGAGCAAGCCATCCTGACCGCGCTGGATGACGTGCAGGTGCTCAACGAAGACCGCATCCTGCGTCGCTACCTGGACCTGATCAAGGCCACCCTGCGCACCAACTTCTACCAGCCGGACGCCAACGGCCACAACAAGTCGTATTTCAGCTTCAAGTTCAACCCCAAGCTGATCCCCGAACTGCCTAAACCAGTGCCCAAGTTCGAGATCTTCGTCTACTCGCCACGGGTCGAAGGCGTGCACCTGCGCTTTGGCAACGTCGCCCGCGGCGGCCTGCGCTGGTCCGACCGCGAGGAAGACTTCCGCACCGAGGTGCTGGGCCTGGTGAAAGCCCAGCAGGTGAAGAACTCGGTCATCGTGCCGGTCGGTGCCAAGGGCGGCTTCCTGCCGCGCCGCCTGCCGCTGGGCGGCAGCCGTGACGAGATCGCCGCCGAAGGCGTGGCGTGCTACCGCATCTTCATTTCCGGCCTGCTCGACATCACCGACAACCTCAAGGACGGTGGCGTGGTACCGCCGGCCAACGTGGTGCGCCATGACGATGACGACCCGTACCTGGTGGTGGCGGCCGACAAGGGCACCGCAACCTTCTCGGACATCGCCAACGGCATCGCCATCGACTACGGCTTCTGGCTGGGCGACGCCTTCGCCTCGGGCGGCTCGGCCGGTTACGACCACAAGAAGATGGGTATTACCGCGCGCGGCGCCTGGGTGGGCGTGCAGCGCCACTTCCGCGAGCGCGGCATCAATGTGCAGGAAGACCCGATCACCGTCATTGGCGTCGGCGACATGGCCGGCGACGTGTTCGGCAACGGCCTGCTGATGTCCGACAAGCTGCAACTGGTGGCGGCGTTCAACCACCTGCACATCTTCATCGACCCGAACCCGGAGCCGGCCGCAAGCTTTGCCGAACGCAAGCGCCTGTTCGACCTGCCGCGCTCGGCCTGGAGCGACTACGACACCAGCATCATGTCCGAAGGCGGCGGGATCTTCCCGCGCAGTGCCAAGAGCATCGCCATCAGCCCGCAGATGAAAGAGCGCTTCGCCATCGAAGCCGACCGCCTGACCCCGACCGAGCTGCTCAATGCGCTGCTCAAGGCACCGGTAGACCTGCTGTGGAACGGTGGCATCGGTACCTACGTCAAGGCCAGCACCGAGAGCCACGCCGACGTCGGTGACAAGGCCAACGACGCGCTGCGGGTCAATGGCAATGAACTGCGCTGCAAGGTGGTGGGCGAGGGCGGCAACCTGGGCATGACCCAGCTTGGCCGGGTCGAGTTCGGCCTGCATGGCGGCGCCACCAACACCGACTTCATCGACAACGCCGGCGGCGTGGACTGCTCCGACCACGAGGTCAACATCAAGATCCTGCTCAACGAAGTGGTGCAGGGTGGCGACATGACCGAGAAGCAGCGCAACCAGCTGCTGGGCAGCATGACCGACGAAGTGGCCGGCCTGGTGCTGGGCAATAACTACAAGCAGACCCAGGCGTTGTCGCTGGCGGCCCGCCGTGCCCGCGAGCGGATTGCCGAGTACAAGCGCCTGATGGCCGACCTGGAAGCCCGTGGCAAGCTGGACCGTGCCATCGAGTTCCTGCCGTCCGAAGAGCAGTTGGCCGAGCGCCTGGCCGCCGGCCAGGGCCTGACCCGCGCCGAGCTTTCGGTGCTGATCTCGTACAGCAAGATCGACCTCAAGGAACAGCTGCTCAAGTCGCTGGTGCCGGACGACGACTACCTGACCCGCGACATGGAAACCGCCTTCCCGCCGTCGCTGGTCAGCAAATTCGCCGAGTCCATGCGCCGCCACCGCCTGAAGCGCGAAATCGTCAGCACCCAGATCGCCAACGACCTGGTCAACAACATGGGCATCACCTTCGTCCAGCGCCTGAAGGAGTCGACCGGCATGAGCCCGGCCAACGTGGCCGGGGCCTATGTGATCGTGCGCGACATCTTCCACCTGCCGCACTGGTTCCGCCAGATCGAGGCACTCGACTACCAGGTGCCGGCGGAAATCCAGCTGACCCTGATGGACGAGCTGATGCGCCTGGGCCGCCGTGCCACCCGCTGGTTCCTGCGCAGCCGCCGCAACGAGCAGGACGCCGGGCGCGACACCGCGCACTTCGGGCCGAAGATCGCGCAACTGGGGCTCAAGCTCGACGAGTTGCTCGAAGGCCCGACCCGCGAGCGCTGGATGGTGCGCTACCAGGGCTTCGTCGAGGCTGGTGTGCCGGAGTTGCTGGCGCGCATGGTGGCTGGCACTACCCACCTGTACACCCTGTTGCCGATCATCGAGGCCTCGGATGTTACCGGCCATGACCCGGCGCAGGTGGCCAAGGCGTTCTTCGCCGTGGGCAGCGCACTGGACCTGACCTGGTACCTGCAGGAAATCAGCAACCTGCCGGTGGAGAACAACTGGCAGGCGCTGGCCCGCGAGGCGTTCCGCGACGACATCGACCTGCAGCAGCGGGCGATCACCATTTCGGTACTGCAGATGGCCGATGCGCCGGAAGACATGGACGCCCGCGTGGCGCTGTGGGCCGAGCAGCACCGGGTGATGGTGGAGCGCTGGCGCGCCATGCTGGATGACCTGCGCAATGCCACCGGTACCGACTATGCGATGTACGCGGTAGCCAACCGCGAGCTGGTCGACCTGGCCATGAGCGGGCAGGCGGCAGTGGTGCCGTCCTGAGCCATGAGCTGAAATGAAAAGCCCCGGCAGTGATGCCGGGGCTTTTTTATTCCTGTGCTGGCCCTTTCGCGGGTGAACCCGCTCCCACAGGGATATCACAAGACTTGAGTGTAGTGAGGTCCCTGTGGGAGCGGGCGTGCCCGCGAAGAGGCCGGTACAGGCTTACTTGAACCTGCGCTCCACCCCTTTTTCCACCAGAATCTTCGCCGAAATCTCCTCCACCGAAAAATGCGTGGAATTGATGTTGGGAATGTTTTCCCGGCGGAACAGGTTTTCCACCTCGCGCACTTCGAACTCGCACTGGGCAAAGCTGGAATAGCGGCTGTTGGGCTTGCGCTCGTGGCGGATGGCGGTGAGGCGGTCGGGGTCGATGGTCAGGCCGAACAGCTTGTTGTGGTGCTTTTTCAGCACCGGCGGCAGCTGCAGGCGCTCCATGTCGTCCTCGGTCAGCGGGTAGTTGGCGGCGCGGATGCCGAACTGCATGGCCATGTACAGGCAGGTGGGGGTCTTGCCGCAGCGCGATACGCCTACCAGGATCAGGTCGGCCTTGTCGTAGTAGTGGGTGCGCGCGCCATCGTCGTTGTCCAGGGCGAAATTCACCGCCTCGATGCGTTCCATGTAGTTGGAATTGCCGCCGATCGAGTGCGACTTGCCGACGGAATACGACGAATGGGCAGTCAATTCTTGTTCAAGCGGGGACAAAAACGAAGAAAAGATGTCGATCATGAAGCCATTCGAGGTAGCCAGGATCTCACGGATGTCCTGATTGACGATGGTGTCGAAGATGATCGGGCGTACACCATCGCGCTCGGCCGCGGCGTTGATCTGCTGGACCATGGTCCGCGCCTTTTCCGGCGAATCGATGTAGGGACGGGTGAATTTATTGAACGGAATGCTCTCGAATTGAGCGAGCAGACTCTGGCCCAGGGTTTCGGCAGTGATGCCGGTGCCGTCGGAGATGAAGAACGCGGTTCGTTTCATTTGCGATCTGGGCCTTAAGCTGATGACGTTTCTTGGATATGATAAGTTCGGTTTGCCGAATGCGGCTGTCGGCATTCTCACTTATTTTCCAGGTACAGGCCACAAGCGTCCGGCCAAGTCAACGAAGGCAGGCGGGCGCCCTTGAGCTTTTCCAATACAGTTAGTGGAGAGATCACCTTGTACTCTCCAGTATCAGCGCAGGGCCTTATTATATAGGGTCATAGGATGATGGTGCAAGGTAATTGTGACATGATTCTAACATCCTTCTAACACCTCTCGACGCACGCCTAAGTGGTTCGTTGGCACTCCACCACTTAGGCCAGCTGTGCGCCACTCTCAGCCCTCCTCAGAAGCGATAGGTCACCTTAGGTAGTCTCGCCTTGGTGAAGCCGTAGGTCGTCGCTACGAGGCTTCCGGAGGCCATAGGAGCCTTTAAGAATCTGAGAGAAAAATCTGAGAGGTCACCTCATACACACGCATACGCACACACCCCCGCATGGGGTCCTTATCGTGCGCACACGGTGGGGTCCTTATGGCCTCCCTCGGCCCTCCTCAGGACTCATCAGGTAGCCTACAGGCCCCGGAAACACTGGGGTTCTAACAGTTCTAACACTGGGTAGACCTTGGGGAACTCTCAGTGTGACGCCTGGGATCATAGGGATGACCTATCGAGTGGTAATTGGTCATTGAGTTGGCCTATTGATCTTCGTGTGTCCTCGTGTCCCTATCTGTATGACCCTCTAAGCCTCCTCAGGACTCATCAGACCGTCCCTACGCCTCTACAGGCGCACGACCATAGGATGACCACGGGATGACATCAGGACATCATTAGGACCTCTCACACCTCATTAGGTGCGCTCTCAGACGCCTACAGACCACGGCCAGTAAGGCTTACAGGCTCATTAGGTCCGATCAAAGGATGACGAAAGGAAAATATCTTCGATCATACTATTGACGTAGGATGAGAATTCTATATCATGGCAACCACACAGCGGCACTGAGCCACTGAGCAACACCAGATTCAACGCTCTTTAACAATCAATACCGATGCCGTGATAAGCATCATCCTACAAGCAACATCGCTTAGAGCCTCACAGGGCCTTGGCGCTGGGTCTTCGGACCACTACAGCGCTGACATACTGCGAAGCCGACAGAGCAGCCCATAAGACCGTCAGGCGGGGCCGCAGCGAATCAGAAAGTATCACCGTAGGATGAACGCTTGACACACTACAGCAAATCGGTATGATGAGCGCCAAGAAACACAGAAACACTCACGCTACAGACAGAAGCGAATAGCTTCGCCGCTCTTTAACAATTCGGATTAGCAACACAATGCAACGTAAAGATGAAGCATTAGGTGCTGCGCTCTTGGGCCTGAACAGAGGTCATGGGTAGGGACTGAGAGCGCAGCCCAATGAGTTCAACGGAAACGGAGCAACACGTAAATGACAACGCTAAGCATCACCACGGAGAAGGCGAGAAGATTCACTGCCGGATACCTTGAAGCGGCCCTGTGGTCATCCTCCGACACGCATCCCGAGAACGGTGAGCATGTGAGCCTGGACGACTACGAATGGGCAGACGGTGAGGCCGACAAAGCCTGCGCAGACATTGAGAGCTTCATGGCGTACGCCGCTGAGGATCTTGAGGAGTACGCACAGAGAAGACAGTGCCCGAATGAGGACGCATGGGAATGCGCAGGGCATGACTTCTGGCTGACACGCAATGGTCACGGAGTTGGCTACTGGGATCGAGGCTTAGGCGAACTGGGCGACCGGCTCAGCGCAGCCGCTAAGACCTTCGGGTGTGTGGATCTTTACTTGGGTGATAACGAAGAGGTGTACGCAGCATGAAACTGAAACTGAAAGAACTCAAAGCGGCTGACCTGAGAAGACTGGCGGCACAAGGCAAGGATCCAGCGGCACCAGCGGTCAACGCTAAGCAGTCGAGCTACTGGGCAGCACAGCGGGTACACGTAGAGCACAAGGGCTGTGCGTTCGCTGTAGGGCACTGGAACGACTGGCAGGGCGACTTCTGGATGGTCGAGGAGGCGACAGGAATGATCTTCCGTGGCTCGCTGACCTACATCAAGGAACTCATCCAGATCTGCACTATGTGCCAGCTTGAGGACGCAGCATGACGTACTCAGAAAGCTGGCCGGAAGAGGTCACAAAGCGCGAAGCACTGCGCGAGTTGAGAAGACACAGCGCCGATCTGACTGAGTTCTATGCGGACGTAGGCGACAAAGAGGTCTACACGAGTGACGAAGTGCTCGGCTGGCTGGGCTACTGATTCACCTCCAGGGCAACAACGCTAAACATCAACGACAACTGAAACGGGAATAACACAATGTGCTTCACAATAAACAAAGCTCAGCAACAGTACGCACCTCAGGAAGAACACGGTTTGGCCTACAGCGAAGCCTGTGAGGTGGCGAGAAGACTCAACGCAGGGGAACGCATCAAGCGCTACCTGCCAGCCATGGGCAACACCGGATGGTTCGCCATCGACTCAACCTCTCCGATCTGGCACGACATGAACGACATCGAGCTTGCCCGGATCGCTGTAAGAAGATGGGAGCTTGCACCGCGCCGCCCTCGAAAGTTTGAGATGCCAGCCTCCTAAAGAGTGCGCCAAGTCGAGCCTACAGCTAAATGTCCGTAGGCTCCGCTGGGTACACTTTCCCACTCTGATAGTAACACAACGCCAAAGCCAATAGAAACGGAAACGACAAATCATGAAAATGTATGCTGCCTGCCTCGCCTCCTACAACAACGGTCGTCATCACGGTGAGTGGTTCGACCTGACCGCCTACGATGACGCTGAGGAGCTTCAAGCGGACATCGCAAGACAGGTCCTCGTGACCTCCAAGTTCCCTAACGTCTTCGTTGAGTGCCCTTGCTGCGAAGGTTCCGGGGCGATCACCGAAGGTGGCTTCAAGCTGGACGACTGCGGGCAGTGCCTCGGTCGCGGTACGGTGCCAAGCTCCGAGGAGTGGGCAGCACACGACTACGACGGTGAGGGCCTGAACCAGTTCGGCGAGTACCCGAACCTTGAGAAGCTCTTGGAACACGTCCGGTTGGTCGAGGAGCACGGTGACGCATGGCTGGCCTATGTCGAGTGGATCGGCGAGAACAACGCCAGCGAAGAGAACTTCGAGGATTGCCACCTGGGCGACTGTGAGAACGCTGAGGCGTACTTCACGGAGCAACTCGAAGAGTCCGGCGAACTTCGCGAGATCCCTCAGCATCTGCGTGGTTACTTCGATTTCGCAGGGTATGCACGGGATCAGGAACTGAACGGTCACTATGTGTTCGTAGAGTACGGTGGTACTACCTACGTCTTCACGAACTAAGCATCACAAGCACACAATCATCGTATTGACGTATAGTATCAAGCTGGGACTGACTTAGGCTTAACGGTCTGATGATGTCTCAGCGCCATCAGGAGGCGACCCACTCACATACACACATCGAAGAACTCAAGGAGAGTTATCGTGCCAGCATTCCCTTACCCGTTCGCCGGGACCCTCGAAGAACTCATAGAGATTCAAGAGCAGATCCCGATTGATCCGGATGTCCCGTTCGCTGAGGAGTACCGAGCGATCTACCGGGACACCAACGGCCAGCCGTGGGGCGAGAAGACCTCAGACCGCTCGAAGCTCGCTGTTCGCTTGTGGTTCGCCGGGTGGCCTCGACAGGGCCTCATAGACCTCGGACTCGAACCGAAGCACGTCGAGAACTTCCGCAGTAAACACAGGCTGACTACTGGGGTGCGAGGCAGGAAATTCGTTAGGAAGCCAAGCGCCAGCCGCTCGGACGTCATACTAAATGCCAATAGCGGCGGAAGTGTGATCGCTTCGACACTCGCCGAGATCCGCAGTAATACGACTTTCGTACAAGGCGAGATTGAGCGGCTGCGCCGGGAGCTTGAGATTCGCGAGGGCGAACTTGAGCAGCTGCAACGCATGTACAACGCGGTTAGCCCTCAGGCGCACGAGGAGGGCACCGAGCAATAGCAATGGAAACAGAAAGGAGCACCAATGCACGTTCTAACGAGAGCAGCCGTAGCGATTCCCGCTCTTGATAAGTATCACCCGGACCTCTTGCCTCACCTGGACACCTACAAGGTCCTCGGCGATCTCGCGCAGGAACGCAACGGCCTCAACCATACCGACTTCCGCCCGGTGCGTAAGGAGTGGTGTGATGCCCTCAGTGCCATCAAGGAATACGGCCCGACTCGCGGTGGCGTCCCGTTTACCTCAGGCGTCTACTCGATCCCGTTCCTGCATCCGAAGTACTGCGACGACCTGCTGACAGAGATCGCGGCGATGAGCTTCGCGGTCAATGAGGACGAAGAGGCCGAGGTGCAGATTCCCGAGATCACCCTTGCCGACAACTGCCCAAGCCTGCATAGCTGCCTTCACGGCCTGTTCAACAAGGCGGTTAATCCCCTCACTCAAGTTCTCTACCAGCTTGAACAAGAGCGGATGTCGAGCATTCAGTTCGCTCAGTATCGCCCGGACAACACAGCGAAAGGCCACTGGCACCACGACCGGGACTCGGACATTACGCTGGTGGTGGCCTTGAGTGACTTCCACAAGGGCGGCGGGACACTGGTCAAGCCCCAAGGCTTAGGCGAACCCTTCGAGGTCCCGCAGCTGCCAGTCGGCCACGGGATGCTGTTTCAAGGGTCGCGAACGCTGCACATGGGCCTCCCGGTGACGGAAGGCGCACGGAACCTCTTAGTCTTCTGGTCCGAGATCAAATAGGCCCAGTTCTTCGTCCTGACGAGCCATCTCAGCCTTGACCGCTGCCATCGCTTCCAGACCCTTAGGGCCGAGCGGTGGGTGCGGCTGGCCTCGCTCAACCGTGAAGGCCGCAAGGCTCCCGAGGTCGGCGTAGGAGTGGTTCTGTTCGTCTCGAATCATCTTGTACCTAAAGTTTTCGGTTAATCATCACACGGCCTCGCGGCCAAACGATAGGATAGACCGAGATCCCTTATCGCGCAAACCAAAGGAGCCACCTTGCCGACCCAACACCAGATCAAAAGCATCAAGTTCTACGCCCGGATCCCTCAGCAGGACGGGACATTCGAGGTCAAACCGATGTTCTTCTCGGTCCCTGCGTGGACTGGAGGCACCGCGCCTGAGTTGTACGTGACGTGGTACGAGCAGTTCTTCGTGATCCGTCAGGGCAGTGCCGCAGGCGAATTCAAGCAGTACCTGTACAAGCTCGAAGACATCAACGGTCGCATCGAAGTGGCCGAGTAACACCCTCCCGCACCAGAAACCCTCACACGTAGTGACCGCCTGACAACTCTGTCGAGCGGCTCGCTGCTGCCTGCCGAAAGTGCTCGATTCTCAAAAGTCCTCACACGTAGTGACGAAGTGAGTCGGAGGGATCTTTAAGATTCTTATAGTTCTTCAATAGATTCTTATAATAATAATAATCTTAATAACTCTAATAATAACTACATAGATCTAACAGGTAGTACTTAAAGACCAAAAGAGAATAGAACAGAAATAGGGAATCAACGCCGAATGCAAGTCGTACCCGAAAGACACAATTTCGATGACGTAAAAGAGTCGCCCGAGGCATTCACACTGCTCTCGCGGTTATTCGGTGAAACAATGGCCGCTGAACAATTGCGGCTTGAACACGAGGCGTATGTACTCGGGGAGGAACGCTACCGGGAGTCATTGGAAGAGGCCGCGAAGAACGGAGAGTACGCCGATACCCTCGGTGTCCGTAACGTGGTCGCTGCGCTCATCCCGCAGATCGCTCAGGCTCATGTGGACTGGCTCAAGGCGCAAGAGAAGGTTCGCCGAAAGAACGTGGCAATCGACATCTTCCGCAAGTTGCCGCCTGAGATGGCCGCGACGATCCTGCTCAAACGGCTCATCTCGCTGCTCGCGGCGATCAAGCCCGAGGAACTCACGATTCAGATGGTCGCCATCCGGATCGGGAAGTCTGTCGAGGAGGAGATGCGCTACGGTCGGATCCGCGACGAAGAGGCCAAGAAGTTCAAACGGTTCATTGAGCCGAACTTGGCGAAGCGCCACGGACACACCTACAAGATGCAATACATGCAGGCTGTCGAGGCTTCCATGCTCGAACAGGGCGAGTTGTCTTCGCACTGGGCACAGTGGGAGCGCGACGAGAAGAACTTCGAGAACGACATGCGGTTTCAGGTCGGTTTCCAACTGCTGCACTACGCAGCCGCTGCGCAACTCATCGTGATCGAGCGGGTAGGCGCTGGGAACAAGAAGGACGATAAGCAAATCATTGTCGTTCATGACCAGTTCGCCGCGATGATCAATGACCGGAACTTCTCGCTCGCTGAGGCTCACCCGCTGTATCAACCGTGTGTCGTCCCGCCGAAGCGCTGGACGGGCGTTCGTGGTGGTGGGTACTGGGCTCGTGGTCGTCGTCCTCAGACGTTGATCAAGGTACGCAATCGCAAAGCCCTGGAGCGTTACCGGGATGTCCATATGCCCGAGGTCTACAAGGCGCTCAACATCGCCCAAGAGACTGCATGGCGGATCAACCCGAAGACACTCGAAGTCGCTAATGCGCTGTTCGATTGGCAGCACGTAGACCTCGACGGGTTTCCTGGCAAGGCCAAGGAAGAGTCGCCAGCGAAGTACGAGGGTGACGACGAAGAGGGCCTCAAGGCCAACAAGCGCGTTCTCAAGGACTACCATCGCCGGGTCCGCTCGTGGAAGGCCAAGCGCAACAGCCTGACGTTCACGCTCAACCAAGCCAACAAGTTCGCCGGGTACGCTGCCATCTGGTTCCCGTACACGATGGATTGGCGCGGTCGGGTCTACCCGGTCCCTTCGTTCAACCCGCAGGGCACCGACCTCACGAAAGGCTTGCTCATGGCATCCGAGGGCGCACCTATCGGGGCCGAAGGCATCGAGTGGCTCATGGTCCACGGGGCGAACACCGCAGGACATGACAAGGTTCCTTTCGATCAACGCAAACAATGGGTGATGGACAATGAAGAACTCATCCTCTCGGTCGCCAATGACCCGCTACAGGACACAAGATGGCAGCAGATGGATTCACCGTTCTGCTTCCTTGCCTTCTGCTTTGAGTGGGCTGGAGTGGTTGAACATGGTGAGCAATGGGTTTCCGCCCTTCCGATTGCGTTCGACGGTAGCTGTTCTGGCATTCAGCATTTCTCGGCAATGCTTCGAGATGAACGTGGGGGCCGCGCCGTTAACCTCGTGCCTTCCGCCGAAGTACAGGACATTTACCGATTGGTGGCCGAAGCAGTCGTTAAGCGGCTTCTCGCCGACCGGGCGGATGGTACGGACACAACCCGAGATACCGAAGTTGATAAAAAGACCGGTGAGATTCGGGACGTGCTCAAGCTCGGAACCCGAGATCTGGCAGAAGGTTGGCTCGCTTTTAAGGTTGATCGGAAGGTAACGAAGCGCTGCGTGATGACCCTGCCGTATGGCTCCGAGGTCTACGGCTTCGGCGACCAGATCCTCAAGGACACCGTGCGTCCCTCAATCGAGGCAGGCAAGGGCAGCATGTTCGAGGTCGATCCTCAGCTGTTCGCCCGGTATCTGGCGGGGCACATTTACGCTTCCATGGGTTCGGTCGTCCGGGCCTCTGTAAGCGCAATGGGCTGGCTCAAGGCTGCTGCGAAGCTCCTCGCCGCTGAGGTGAAGGACAAGAAGACCGGCGACATCCTCAAGCCTCGTATGGCCGTCCACTGGACGACACCAGACGGCTTCCCGGTGTGGCAGGAATACTTCGTCCCTGTGAAGAGACGGGTAGACCTCATGTTCCACGGGCAGCAGCGCATTCAGGCTACCGTGATCGTCAAGGACTCCAGCGACATCGACGGGCGCAAGATGGAGTCGAGTATCAGCCCTAACTTCGTTCACTCGATGGACGGAAGTCACCTGAGAAAGACTGTCGTTCATTCCCACGATGTTTACGGGGTGAAGTTCTTCGCATTGATTCATGACTCTTTCGGCACCATCCCGGCTCACGCAGGGTTCATGTTCCGGGCAGTCAGAGAAACGATGGTCGAGACGTACGAGAACAACAACGTACTTCAAGACTTCGCCGACCAGTTCATTGAGCAGCTGGACGAATCGCAGGAACTCCCGCCGATCCCTGAGATGGGAACTCTCGACATCCGCCAGATCCTTGAGTCGGACTTCGCGTTCGCCTGAGGCCACCACAAAAAACCTCACTTGTAGTTACGAAATCCATCAACTGCAAATGAGGTATCCCACGATGCAAGGCCAACCCGTTCAACGTCTCAACAAGTCCACTCGCAACCGTTCCCCCGAGGATCTCGAAGCGTTCCGCCAGCGTAAGGGCAAGCGCAACAAGACCACTCGAGAGGAGCGCCACGAATGGGCTTCCTGAGTTGGAAGCGTGAACCCGAAATCCCTGCACCAATAGTCGGCACTCGGCCCTTTGCGATCTCGTATTGGGCTGAGTTCTGCCAGATGCGCAGACAGTGGACCGTGCGTGCCTCGCTGCACTCATTGGCGCTCGTCATCGACCGCATCGACTTCGACCAAAGGCTGCACTACGAGGACCTCAAGTTACTCGTTGAATACCTCGGCTGTCCGGCACTCGCCAGCACGGCCCTAAAGGACATCCCGACGATCTCCTATGACATCGCAATCCAGACCATCGAATTCATAAAGGAAGCTAAGTAATGGCAGTCAAGCCTGTGATTCTGAACACCAAGCCAGCAGGTCCAGTGGACTTCTCCGAGAACGCTGTTCGCAAAGTCTTCGCGACTACCGGATGGGTCATCGCAGACACCAAAGAGGACGGCGTACAGCTGAACCTTGCGGTCGATAACAGCCCCGAGATCCATGTGGACTTCCTGAGCCGTGCCGGTAAGCACCTGCCGGGCCTGCAAGCCGCATACACCCGCTGCGCCGATACCCTGTTCGCCCAGCTGCTGCACGATGACCAGATGATCTACCCGCAGGGCTTCATGCTCCAGGGCGAGATTGTGATGCCCGGTCAACCCGCCGAAGTGACTGCCGGTTACCTCCAGCGCATCAAGGCCGACCCGAAGAAGGGTGAGCGCCTGCTCGAACTCGACGACATCGAAGTGCATGTCTTCGGCGTGGCTCCTCTCGACAAGATCCGCTCCGGTGAGGACCTCGAAGTCACTCACGGGATCATGAAGTACCACACCGAACTGATGGTTGCCCTACTCAAGAAGCACGTTCCGCAGATCAAGTGGGTGGTCATGGAGTCGCTCGATGTCTTCTCGTACGAGGAGCTTGAGGGCCTGTTCCAGAAGCGCCGCGAGGAAGGCAAGGAAGGCTTGGTCGTCAAGGATCCGAACGCCACTTGGCGCCGAGGCAAGAAGGTCGGCCAATGGAAGATGAAGCCAGATGACACCATCGACGGGACCGTGAGCGGCCTCGTGTGGGGCACCGAGGGCCTCGCCAACGAAGGCAAGGTGATCGGCTTCGAGGTGACCTTGGAAGATGGGTTCGTGGTGAACGCCTGTGGACTCACTGAGGACCAGAAGGCCGAGTTCACCAATGCCGTCTACATGGCCGCTAAGGCTAAGTTCCTCGGTGACGGCGGGTTCCTCTACCAGAACGCCGAAGGCTACGCCAACCGGATCTGCCCGAAGTACGCCAACGACTGCAACCCGTTCAAGGGCTGGAGCGCTGAGGTGGTCTTCATGGAGCGCTTCGAGGACGGCTCATTGCGTCACCCGAGCTTCTCCCGGTTCCGTGGTATCAGCGATCCGATGGTGAAAGAGTGATGGAAACTCTACTCATCGTCCTCATCGTTGTTATCATACTGTCCTGATCTGGAGACACCCTATGGTTATGACTGCTGTTCACATCGCAACCACGGCTGCACTCATTGGTGCCATGAACGCCAGCAACGCGACTCACTCGGTGGCCTCCGGGCCTCCGGGTCCACATGACGCACAGATCACCGCAGCGGTCTTCCTGACCCTCGTGTGGCTCTGCATATGGGCCTACTGCGCCCTGACCCGGTACGACGACAATATGTCCTACTGGAGCACCACGAGCCGCGAGTGGGCCTACCGTAAGCGCTTCTGGTTCAAGACCGGGATTCACCGAGTATCACAGGCGCTCGCCGGGGTGTCTCTGGTGGTCCTCGTTGTCGCCGCGATCATCACCCTGATACACTAAGCTCACCCTGTACCTGTAGGATCAAGCATCATGAATCGCCTTATCACCCTGCCGCTCGTCATCATCGCATCTCCCTTCATCATCGTGTGGACGCTCCTCAAGTGCGTGCTCGGGCTGGACGATGACGTTAAGCGCTGGAAGGCGATTGAGGAGATCTGCAAGCACGCCGGAACCGTCTACAGCCCGTCCCCTGAGACTCGCAAGTGGTTCCGTGAGGCGCTGGAGATTTTCTTGAACGAGGACCATCCGGCACACCGCCACTACGTCCACCGCTACCCGTACGGTCACCTCGTGTGGGAGTACGTCGAGGAGTTCAGCCGGCACCGCCACCAGCGGTTCCTTGAGTCTCTGGAGCGCAGCGCTAAAGCATCGTGATCTGCTGATCCCTACCTGACCTCACATGGCCGCCTTCGGGCGGCTTTGTCGTTTCTGTCGTCCGTAAAAATCCTCACCCGTAGTACCACAACATCCACCTGCCAAGGAGGGCCAACCGTGCCTGCTGTTTACCTGCACCACAACCGTGGAGTTCCAGCGCTGCGCTTCACCGTCCGAGTTGATCGCGAGATCCGCTTGGTGAAGACCCAACCGTTCAACACCGTGGCTCATGACGAGGACCACGAGCACCTCTACCTCGTGACCAAAGGCCGCTGCGAGCAGGCCATGAAGCTGGGCCGACTGCGACTGCATCCGTACACCGGACGCTTCCCACGACTGGCTCTCATCTGGCAACGATTCAAGGAGGTGATCAATGATTGATTACGAGTGCTGCAAGATCTGCAACGACATCCCGTGCCGCTGCAAGGTCCTCGAAGCTCCGAAGGCGACACCTGCCCGAGAGCTTACCGGTGGCTCCGTGGACTACTACACGGTCCGCATCGAGAAGCCGACCAACAAGTACTCCCTGCCGTACACCGCTGAGTGCAACGACATCATCGAAGCGCTCAAGATGAACTACGCCCAAGGCAATGCCTTTAAGGCCATCTGGCGTCAGTGTGCAGCCGCAGCCCTCGAACTGGTTAAGCCAGGGCAAGAGGGTGACGAGGGCCTGTACGACTCTCAGAAGGTCGAGTTCTTCGGTGGCCGCATGGTCGTCCAAGCGAAGCAACGCAAGGAGGCCAGCCATGCCCGAAGCCACTGAGAAGCGACTGTTCAAGGTCACGGTGATTCACCTCGGCTTGGTTGAGGAGGTCCCTGTGTGGGCCTTGGATCTCGGCGATGCCCATGCTAAGGCCGAGGCTGAATACGGCACGGTCCTACGTGTGCGTCCGCAGGTGACCCCATGAACTACGCACAGGGCGGCTACCGCTCCAAGCCTGACGGCTATCTGCATCTCCAGAACTTCGCGGTCACCAAAAGCTCGGGCCTCGCCGGTGCCTTGTTCAACTACGTGATGACCTCACGGCAGAAGGACATCGTTGAGGCTTCGCTGCTGGAGATCGCTGAGAAGGATCCTGACCGCAACTTCGCGCACTTCAAGCACGAGGTGTGGCGGTTCCACAAAGCGTTCCTACGGGAGCACTTCAAGTCGGTGGTCTACGGGGCCTTCAAGCTGTTCCGCAGGAATGCGAGCGAGCTTATGGCTATCGAGATCAACCGCGAGTATCTGGCGACTCAGGTCGCTCGACTCAAGTTCAACTGAAACCCATAGACAAGGAGGTCTATACCAATGAGCAACTTCGTTAAACGTCCACAAGTCATCACCCCTCGCGGCACTGTGGAGCCGTACGCCTACATCTCGAAACCCGACTTCGGTCGTGATCACTTCGCTACCGAGCGTGGCAAGTACAAGCTGGCTCTGACCATCCCGACCGATGAGGCTCAACCCCTCATCGACAAGATCGTCAAGTGGCACGAGGAGTCCTATGCCCGCCGACTGGCCGAGCACAAGAAGAACCCTCCTCAGGTCCAGCGCGGCAAGAAGCCCCTGCTGCCGTACGAAGGCGACCTGCCGTTCGTTGAGAACGACGATGGCACAGTGACCTTCCGCATGTCCTCGTACGATCGCTTCGAGGACCGCAAGACCGGCAAGACTGTCATGAAGCCGCTGAAAGTCTCCGACTCTCGCGGCAAGGCTCTGGCCGAGGTCCCGAACATCTCCGGTGGCTCCGAGGTGAAGGTCAAGCTGACCCTGCTGGACTACGGCTGGACCCCGACTACCGGTGCCTCCGTGAAGCTCCAGATCGACGCTGTGATGCTGCTGAAACTCGTTGAGTTCGGCGGTGGTGAGGAAGATTGGGGCGATGAAGTCGAGGAAGATGGCTTCGTGGCCGAGGACGCTCCGGCTCGCTCGGAAGGCTCCGTAGGTGGCGATGAGTCCGATGAGGTTCCGTTCGATCAAGACGACGCCGGGGACTTCTGATGGCTCGCTACGCTGGGGCACGGAACGCCCGAGCGGGGGCATATCGCTCCGGACTGGAAGAGAAGAACTCTCAGCTCTTGGATGGGCTGGGGGTTCCTTACGACTACGAACGGTTCCATCTGGTGTATCTGGTGCCCGCAAGGAACGCCAAGTACACCCCGGACTTCGTACTGTCGAATGGAATCATAGTGGAGACGAAAGGGCTGTGGGACGCTGACGACCGCAAGAAACACTTGCTGATTCGTGAGCAGTACCCGGACCTCGACATCCGCATGGTCTTCTCTTCGAGTCGCTCGAAGCTCTACAAAGGGTCGCCGACTTCGTACGCAGAGTATTGCGACAAGCACGGCATTAAGTTCGCTGACAAGTTGATCCCGAAAGAATGGCTCAAGGAGGCGCGTAAGGAGGTTCCTGATGGAATCCTCATCAGCAAAGGAGGGCAATAATGGCTCGTGTACAGTTCAAGCCGCGAGTGCGCACCGATCTAATCGTGGTGCATTGCGCTGCAACTAAGCCCGGTATGGACATTGGGCTGCGAGAGATCCGCATGTGGCATCGCCAGCGCGGTTTCCTTGATGTTGGTTATCACCTCATCATTCGCCGAGACGGCACCGTAGAACATGGTCGAGACATCGGCGTGATCGGTGCGCATGTCAAAGGCCACAACTCGACTTCGGTCGGCATCTGCATGGTCGGTGGTGTCGATGATGCCATGGAACCTCAGAACAACTTCACGGATGCACAGTTCGCAACTCTGCGCGAACAGCTGCGCGACCTCGAACGTACTTACCCTGAGGCTCGTGTAGTCGGTCACAACGAACTTGACGATGGCAAGGCTTGCCCGAGCTTCAACGTCCAAGAGTGGCTTGCTGCTAATCCGCTGTAACAAAACCCCTCACACGTAGTTGCACACCCTGCCTCCGAAAGAGCGCGGGGTAGTTGCGCATCAAACTTGACATAGGAGGTAACTTCATGGTTACTCGTGCTGCACTTGAAGCGGCCTTCGATCTCTTGGGAAACCTACAGAGTCGAGGGGTTCGTTGCATCATCGCTGGTGGTTGTGCCCGTGACATCTTCTTCGGGGTTAAACCGAAGGACATCGACATCATCACCGCAGGTGCAGACTTCACGAAAGTGATGATCGCACTCGACCACTTCAATGTCCCGTTCACGATCCAGCCGTTCTACGATACGAACGAGTCGGACCGCGTTAAGGGCTGCTTCAAGATCCAGAACTTGCCTGTCGATGTCATCGTGTATGACTACGACTGTGTGACCGAGGCTGTCGATAACTTCGACTACAACCTCAACCAGTTCGCGGTAGTTGAAGCGCACCACGGGGTAGAGGGCGCGTACGTTCGGTTCCTCGGTGAGAAACACTGGGGCAAGCTGGAGGTCGTCCGCAGGATTTACCCTGAGTCTCGTGCAGCAGCGCGATACCAGAAGATGCGCGACAAGTACATCGACCTGATTCCGCGAAGAGCAACTGGCGAAGAACTTCCTGTGACATGCCCGGTGGGTGGTCAAGATGCGCCATTCTGATGCGGAAGATAGTCAGTTCCTCCACCACATGCCCTGTGATAATTGTGGCTCGTCAGATGCAAATGCACTGTATACTGACGGTCACACGTTTTGCCACTCATGTGAACATTACGTTGCTGGTGACGGATCCGATAGCGCCGTACGTGCTCCTACTAAGAGCGTTGCGGGCTGTCTGGAAATGGGCGATGCGAGTGGTCGTTACCAAGGACTTCCGGCTCGGGGTATCCAAGAGGAAACCTGTCGTAAGTTCGGGTACTGGGTCGGTAAGCATTACGGTGTCAACTACCAGATCGCCAACTACTACAGTCCAGATGGCTCGCTCGTATCACAGAAACTTCGGGACAAGGACAAAGAGTTCAAAACTCGCGGCAAGTTCTCGAAGACTCAACTGTGGGGCGCTCACCTCTGGAACAGTGGACGGAAGATCGTTATCACCGAAGGTGAGATCGACTGTCTCTCGGTAGCTCAGCTGCAAGGCTGCAAGTACCCGGTAGTCTCCATCCCGGCTGGCTCGAAGTCTGCCAAGGCTGCGTGTGCTGCGAACTATGAGTACCTCGACCAGTTCGACGAGATCATTCTCATGTTCGATATGGACGAGCCAGGGCGATTAGCTTCTCAGGAAGCCGCCGAGGTTCTTCCGGCTGGCAAGGTGAAGGTCGCGGTGCTTCCGCTCAAGGATGCGAACGAGTGTCTCTTGGCCGGTCGCGGCAAGGAACTCATGGATGCGATCTGGAACGCTGGGCCGTTCATTCCGGACGGTGTGGTGTCCGCGAAGTCGCTGAAAGAGCGCATCAAGAACAAGAAGGTCGTTCCGTCGATCCCGTTGGATGCTCCGCAGAAGCTGCGTGACATGACCAAGGATGCACGGGGCGGTGAGCTTCTCTTGGTGACCTCGGGTTCGGGCAGCGGCAAGTCCACCTTCGTTCGCCAGAATACCTACAACTGGTTCCACCGGCAGGGTATCAACGTTGGCGTAGCGATGCTGGAGGAGGCCGTCGAGGAGACGGTGCAGGACATCGTGGGTCTTCACCTCAAGACTCGCCTTCGGCAGAACCCGGAAGCGACCACTGAGGAGCAGTTCGACGAAGCGTTCGACCTTCTGTTCGAGAGCGACAAGCTGTTCCTGTACGACTCGTTCGCTGAGTCCGTCGAGGACCGGTTGATCGCCAAGCTGCACTACATGGTCAAGGCGCGGGACTGCAAGGTCATCGTGCTCGACCACATCTCTATCGTCGTGTCCGGCATGGACGACAACAGCGACGAGCGCAAGACCATCGACCGACTCATGACGAAGCTGAAAGCCTTCGCTAAGTCGAACGACATCCTGATGGTCGTCATCTGCCACCTCAAGAACCCGGAGAAGGGCACGCCTCACGAAGAGGGTCGAGTGATCAAGGTCACCGATCTGCGCGGCTCCGGATCTCTGCGACAGCTGAGCGACACCATCATTGCAGCAGAACGAAACCAGCAGGGTGAGAACCCGAACTTGGTCCTGTTCCGCGTCCTCAAGTGCCGCTTCACGGGTGAAACCGGCGAGGCAGGCTTCATGAAATACAACAAGCAAACTGGCTGGCTTGATCCTGTCTCGGAAGAGTGGGGGCCGGACTATTCGTCGATGCCTGATACTTCGGAGGAAGGCGATTTCTAAGGAGGGAAACCCTATGTTCATCATCAAATTCTATCGCGCTGTAGTGGCTCAACTGGTCAAGGCGCTGGAGAAAGCCGCAGAGGTCAACCGCAAGGAAGCGGCTCTGGCCCGTGCGACCGTCGAGAAGCTGGTAGCTGCCGCAAAGGCTGCTGATGAGGTCGAAGCGACCTTGCGTGCCGAGGCTGCGAAGCTCAAGGAACTGACCGCAACCAACTGAAAACACATCGCTATAGGAGGGCCACATGCTCATCTTTGACGTTGAGACTGACGGCCTTCTGGCCGAAGTGTCTAAGTTCCACTGTGGGGTCACTATTGACCCTATCAGCGGCACAGTACTACGATACCGACCGCATCAATTTGCTGAGTTCATCCTTTCACTGGAGCTTGAAGCCGCCAAGGAAGATGGTCTGCTAATCGCCCACAACGGGATCGCTTACGACCATCCGGCACTCGACAAGCTCAAGCGGATGCACCTCGGCAAACGCCTGAACATCCCACGGCAGAAGCTGTTCGACACACTGACCGCATCGCGATTGGTCTACTCGAACATCAAGGAACGAGACAGCGCCCTTGTGAAATCCGGCAAGTTGCCCGGAAAGCTCATGGGGTCGCACAAGCTGGCTGCGTGGGGTTATCGCCTCGGGATTCTCAAGGGGTCCTACGGTGAACAGGAAGACGCATGGGCGATCTTCACGGAAGAGATGCTTGAGTACTGCGTACAGGACGTACAGGTCACTTGGGCACTGCTCGACCGACTCCTCGGCGATTCGTACTACTTCCCGCAAGGATGCGGACAATGGGTCAACTCGATTCGCCTGGAGCATCAAGCCGCATGGACGCTGGCTCAGATGGAGAGGAACGGATTTCCTTTCGATGAGGTTGCAGCTGAGAGGCTGTACATGGAGCTGGCAGGACGCCGCTCGGATCTCCTCATGCAACTCATCAAGACCTTCGGGTCGTGGTATCAGCCGCACGGAGGCAAGGAAGCCTTCCTACACCCACGGACGGGTAAACCGCTGGCGAAGTACCCACGGGTCAAGTACCCACTCAAGGGCGCGATCTGGACAGGGACAGGGAAGTCCCGGCGATTGGCGAAGACGGAAACCATGGAAGGTGCCCCGTACACGCCCGTGAAGCACATCACGTTCAACCCCGCGAGCCGGGATCACATCATCAAGGTCCTCAAGGATGCGGGATGGGAACCGATGGAGTTCACCCCTACGGGTGCTCCGAAGGTCGATGATGAGGTGCTCGAACACGTCAAGGTCAAGGACCCGCAGGCTCAGGCTTGCATCGACCTCGTACGTGAGTACCTGATGATCCAGAAGCGGATCGGTCAGTTAGCCGAAGGTGAGAACGCATGGATGCGTCTCGTAGCCAAGGATGGCTGTATGCACGGCTACGTGAACTCGAATGGGGCAGTAACAGGACGTGCTACCCACTCGTTCCCGAACATGGCTCAGGTGCCTTCTGGTACTGCTCCGTTCGGGCCTCAATGCCGCGCTCTGTTCGGCGCTGGACTCAAGGGATGGGTTCAAGTCGGTGTCGATGCGAGCGGCCTTGAGCTTCGCTGCTTGGGTCACTTCGGTGCTCCATTCGACGAAGGTCGTTACATGAACATCGTTATGCACGGTGACATTCACTGGACTAACGGTGTCGCTGCCGGGATCTGCCCGGACGTACCTCGGGACAAGCACGATGCTTACCACGAGGAGCGCCGGTCGATTGCCAAGACGTTCATCTATGCGTTCCTGTACGGAGCCGGTGATGGTCTGGTGGGTAGCTTTGTCGGTGGCGGTAAGGCCGAGGGCAAGGCGCTCAAGAAAGACTTCTTGGACAACACCCCGGCGATCTCCTCGCTGCGTGACGCTCTCGAAGCGCAGCTGGTGGAGTCGCAGAAGTGGAACCAAGCGCTCAAGCGCTTCGACATCAAGTGGAAGCGCCGTTGGATCCGTGGCTTGGATGGCCGCAAGGTCCACGTTCGGTCGCCTCACAGTGCGCTCAACTCCCTGCTGCAATCGGCAGGTGCTCTTGTGTGCAAGGCGTGGGTCGCCGAGACAGAGCGGGTACTCATGGAAGAGTACGGCCTCGTCCATGGATGGGACGGGGACTTCGCCTTCATGGCGTGGGTTCATGATGAACTTCAAATCGCAGCTAAAGATCAAGAGACTGCACAGATAGTTGCTGAGGCTGCACAAACTGCAATGCGTAATGTTCAAGTAATGTTCAACTTCCGGTGTCCGTTAGATACCGAGGCGAAGTTCGGCGCAACTTGGAAAGATTGCCACTAATATATAAGGAGTAACTTTCATGGCTATTACCGTCAAACTTCGTCACACCTTCGATACCCGTGTGGTATTCACTTCGGCGGAACTGGAAAGTGTCCGCAAGGAGATGGAAGTTCTCGTTGGCAAGTTGCAAGCTGCCTTGGACAAGAACGAAGTTGAACAGCACCTGAGTCCGAAGCAAGTGGCTGCCGTCAAGGTTTCCATCGAGCGCTCTGAGCGTGCCTTGATGAAAGACGACGAGAACTTCGTGATTGATCTCGTGCAACATGGTGTCCGCTTCAATCTCCGCAAGGACATGGGTGACACCTTCGAGCACCTGAACATCACCCGTGTCTCGCCGGTTCAAACTGTGGTGCTCTGATGGATGAGTACCTCAAGTTCCTCTACTACATCAAGATGGAGCCACGAACCTATAAGTCCAACTTCGCAAGGGAACTTGCAGTCTCAATCGCCGAAGCCGCCAGCCGAGGGCATATTACTGCTCTTAACGGTGCTGGCATTGTCTCTGGCTATTGGACACTTACTGCAAGTGGCGTTCGGCTGTTAAAGAAACACGGGAGGATTCAATGAGCAAACGGATTGCATTGTTGTTAGATGGTGACTACCTCGTGATGCACGCTATGAAAGGTGCAGAACAGGAAGTGGACTGGGGTGATGACGTGTGGTCGCTTCAATGCGATCACGCTCAGGCTCGGCAAACTCTGGAGAACTCCATCAACGGTATCCGCGAGCGCCTCCGTGAGTTCCACAATGCCAAGTTGGTAATGGTCTTCTCCACGAAGAACGGTGATGACAACTGGCGTAAGTTCGTCCTGCCGACCTACAAGGCCAACCGCAAGGGGACCCGCAAGCCTGTGGGTTACCCGGACTTCGTGGCGAAGGAACTCGCTAACCTCGAAACGTACTCCCACACGTTCCAGTGGCACGGCCTGGAGGGCGATGATGTCATGGGCATTCTCGCGACTCACCCGGAGTATCTGGACGTGGACGAGGCGATCCCTGTGTCCTGCGACAAGGACTTCAACACGATTCCCGGTCGGTTCTACTGGCTGACGAACAACAAGGTCGTGTCGAACACCGAGGCCGATGCTGACAAGTATCACCTGTACCAGACCATCAAGGGCGACACCACGGACGGCTACGGTGGCATTCCGGGTGTAGGCGAGAAGGTCGGCACTCAGGACCTGTGGGACTGGCTGGACAAGCCTTCGTT
Organism: Pseudomonas sp. B14(2017); assembly: GCF_002113255.1. Lineage (NCBI taxonomy): Bacteria > Pseudomonadati > Pseudomonadota > Gammaproteobacteria > Pseudomonadales > Pseudomonadaceae > Pseudomonas > Pseudomonas sp. B14(2017). The sequence goes on from NZ_NEJY01000007.1 coordinate 95,722, forward strand.
CTTCTTCGAGGCCAGCCGTGTGATGAAGTCTGGTCCTCGCAAGGGTGAAACCGTGTGGTCGTGGACGAGCCTTCCGGGCGACGAGGCCGAGTGTGCCTTCGAGCATCCGATCACCTACTGGGACTGCGTGGCCTCTCTGGCTCGCAAGCAGGGCATGGCGTACGACGACCTGATCACTCAGGCGCGCGTGGCTCGCATCTGCCGCTCCTCCGACTTCGACTGGGAAACCATGAAGCCGATCCCGTGGAATCCTCCTCACGAACCCTTCGATCCGGGCCGCGATTAAAGACCCTCACTCGTAGTGGGAGATCCCTCTGTCCCTCTGAGAGTTTCATATCTTAGAGATTCTCTTAGGGACTCTTTCAGATATGGAGGTTTATTAATCATATGTTATCCGCCATTCAGCATCACTTCGACAGTCCAGACGACATCCCGGCGATTCCAGCAGGGGCCGCTCAGTTCCTCCAGGCACGTACCAACTTCTCATATCTCACCCGTGTAGGTGCGATTGACGAACTACGGAAGGCTGGCTGGACCGAGGCGGCAATCTACGGATTCGTCGAGGGTGCCAACTTGGTCACTGAGTTGATCGAGTTAATGGACTCTGCTCAACAGCAGCGTATGGAGGACATGCAGGCATAGGAGGTGCCATGTGCTTTTCAAGTAAGGTCAAGACACCGAAGGTAAGTTCCGACATTCCAGCACCAGAACCCGTACTGCTCGAAACTCCGAAAGGTGTCGAGTATGGCGATGGGTCTGCCAGTGGTGACGAGAACGATACCGATAACCCGGCTCGTGTGGATCTGGATGATACAACTTCCGGTTCCGTAGGTTCTGCTCTCGATAAGCCGAAAGGCACCATCAAGAACTCCACCAGCTACTCCACCAGCGCAATCAAAAAGAGCCTCGGCGCTCGGACCAAGACCCGATGAGGTACGAGGTCACGTACTTGGAGGAGGGCGAACCGACACTCGTCGGGACTCCTATCTCTGATGCGGTCGCCGAGATCACAGAGTTCACCTGGACATCGACACCCGAGGAAGCCATTGAGCGAATCACCGGGGATGTCGAAGCGAATGATCGTTACGAGATCCAAGCGATTAACTCCGAGGGCCGAGTTGTCGCAGGCGCTGTTATTACAGCCGATGACGATTGTCAGGTGGGTGAACTGATCTCTGTCCAATGGTGCTACGTGTCGCCCGGCTATCGGGGCCGCGTGGGCATCAAGATGATCAAACTTGCGTGGGAGTTGGCCGAGAGAACCGGCTATCGAGTCATGGCGTTCACTCACCGAAGGGCAGAGGGACGCTACGAGATCAACTACAGGAAATTAGGAGGACCCAAGGATGGGCAAGAAAGTAAAGAAGATCGTTAAGAAGGTGACCGGCGCTGTCGGCTCTGCAACTGGTGGCCTCATCGGCGGTGACGCTAAGCCTCCAAAGAATGACGCCCCGGCAGAGCAACCAGCACCAGCAGCCGCACAGGTGGAAGCTCCGACCACGGACACCGCGAACGATGACGACAGCGACACCGAGGCTGCACGCAAAGCTGCCCGAGCGCGAGGCAAGCGCGGCCTGTCCATCGCCCGTTCCAGTGGCACCGGTCTGAATATCTAACGGAGGTATCGTATGGCAGAAGCTCGCACGGGCTTCGGGGCCAACGGTGCCAAGGAAACTTACGACAGGTTAGTCAATGACAGATCATCGTACGAGACTCGCGCAGAGAATGCCGCAGCGCTCACCATCCCTTCGCTGTTCCCGAAGTCATCTGACGGTGCCTCCACCGACTACACGCAACCGTGGCAGTCCGTAGGTGCCCGAGGTCTAAACAACATCGCGGCCAAGCTCATGCTTGCGCTGTTCCCGAGTACTCCGTGGATGCGCTTGCAGCTGTCGGAGTTCCAAGCAAAAGAGGTCCTCACGGATCCTCAGCAACTGTCGCAGATCGACGCAAGCCTCTCGATGGTCGAGCGGATCTTGATGTCTTTCATGGATGCCAACAGCTATCACCCGACCCTCTTCGAGTTGCTCAAGCAGCTGCTCGTGGCTGGCAATGGGCTGCTGTACCTGCCTCCTCCGGAGGGCGACCAGTTCAAACCGCCGAAGCTCTACAAGCTACACAGCTATGTGGTGCAACGAGATCCCTTCGGCACCATCCTCCAGATGATCACCTACGACCGGGTAGCCTTCGCGGCTCTACCGGAGGACGTACGGAACACCCTTGAGGGTGACCACGATCCTGATGAGTTGATCGACGTTCACACGCACATCTACCTCGACGATGAGTCCGGTGACCAGTACCTGAGCTATCAGGAAGTTGGCGGCAACGAGGTCGATGGTTCCGATGGTCAGTATCCCTTGGATAGCTGCCCGTGGATCCCTGTGCGCTACGTGAAGATGGATGGCGAGAACTACGGACGTTCGCACGTCGAGGAGTACATGGGCGACCTCCAGTCGCTTGAGAACCTCACCGAGTCAATCGTCAAGTTCTCCATGATCGCCTCGAAGGTGGTCGGTCTGGTCAATCCCAATGGCATCACTCAGGTGCGCCGATTGGTCAAGGCACAGACTGGCGACTTCGTTCCGGGCCGTGTGCAGGACATCGAGTTCCTCCAGCTGGACAAGACCGCCGACTTCTCGGTGGCTCGTACAGTCGCTGAGAACATCGAAGGTCGTCTGTCGTATGCCTTCATGCTCAACAGCGCAGTGCAGCGCCAGGGCGAACGAGTGACAGCCGAAGAGATTCGGTATGTCGCCAAGGAACTGGAAGACACCCTCGGTGGCGTCTACTCGATCCTCGCTCGGGAGCTACAGCTTCCAATCGTCCGCAACCTGATGACTCAGCTTCAAGCTACCCAACTGATTCCGGACATGCCGAAGGAAGCCGTAGAGCCGACCGTAAGCACCGGTATGGAAGCACTGGGCCGTGGTCAGGATCTCGACAAGCTCACTCAGTTCACGAACTTGGTGATCCCGCTGTCGCAGGTACAGGACCCGGATCTGAACATCGGGAATCTCAAGGTCCGCATTGCGAACGCCTTGGGCCTCGATACCGCAGGCTTGATCCTCACCGATGCAGACAAGGCCAAGCAATTGGCTCAGTCGGCTATGCAGGATGGTGTCTCCGCAGGTGCCCAAGGCATCGGCGCAGGTGCAGCCGCTCAGGCTACCGCAAGTCCGGACGCTATGTCCGCTGCGATGGACTCCATGGGCGTTCAAGCATCTCCGGTCGGACAGGTCGGCTAAAACCCTCACTGGTAGTGGCATAACGGTCCTCGTTGTGTCACTGCATCCATCACTTCTGAAAACAAGGAGACACAATGTCCGCAGATGTTTATGCCGAGTTCGGCGTTCGTAATGCTGTTATCTCGTCGAATGATCCTCGTGAACACGAGCAGAACATGCTGGCTATGGACGTAGCTGTCCGTGATGGCGACGATGAGATCCGCTTGGAGCAACCTCAGGAAGAGGGCTTCAACGGTGTAGAAACCACTGACAACAAAGAGCCTGAGGCCAATGAGCCGGAAACCTCCGATGTCAGTGAGGCCGGTGATGATGCTGGTGAGCAGGACTTCGAGCCTCTGGCCGAGCCAAGCGACGAACTGAAACAGAACGTCCAAGCGCTCGACGAGTACGCCGAAGGCTTCGACACCATGCGTGCTCATGCCGTGGCGAATGGCTTGTCCGAAGAGGCTGCGAATGCGGCTGAGGATGAGTACGAGCGTACCGGCAAGCTGTCCGATAAGACCTACGAGGCCCTCGCGAAAGCAGGCTACTCGAAGGCATTCGTCGATAGCTACCTGCGCGGCCAAGAGGCCCTCGCTGAGAGCTACGCCTCGGGCATCATCAAGTATGCCGGTGGTCAAGAGAAGTTCGACGCCATCGTCGCCCACATGCGCACCAACAGCCCGGAGTCCCTTGAGTCTCTGCAAGCTGCCATGGAGCGCAAGGATCTGGCGACCGTCCGTTCGATCATCAACCTCGGCGCTGCAAGCCGTGGCAAGAAGTTCGGGAAGTCCCCTGAGCGTAACGTGATGACCAAGGCCGCTACCGCTCCTCAGGGACGCGCTAAGCCGCAGGTCGCCGTCGAGCCGTTCGCTTCCCGTGGCGAGATGATCGCCGCAATGAACTCCAAGGAATACCGACTGGACGAGCAGTTCCGCCGCAAGGTTGAGCAGCGCGTCATGGTGTCGAGCTTCTAAGGAGCCAGCAGCACCCGAGGGCAGGACTAAAAGCCCTCACTCGTAGGCAGAAAAGACACTTCGACTCTTCGGGTATATCCCGAGGATTCGTCGTGCCTGCCGTTCAAGGAAGCCCCGCAAGGAATGCGAGGGCAAGCATAAGGAGATGAACACATGGCAAATGCACAAGGCGGTCAACAGATTGGTTTGGATCAAGGTAAGGGCAGCACCAGCACGGATTTGCTGGGCGGCTTCCTAAAGGTCTTCGGCGGTGAGGCTCTGGCCGCATTCGCTCGTCGTGCCGTAGTCGTCACTCGACATATGGTCCGCACCATTCAGAACGGTAAATCGGCCAGCTTCCCAGTCATGGGTCGCACCAAGGGTTACTACCTGAAAGCCGGTGAGAACCTCGATGACAAGCGCGGTGACATCAAGCACACCGAGAAAGTGATCGCCATCGACGGCCTGCTGGCTACCGATGTTCTGATCTACGACATCGAAGATGCGATGAACCACTATGACGTGCGTTCCGAGTACTCCTCGCAGATCGGTGAGGCTCTGGCTATCGCGGCTGACGGTGCAGTACTGGCCGAGATCGCGAACCTGAACAACCTGCCATCGACCTCGAACGAGAACATCGAAGGCTTGGGTTCTCCGACCATCCAGTCCATCGGTTCCCAATCGGCTCTGTCCGACCAAGCGGCCCTCGGTACTGCGATCATCAAGGCGCTGACCACTGCTCGTGCAGACTTCACTCAGAAGTACGTGCCAACCGGTGACCGTACCTTCTACACCAAGCCTGAGTACTACTCGGCGATCCTCGCGGCTCTGATGCCGAACGCAGCCAACTACCAAGCGCTGATCAACCCGGAAACCGGTGCGATCCGCAACGTGATGGGCTGGGAGATCCTCGAAGTGCCTCACCTGACCGTAGGTGGTGCTGGTGATGATCGTGATGGCACCAACCAGAAACACGCCTTCCCGGCTACTTCGTCCTCGACCGTTCCTGTTGCTCTGGACAACGTTGTCGGCCTGCTGTCTCACCGCACTGCTGTGGGCACCGTGAAGCTGCGTGACATGGCCCTGGAGCGCGACCGCCGTACCTCCCTGCAAGCTGACCAGATCGTTGGTAAGTACGCAATGGGTCACGGTGGCCTGCGTCCGGAAGCCGTAGGCGCTGTGGTCTTCGACGTAGCGAAAGCTGCATCCAAGGCCAAGGTAACCGCCTAACCCTATGAACCCCTCATGTCCTCTTTTGGCTTGAGGGGTTTTTTCGTTAACACCAGCGCACAAGGAGGTGCCAATGGCTTCTGCATACGATGAAGCAACACTGTACAGCGCCGATGAACTGGAGGCTGTGAACGACATGCTCGCTGCTATCGGCGAGTCCCCAGTGAACACCTTGGAGGACGGCTCAAACGCTGACGTAGCGAACTGCCGACGACTACTCGCCAAGGTGAACCAAGAGGTCCAAGCGCGGGGCTGGACGTTCAACATCGAGACTGACGCGACCCTGACCCCTGATGTCTTCTCGAAGCTCATCACTTGGGAGGACAGCTTCCTACGGGTGATGGTCGATGGATCCGCAGGGACCTACACGAACCGTGGCGGCTACGTCTATGACCGCACCAACAAGACCGACGAGTTCGACGACCCGATCACCGTGAGTCTCATCCGGCTCAAGAGCTTCTCCGAGATGCCTGTGCCGTTCCGGTCCTACATCATCGCCAAGGCATCGCGGCGCTTCAACATCAGGTTCTTCGGGGCCTCTGAGATCGAAGCGACTCTTCAAGAGGAAGAGAACGATGCTTGGGTAGCCGTTCAAGAGTACGAGCTTGACTACGGTGTCAACAACATGCTGGACGGTGACTCGTGGACCTCCGGGCGAATCAGCCGCTGATAGGGAGGTGACAATGGGCCTCGTAAGCCAATCAATCAAGAATCTGAAAGGCGGTATCAGCCAACAACCGGACATCCTCCGTTATGCCAACCAAGGCGTAGCGCAGGTGAACGGGTGGTCCTCCGAAACCGAGGGCCTCCAGAAGCGACCGCCGACCAAGTTCGTCAAGTACCTCAATCCCGTGGATCACTGGACGAACAACCCGTATGTCCACCTCATCAACCGGGACGCCCAAGAGCAGTACCTCGTGATCTGCGATGGCGCTGGAATCTCCGTGGTGGACCTGCTGGGGAATGCCTATACGGTTCGTAATTACAATGGCTATGCCAACTGCTCGAACCCTCGCGAAGACCTCCGGATGGTCACCGTGGCGGACTACACGTTCATCACGAACCGGAAGGCTGTCGTCGGACTGGGGCCTACGGTGTCTCAGTCGGGCTACCCCGCGCTGAACCGTCGAGCGATCATCAACGTCCGGGGCGGTCAATATGGGCGAACCCTGACCGTCACCATCAACGGTGTCCAGCTGGCCTCCTTGACCATCGCGAACGGCTCTGTCGCTACTGACGTGAGTCAAACGGATGCCCAGTGGATCGCTCAGCAACTGGCAACTCAGATCGTGACCCATGCGGGCTACGGGGCTGTGGCCGGGGCAGGGTACGTGATGATCACCACACCCGAGGACATCACCTCGATCTCTACGGCGGACGGCTACGCTGGGCAGCTGATCAACGGGTTCACCTATCAGGTCCAGACGTTCTCCAAGTTGCCCGCTCAGTGCGTGCCTGGGTACATCGTCGAGATCACCGGGGAGAACACAGCAGCCGGGGACAACTACTGGGTCATGTACGATGGAGTCGGCATGGTCTGGAAGGAAACCGTAGCGCCGGGAGTCATCACCGACCTCAACAACCTGACGATGCCTCACGCGCTCGTGCGGGCCGCTGATGGTCAATTCGACTGGACCCCGCTCAGCTGGGGCACCCGGACCTCTGGTGATGACGACACGAACCCGTTCCCCTCGTTCCTTGATGGGACGATTAACGATGTCTTCTTCTTCCGGAACCGTCTCGGCTTCCTGTCGGGCGAGAACGTCATCATGTCGAGGACTGCCAAGTACTTCGACTTCTTCCCGGCCTCCGTGGCTGCGCTGAGTGATGACGACCCAATCGACGTAGCGATCTCGCACAACCGCATCTCGATCCTCAAATACGCCGTACCGTTCTCTGAACAGCTGCTCCTCTGGAGTGACCAAGCGCAGTTCGTCTTGACCGCCTCAGGCGTCCTCTCGGCGAAGAACATTCAGCTTGACCTAACGACCGAGTTCGACGTGAGCGATAACGCCCGTCCGTTCGGTGTGGGCCGAGGTGTGTACTTCGCGGCTCCTCGTGCCAGCTACGCGAGCATCAAGCGGTACTACGCAGTGCAGGACGTATCGGACGTGAAAGACGCTGAGGACATCTCGGCTCACGTACCGAACTATGTCCCGAACAACGTGTACGCGATCCACGGGTCAGGCACGGAGAACTTCATTACGGTGCTGAGCGATTCTGCTAAGCAGGTCGTCTTCATCTACAAGTTCCTGTACCTCGACCAAGAGATCGCCGAACAGTCGTGGAGCCATTGGGATATGGGCGAGGGTGTCGAGGTCCTCTCGGCGCAGTGCATCGGGTCGTTCATGTGGATGATCCTGAGGCGTCCCGGTGGCATCACCTTGGAGCGCTTGGACTTCACCCGGAACTCTATCGACGTGACCGGTGAGCCGTACCGTGCCTACATGGACATGAAAGCTCCGGTGACCCCGGCTGCTTACTACGATGACGACTACCGTTCGGTCATCAACCTCTCGGACGCCTACGGGTTCATTCCGACCTCAGGCGACTTCTGGACCCTGAGTGACGATGGAGTCTTCCAGCTTCACGAGGAGCCGGTCGGTGGCTGGGCGTCTGTCTCCGGGCAGATCTTCCTTGACGGTGACGTGACCGGTCGGACCTTCGTTCTCGGGATGCGCTACGAGTTCCTGTACGGGTTCTCCAAGCTCCTCATCAAGCAAACGGCTGACGATGGCTCCTCGACTACCGAGGACATCGGGCGGCTCCAGCTGCGCAGGGCTTGGGTCAACTACGAGAACTCCGGGGCCTTCGACATCTCCGTGGACAACGGATACACCGAGTACGTCTACACGATGTCCGGTGCCCGCCTTGGGGATCGTGAGGTCGGCCAACAGGCCCTCGGGACCGGACAGTTCCGCTTCCCTGTGTCTGGCAATGCTCAGAATCAAACCCTCGTTCTCACCTCTGATTCGCCTGTCCCTGTGAACATCATCGGGTGCGGCTGGGAGGCGAACTACCTGCGCCGGTCTTCCGGCATCTAACCACTCACCTTGAGCAAGGAGGCTCTATGCGACTACACAAGGCCAACTACGGCCACCTCTACCAAGCGGCTATCAACCTCGCCCCAAGCGACCGTGCCGAGATGGACCGAGTGAAGCCCGGACGTTGCCCTGTGCGAGTCCTCACGGCCTCCTCAAGTGAGCCGAGCATCAAAGCGATCACCGACGACCGGGGCAATGTCCTCGCCGTTGGTGGCACGCCCGGTGACTGCATCTGGTTCGTCCACACGACCCATGCGGATGCCCTGAGCCCTCGGGACAAGATGCGAATGTTCTTCATGCTTCGGGACTACCTGCGAGTCGTCCAGGGCGAAGGTGTGACACGGACCAACATCGTGTCCTTGGAGAACACCAAGCACATCAAGCTCCTCAACGCCCTCGGGTGTACGTGGGGCAACTACAAGCGGGCGTTCTGTGATGACACCCGATTCCGTCAATTCTTTCTATGAGGAGGCCGTATGTGTGAACCCGTAAGTATCGGCCTCGCAGCCGTAGCGCTCATCGGCGGTTTGTCCGGTGCGCACGACCAAGCGAAGGCAGAAGGTGCAGCTGAGGACGCCAAGCGCAAGTCGCAGATCCAGATGATTAAGCAGATGAACTACGCAAATGCTGACCTCAAGATGGACCTGCAAGACAAGAGCGAGCAGGCGCGTCAGAAGCTCACCGACATCAACCTCAAGTCCCTGAGGAACCAAGGGATGCTCAACGCGGCTATCGGCGAGTCCGGCCTATCGGGCAACTCCCTGAACCGCATCAAGCGAGTCACCGCAGCCGACAGTGCCCGCGAGTCTGACTCCGTGATCGAGAACTACCAACGCGACTACCAGTCGATCTTCGCCAACGAGGTCGGCAACGTCGAGAACACCAAGTCGGCCATTGAGGGCGCAGCGCCTACGCTCCGGACCTCAGGACTCTCGAAGGCTCTCGGTGTCATCGGATCGACCGCAGGTGCAGCAGCTCAAGGCTACGGTGTCGATCAAGCGAACGCAGCCGCAGCAGCCAAGTAAGGAGGGATCATGGCTAATACAATCAATGAAGCGCTACAGAACCAAGAGCGTACAGGTGTCGAGGCCCTCCGGAACACCGGCAGGATCGGCTACCGGGCTGTCAATGTGCAGGCCGCACCGGTCGCCCCGAGTGCCCTGTCGAGCCTCGCCCAGTTCGCCCAGCAGGGTGTCCGGGCGTACGCTGGGTATCGTCAGGCTCAGGTCAAACGAGCCGATGCGCGATCCGATGAGATCCTCTCGAAGCTGACCCCTCAGCAGCGCCGGGATGCCCGAGCGAACGGCACCTTGCTCTATCAAGACGACTCGGACACCATGGCCGCTCTGGCTCGCAAGGTCGGTCGGAACGGGGCCTATGACCTCGACTTGGAACTCCAGCAGAAGATCAACGAGGGTAAGTTCAAGACCCAAGAGGACCTCCAGACGTATGCCGTGCAGCGCCGTATCGACGCCTCGAAGACGTACGCTGAGGCCAACGGGATCGACCCGCAGGACAAGGACTTCAACCTCGGTTTCAACTCGGACATCTCGCACCGGAACAATGCCCTTGCTGACACCATGGCTCAGCACCTGTCGAAGCAGTACCAAGCCTCGATGGTCATGCAGGGCACCACGGAACTCAACTCGCTTCTTGAAGACCCGAGTATCCTACAGAGCGAGCACGGTCCGCAGCAGGTCGCCGACTACCTGAATCACCAGCTTGAAACCGGTGGCATTGGTGACGAGCAGATGGCCGTCTCGATCCTCCAGCGATCCCTACAGGGAGCCGCAGGTCGCCCCGGTGCTGCTGCGTTCGTCAAGGGTCTTCGCGACAAGACGGTGAACCTCTACGGCAAACCGGTGAAGGTCAGTGATGCTCTTGGCGCAGACCAGATGGATGAGTTCGAGTCGAGGGCTGCACACGCTACCTTCACTCATAATCACGATCTCTCGACCAAGTTCGGCGTAGCCTTGCAGAACGCAGGGGCGAACCCGGACACAGCCGCAGGGATCGCTACGCTCAACCAGCTGGAGATACAGCGCCAGAAGATCCAAGGGACTGACATGCAGACCCCGGAGGCCCAACAGATCCTCCAGATGCGTGCCACGATCCTCTCGAACCAGAAGGCTCAGCAGGGGCAGCGCCAGTCGCAACAGGTGAAGCTCCAGCAGCACAGCAACAAGATGGCCGCATTGCAGGCCCGGTTCGACCAGCGGTTCAATGGTGAGAGTGCCTCCACGGACATCAGCACCATGCCCTCGGACGAGAACACCGGGACTTGGAGTGAGCAGGACTCGGTTAACTTCGCGGTCCAGAAGCTCGCTCAGATCGACGGGAATAGCCAGCTGTCCGACGAGCAGAAGAACACCGAGAAGCTCAAGTACCTGCGCAACGATTCGTCGAACGGCGGGTTCCGCAAGTTCTTCCAGCAACTCGGGGACGATGCCCAGCGCCAGTACCAAGGCTTGGTCGTATCGCCGTCCACTCAGATCTCGGACGCCACGACTGACAAGATCAACCAAGGCATGGCGGTCTACAAGGCCGACCCGGCGACCATGGCGGCAGTCTACCCGGAGCAGGCAGCTTTCTATGAGCGCCTGATGAACCTCCAGTCCTCCGGCCTCGGCTTGGACGTAGCTGTCGAGGATGACCGTACCGCACGAGCAGCCACCAAGGAGCAGCAGCAACTTGCCGACCAGAAGTGGAACGACTTGAAGACCGGTAGCGACTCCTCGGTTCCTTTCGTGCCTGCGCCTCTGGATGCAGCCGCTCGAACCCTCTTCAACGCTGAAATGTACCGGACTGGTGACGAGGGTAGGGCGAAGGCTGTGGTGAACGATTTCCTCGGGAAGACGACCACGACCTTCGGGAGCGACACCAAGACCCTCGGCACGGTGACCAAGCGCGCCTTGATGCTGGACCCTCAGGACCCTACCAGCTGGCAAGCGGGCCGGGAGCTTCTGAGCCAGCACATGGATGCCCTGGCGGCGGAACATCCGCACATGAACAAAGAGGACTTGGAGGTCGTCGAGACTCCTCGGGGAATCTTCATCACTGACCCGTGGCACACCATCAACATGACGCAGCCGATTACCACTCAGATGCTCCAGCAGGAAGCAGCCGACCAGACCCGCAAGGCGTCTGCCGACAAGATCGACCTGTACCGGCAAGAGGCTGGCCGTCGAGAGATGGACCCGTTCTACAACAAGAAGCGCCCAGCCGGTCCGTTGATCGGAGGAGGTGACTTCGGACTCAACTAACAAGGAGGTTTTATGAGCTTGAATCAAGAATACGCACAGGTGCAGGCCAACGGTTCCCCGTATGACGACCTGATCCGTGCGTCCGCTAAGCAGTACGGGGTGTCCTACCCCTTGCTGCACAAGCAGCTGTTCATGGAGTCCCGGTTCAACCCGGACGCTCAGAGTCCTACAGGCCCTCGTGGCATCGCCCAGTTCACCAAGGCGACCGGTGCAGCCTACGGTCTGATCACTGACGCTGACTTCCACAACCCCGCCAAGTCCATCGACGCAGCTGCTCGACACATGCGAGACAACGTTCGGATGGCCGGTGGTGATGAACTGAAAGCTCTGCTGCTGTACAACCAAGGCGCTGGCCCAGCTGGCCGTCCTCAGGTCGAAGCGTACGACCGTGGCGACTTCGGGTCGATCTCGCAAGAGGGCCTCAAGTACATGGCGCAGATGGCGGACGTAGCCAAGAGTGACCGTTCGCAGGCTCTGGCCGATCTCGCAAAGCCCGAGGATGGAACTGAGGCATCCATCGACTCTACCGGCAGTGCCTCGCTCGATCTCCCGAGCTACCTGCAACCGCCCGTCAAGGCTCAACCGGAACAGCCGCTGAGTCCTGACGTGAGCCTGAAAGGTGCCTCGGATGATCCAGCAGTCCAGACCCCGCTATCCAAGTTGATCGAGGAGAGTGAGGGTCCGGGCACCTTCGAGGGACTTGGTGACGCCACTAAGGCCACCTTGGAGAACTCGACGATTGGCACCTTGCTCCGCACAGCGATGCAGGACAACGGTGATCATGACATCAGTCCTTTCTACCAGCGCCTGCACGATACCTTCAACGATCCGTTCACCGGAGGTACTCTTGCGGACTGGACCGAGGCTGACTACGCCAAGATCCAAGCGGCTGGCCTGAGTCCGTCCTTTATGGACATCCCGCTCCGTGGGCAGCGCAAGGACCTCGACGCGAACATTCAGATCGCCTTGGAGAGCCAGAAGAACGAAGGGCGTATCCAGCAGGCGGGCTTCGGTGCCCAGCTGGTGAGCGGTGCAGTCGGCATGATCGGCGACCCCATGACCTACATCGTTCCGGGTGTCGGCGCTGAGGCTTCTCTCGGTGTCCGGATGCTGGGCGGTGCGGTGACTGGTGGTGCCGCTGGGCTGGCCTCGGAAGGCTTGAACGCTGGGATCACCGGGCGTCAGGCTGACTACACCTCGGCCATCCTCGGCGGTGCTGCGTTCGGCGCGGCTGCTCATGGTGTCCTTGGGCGTGCTCCGGTACAGGAAGCGGCTCGCGGACTCCAAGCGGCTCGACAGGCTCCGGTCGAAGGTGGTGATGATTCTGGTCTGCTCAATCGGCTGCTGCGCCGTGAGCGTGCCCGCCAGCAGGGTTCCGAGGTTGATCCTACGGACCTCCCGCATACCGGCGAGGAGACTCACACCGATGGTCCTGTGCCGTTCACTGACGTGCCGTTCGAGGAGGGCGCTGTTCGTACTCCGGATGGCTCCATTCACTCGGCTGGCTCGATCATCAACCCTCGGACCGTTCGGGACTTCTCGAACCTCGACCCGTTCAACGATAAGGCGAACGCAGGGGCTACCGACTTGATCGGTGGCTTGAACGAGATCGGCTACACCATGGCAAGCTCTGAGAACCCTGAGGTCCGCTCGCTGGGCTACGACCTGTTCCGGTCCACGACTGGCTATCAGGACGGATCGAACGGCAAGTTCGGCGTGACCGCTTCGGACCTGCACGACCGCTTCGGGTGGCTCGACAAGGCAGCTTACCGTGACTTCCACGGCCACATCCGAGACGCCTTGAACGAACCCTTCTGGCAGCAACAGGACCTGAGCCGTGCCGGTCGAGTGTCGGCCATCTCCCGTCGAGTCGCTGAGGCTATCGAGGGCGGCACCCGTGAGGGACTGACAGCGCCTGAGCGTGCTCTCGCAGATCGTCTCCATGCGCACCTGCGCGAGAAGTACGACCGTATCACCAATCCAGCACAGTTCGGCAGGGCAGACGCTCGGCCTCTTCTGGAAGGCTCACGGCACACCGACAGCTACTTCCCTCAGCGGTACAGCAAGACCGCCAAGGACCTGATGATCGACCGACTGGGCCGTGATGGTCTGCAAGACGCCATCGCCAACTCGATGATGGAGAGCTACCATGCGCGGCCTGAGGTTCGTGCCCGTGTGGACGCCCTGCACGAGAACGATGTCTTGGAGCGCCTGACGACTCCGGACGGCACCGGTAACGTGGACGACTTGGCCGAGGAGCGGGCCTATCGTGACTTCGCTGAGGCTTACGCCCGCAGGAAGGCTTACGGTATCTCGCACAGCGACCAGTTCAACCGCCCGAGTGTCTTCGAGGATCACGTCGATGGTCTGCGTGGTATCGAGGCGAACAACTACCTCGAAGCCCGTAACCTGTTCGACAGCGACGTTCCGACGACTCTGCCGGACGGCTCGACGTTCTCGCTCAATGACCTCCGTGAGTTCGACATCCTCCGGGTGATCCCGGCTTACGACCGGCGGACCAATGGTGACGTAGCGATCATGGCGTCCACTGGGCGGACCGTTGGTGAGCTTCGCGACCAGATCGAAGAGATGGCTGCTAAGCACGAGCCGGGTTCCAAGGAGCACAAGGAGATCGGCCTACTCGGCGATTCCCTCAAGCTGTTCACTGGGCGTGCTCGTCGTAACCCTGATGGTCAGATTGGTTCGTGGATCCGGACTGCTAATAACATGGCCTTCTTCGCCAAGAACGCCTACATGGGCATCCAGAACTTCACCGAGGCTGCTCGCGTGATCTGGAACGGGCACACCAAGCTCCTATTGAAGAACGTCCCGATCCTCAAGCGCTGGAGCACCAAGGGCACCGACCTGCACCCGGACGATCTCAATGCGATGCACGACATGCTGTTCGGTCGGGAGATCGACGAGATTATCCGTCCGTCTCGTGCGGACATCGTGGATCGTCTGCGTGCTCAAGGTGTCGGTGATCGTGCGGCCAACGTAGCGGGGACCTTGGAGTTCGCCACTGGTGAGCTTGCGAGTAGGTCGCCTCTGACGTGGGTCCTCCGTGAGACTTCCAACCTCATCGCAGATGCAGGGCGGCAGGGCATTATCATGGACATCGCTCATCAGGTGCTCAATGGCCGGGAGTCCCGCCTGCTGCGCCCTGAGCGTCTCCGTGCGGCCTCAATCACGCCCGAGCAGTTCGCGGACATCAGCGACTTGATCAGCAGTCACTTCGCACGAGATGCTTCCGGCAAGTGGCGCTTGAGGAACCGTGAAGGGTTCGCCAAGGATCCACGGTCCACTCACCTGTGGCGCCTGGGAGATCGTGTGGCGGACGAGGCGATCTTGCGGCCTCACAAGGTATCGAGCCAAGCATCGAAGGTGTATCACCCGCTCATCGGCTCCGTGATGCAATTCAAGATGTTCATGGTCCGGACCCTCAATGGCCGCATGATGCGATCCTACTGGGAGGCCAAGCGGAACGGTGCGGCTCTCGATGAGGCTATGTCTCTGCTAATCGGGGTAGGCTTGTCCACTGCGTTCTACTACGCCACGGCTCACACCAAGGCCCTCGGGCTGGAGCCTCGTGCCCGCGAGAAGTACCTCAAGGATGCACTGAGTCCTGCCATGGTCGCCTATCAGGGCGTGTCCCGTAGCTCGATCCTCGGTGCTCCTCTCGGTGTCGCTAACCTGCTGGGCGGTGTCGCTGGGTTCGACTGGGCGAACTACGCCCGGACCTCTGTGCTTCCTCGGGATCCTGTGGACCGGCGCAATGCCGACCGTCCATCTTTCGGTCGTCCGACCCACTCGATTTGGGCACAGGACTTTGCGTCCAACGTGCTCGACCAGTGGCCGGCTGCTGGTGTGGCCTTCGGGATCGCCAATGGTGCCCGTTCGGCGTACCACGTAGCTCGCGGTAAGCGGGGCGATGACATCCAAGGACACAAGACTGCACTGTTCCAAGCGCTGCGTAACTTGGTCCCTAACGACCCGTTAACTCAGAACTTGCTGACCCGTGCGGCCATGGATGCAGGCACAAACAGGACTCGATAGAAGTCCTCACTCGTAGTACGGGAGTCTCTTTAGGCTCCCTTTCTTTTAACCCAAGGATGGGAGGTAATAATGGCTACTACAGTCACGACCGTTTACACCTACCCACTGGACGGAACCACTACCGAATGGCCGATCAACTTCGAGTATCTCGCGAGACGCTTCGTTGTCGTTACGCTAATCGGTCAGGACCGTAAGGAACTGGTTCTCAACAGTGACTATCGCTTCATCACCGCTACGTCGATCAAGACGACCAAGGCTTGGGGTGAGGCTGATGACTACACCTACATCGAGATCAAGCGGGTTACCTCAGCGACGGATCGTGTGGTCACCTTCTCGGACGGTTCGATCCTCCGGGCAACAGACCTGAACCTCGCTCAGATCCAGACGATGCACGTAGCCGAAGAGGCCCGGAACGCTGTCACCGATACCATCGGGACGGACACCAACGGGAACCTTGACGCTCGGGCACGGCGGATCGTGAACGTTGCTGATGCGGTCGAGGAGGGCGATGCGATCAACCTCCGGATGATGGAGCAGTGGGACCAATCGGCTCTGAGCTCGGCGAATGCTTCGGCGGCTTCGGCGGCTGCATCCAAGCAGTCTGCAAGCGAGTCGGCGGCTTCGGCTGCAAGCTCCCTAACGAGCGCTCAGAATGCCGCAGGATCTGCAAGTTCGGCTGCAACCTCTGCGACCAACTCAGCGAACAGCGCTTCGGCGTCCGAGTCGTCCAACCAGACGGCCTACAAGTGGGCGAACAACCCCGAGGATACGGTGGTCAACTCGGGGCAATACTCCTCGTACCACTGGGCCAACAAGTCCGCCAAGAGCGCCAATTCGAGCGCTGCAAGTGCCACTGCTGCCGCAGGGTCTGCGAGTGCATCCGCTGGTTCCGCTTCGGAGGCTTCGGGTTACGCTGACCGTGCTGAGGTGGCCGCTGAGAAGCTGGAGAACATCAACGACTTCGCTGAATCTCTGGACGTAGTAGACCCGACGAATATGTACGTGAAGTACAAAGACGGGTGGTCGATCCGGCAGACCCGGTTGTGGGCTGACGAGATCTACGGTTACTCGCAGGACCTACTCACCCTGGCTGCATCGAAAACCGTTGTTAATGGTCCTCTGGACGGTCACGCCGAGGTCATCTCTCGGACCGGTATGTTCAAGGCGATTGCACCAAGCGGCGCCGGTAATGCACACCTCTGGTTCTACCACAACGACGAGACAACCAGAGCGATCATCTACGCGGACAACGCGGACGCAGTTCACATCCAAGCGGGTAATGTCCTCGCGGCAACCTTCGCCGGTGACGGTACAACTTCCCTCAATGGGGTGAACATCAACTCGATGCACTCAGCTGGGCAGATCGTTGTCGAGAAGGCTGGGGCAGTTCTCAATTCGAGCGCTTACTCCACTGCGCACATCATGCTCCAGACCGACGATGGTGGTGCCCCAGCTATCTCGTTCCACCGAGGCGGCCAGTACGCGGTCGCTCTGTACCTGTCGGGCTCCAGTCTGTTCCTGATGGACTCCGCAGGGGCGAACCGAGAGGTGCTCAACAACGAGAACCTCGCGAGTTGGCTGGTCAACTACGGCGATGGGCCGAACGTGGGCGCCTGGGTCTTCTGCCGGTCGGACGTTACGGCCACCTACGGCACTGACGTTTCCGGAGCGAACCTCCAATACGGCTCTACCGGTGCCAATGGTTCCGCCTTGGGCTTCGGCACATGGCGCTCCCGTGGCTGGGCCGGTGGCGGTAACCACACTCTATTCCAGCGCGTAGCGTAAGGAGAACACATGGAACCATTATTCAAGGGCAGTCACTTGGCTGTCCTGAGGGCCTCTGCGCCCGTAAGAACCAAGGACGGCACAGGTATCGACCTCAAGGTCTACTTCGAGAATCTCGGTGAGGTGCCGTTCACGGCGCATCCCAAGGACACGATGGATCACGGGCGGTGGCTGTACGAACAAGCTAATGCTGGGGCCTTCGGTCCTGTGGCCGACTACGAGCGTCCTGATGTCACTGTCGATGATCTCCAAGCGGACCTCGACAAGCTGATGCCTGACGTGATCCTCGGCCTCGCCACGGACGACGAACTGTCTCTCGCCAAGAACCTGAGACGCACTATTAAGGAGATGACCGCATGATCCAGATCGACTTCAACAATGGGGTGGTGCAAGCCACTCCCGTTGCTGGGGCTGCTGCCGCAGACGCTGCGAGCCGCCTCATTTGGGGCATGACCATGAATGAATGGTTCTATGCCTCCGCCATCCTGTACTCCCTCGTGATGACCGGCTTGGCCGTCTACAAGGCTTTCAAGAAGGAGCCACTCACCAAGACCTAAGACAAGGAGGTCCCTATGTCTCAATCCATCCTCGAACAGCTGCTGGAGGCCATCGACACGGAAACCGGTCGTAACCTTCTGGCAGACCTTCGCGACCCTGAGCGGCGCACACCGCAGCTGTACAACGCTGTCGGCAAGTACCTCGAACGTCACAAGTTCACCATCGCCAAGCTCCAGCCCGACGAAGGTCTGCTGGGCGAACTGGCTCATGCGCTGGACGCTGTACCCGACCTCGACGAAGAACTCACAAGGCACTGACCCATGGAGTTCCTACAGACCCTCATAGCGAAAGCCGTGGGGGTTTCTTTGTTAGTGGGCCTCTCGTTTCTCGGTGGATACCTCTACCGGGACGGGACGGCTAACAGGGAAGCCCTCGAACATCAAGTAACCGCATTCGAGCAGACCGACCGGATGCGCCAAGACATGCAAGGAGAACTGTATGCCATCTCAGAGCGCTACACGGCCTCTCAGGCGAACGCTGACGCTCAGTCGGCCAGCACTATTGCTCAGCTTCATTCTGACGGTATCCGGCTGCGCATCGAGCTTGCAGACGCCAAAGAGTCCGCAGTCACAGGTAGTGGTCGATGCGAGCCTGATGGCTACGCCGAGCTATCAGACCGATCTGCTGAATTTCTTATCGGACAAGCCCGCAAAGCCGACGACCAAGTGACAGCCCTTCAACAAACCATTCGCGTACTTCAAGAGGAGAACACGCCTACCCAATAGGAGGTGATTTATGAGCAAGGACGCTCAACAACTGCAACGCATGAAGAAAGACTTCGTGGCCTTCCTATTCGTCCTGTGGATGGCCTTGAAGCTCCCGAAGCCGACCCGGTGTCAGGTGGACATGGCCCGCAAGGTGTCCAAGGCCGACGAGCGCCGGTTCATCCTCCAGGCATTCCGAGGGATCGGGAAGTCGTTCATCCTGTGCGCCTACGTGGTGTGGCTGCTGTGGAATAGCCCTGACACGAAGGTGATGATCGTCTCGGCCTCCAAGGAACGAGCGGACGCCAACAGCGTATTCATCAAGCGCATCATCGACCTGCTTCCATTCCTGCACGAACTCAAGCCACGGAACGGCCAGCGGGACTCTACCATCGCGTTCGACGTGGGGCCTGCACTGCCTGACCACTCGCCGTCCGTGAAGTCCGTAGGTATCACCGGGCAGCTTACCGGTTCCCGTGCCGACATCATCTTGGCGGATGACGTTGAGGTCCCGAACAACTCGGCCACTCAGCTTGCCCGTGAGCGACTGTCGGAACTCGTGAAGGAGTTCGATGCGATCCTCAAGCCTGACGGAACGATCATCTACCTCGGCACACCACAAACCGAGATGACGCTCTACAAGGAACTGGAAGGTCGCGGCTACACGACAACCATCTGGCCTGCCCGTTATCCCAAGGACGACAAGGCGCTGTCCCTGTACGGCCACCGGCTCGCCCCTATGCTCCTCGCGGATCTGGAGGCAGACTCGTCGCTGCATTGGATGCCTACGGACCCTGTGCGCTTCGATGACGGTGATCTGCGTGAGCGTGAGTTGTCGTACGGTGCTGGTGGCTTCGAGTTGCAGTTCATGCTCAACCCCAACCTCAGCGATGCCCAGCGATACCCTCTGAGGCTGCGAGATTTCATCGTAGCGGCTCTCGAACCCGAGAAGGCACCATTGGGCTTCCAGTGGCTCCCGAACGCCTCTAACCAGCTGGATACGCTGCCTAACGTGGGCCTCAACGGTGACCGCTTCCACCGCTACCAGAACGTAGACGGGAGCTACTCGGCCTACCAGTCGAAGGTCCTCGTGATCGACCCCTCGGGCCGTGGTAAGGATGAGACAGGTTATGCGGTCCTGTATCAGCTGAACGGCTACCTGTTCCTGATGGAGTGGGGCGGCTACCGTGGCGGGTACGACGATGCGACCCTTGAGGGCCTCGCCAAGATCGGTAAGAAGTGGAAGGTGAACGAGGTGATCATTGAGGGTAACTTCGGTGACGGTATGTACCTCAAGCTATTCAGCCCTGTGATGACCCGTGTGTGGCCTTGCACGATTACCGAGGTGAAGTCCAAGGGTCAGAAAGAACAGCGCATAGCGGACGTTCTGGAGCCTGTCCTGGGCAGCCACAAGCTGGTGGTGAACGAGCAGGTCGTGGAGGAAGACTACCGCACCGCCCGGAACCACGAAGGCAACTTCGACATCTCATATTGCGGCTTCTACCAGCTCACCCGGCTCACCCGTGACCGTGGGGCCTTGAAGCACGATGACCGTCTCGATGCCCTGGCTATCGGTGTGCAGTACTTCGTGGAGTCCATGGAGCGCGACAGCGCCAAGGGATCCAGCGAGATGATCTTGGAGTTCCTTGAGAAGCACATGGAATCCGATCTGGCTGGCTTCGAGGATCACCGGATGCTCGATCTCGGTGGGGACGTGACGATCATGTGGGAGGACGATGGAGGCTATCAGAACTTCATTCTGTAGCACCTCTGGAGGCCCCGTTCCATGCGGGGTCCAGAAGTCCTCACTCGTAGTGGGGGACCGGGGGTGTTCCTAAAGTTAACACTTAGGTTCCTCCCGGTTTCCTCACCTTTGTTATATCAATTCAAGACCTACACCATCAGGGATTCACGTAGAGCATCTGCCAGCTTACCTACGGCCAGTCGAGCGTCACCGCCATACAGATCAAAGGTGATGGTCTGCGAACTGTGCCCGAGGATCGCTTGCACGGTGCTCACTTGGATTCCCTGCTGCTTCATCACACCGGCCAACGTGTGGCGCAGCGAGTGGTACGTCAAGCCTTCACCGGAGTCATGCTGTAGGACATCACGCAGAGTCTCATTGAGAACCCGAGTGAAGTTATGAGCTACCCGGTCGAACAGCTTGTCACCCTCAACGCCATTCACGTACTCAAGGAACCCTTGGAGGTCGAAGCCGTAGGCACCATCTACCAGCGGCACTACACGTTCGCTGTGCTTGTTCTTTAGGGTCTTACCATGATTGGTATTCAAATCAATGACCCACTCATTCCCGACCTTCCGGACATCCTCTTTATTCAGCTGGTAGATCTCACCGATACGTGCCCCTGTGATGGCACCGAGGGACATCGCCCAGCGCTTCCAAGAGGTGACCGGGAGTTCACCCATGGCTTTCATCAAGTCTCGCGTCTGCGCCTCTGTGAACGCCTTACGGCCACTCTCAGCGCCCTTAGCGATCTTGAGGCCCTTGTTGAACGACTTCTCGATATACCCGTTGTTCTCCGCCCAAGACAGTAGGGTCCCGAGGCGAGTGAGCAGCTTGTTCACCGTGAGGGGCTTGCGGCCCTCCATCAGATTCGCCTTGAGCCGCACCATGTCCTGCCGGGTGTGAGTCTTCAAGTTGATCTCAGAGCCGTCTACAGTGAGGGCCTCTGCCAGTGTCTTGATGGCCGACTTCATGTCCCGCACTGAGGCAGGTGCCAAGGAGTCCTGCTGCTCCTCAAGATACTCAGCGCCCAAGCGCGACAGAGTGACGCACTCCGGATCCACTACAGGTGCCTCAGGAACCACTGTGTCCTCTTGGCCTTGGAGTTCCTCGATGATCGTGCTGAGTGGCGTAGGGTCACCCTTGTGGAGTCGTTCCTGAGCAGCCTTCACGATGCGGACACCAGTATTAATAGCCTTGACCCTATCAACGGTCATCGGGCTACCGCCTTGAATAGCTTGCAGATCCTCCAGTAACTCAGAGTATTCTAAGGACAGTGCTACCCGATCATCACTCTGCACCAGTTCCCATAGGAGGGACTCGGCGAGGTTGCGAAGGGGAACCACAAGCTGACTCCAGGTGTCTTCTGGCCGCTCCAGATGGAAGACCTTGAGTGCAGCTTCGATACGGCGGCTGTAGCGCATTGCAGTTTCACGGCTCCGTGTCTTGAGGGAGATGGTCATGGTTTGCTTCGAGGTCCCAGCAGGACGCACACGGAGGTAGTAGACTCCGCCAGTCCTCCGGTAGACCCAAGCGTCCGCCAGTGGGCACGATACCTTGTGACAGTTTTCTAACAGCAGTTTAACATCCGCTTCGTTCGACAACAGACTCATTAGCGCCAACCTCAATAAAGACAAGGGTTTGCGCCAGTAACCGGAGAGATCACCTTGGTAGAGTACGTAGTTTCCCTCGATAAGCTCGGCGTCCATGATGTGGAGCATGTGGGGGGCAAGAACGCATCCCTGGGCGAGATGATCAGCAACCTCGCAGGTGCTGGTGTATCGGTGCCGGGCGGCTTTGCCACTACGGCGCAGGCGTACCGCGATTTTCTCGAACAGAGTGGTCTCAACGACCGTATCCACGCCGCGCTCGACGCACTCGACGTGGATGACATCAACGCCCTGACCAAGACCGGCGCGCAGATTCGCCAGTGGGTCATGGAAGCCGACTTCCCGGCCCGCCTGGATTCGGAAATCCGTACGGCCTTCGCCGAAATGGCTGCCGGCAACGACAACATGGCAGTTGCCGTGCGTTCCTCGGCCACCGCCGAAGACCTGCCGGACGCCTCGTTCGCCGGCCAGCAGGAAACCTTCCTCAACATCCGCGGCGTCGACAACGTGATCCGCGCGGCCAAGGAAGTGTTCGCCTCGCTGTTCAACGACCGTGCCATCGCCTACCGCGTGCACCAGGGCTTCGACCACAAGCTGGTGGCCCTGTCCGCCGGCGTGCAGCGCATGGTCCGCTCCGAAACCGGCACCGCCGGCGTCATGTTCACCCTCGACACCGAGTCGGGCTTCCGCGACGTGGTGTTCATCACCGGCGCCTACGGCCTGGGCGAAACCGTGGTGCAGGGTGCGGTCAACCCTGACGAATTCTACGTGCACAAACAAACCCTGGAGGCCGGCCGCCCGGCCATCCTGCGCCGCAACCTGGGCAGCAAGGCGATCAAGATGGTCTACGGCGAAGAAGCCAAGGCCGGCCGTTCGGTCAAGACCGTCGAAGTGGACCGCGCCGAGCGCGCGCGCTTCTGCCTGACCGATGCCGAGGTCAGCGAGCTGGCCAAGCAGGCCATGATCATCGAGAAGCACTACCAGCGCCCGATGGACATCGAATGGGCCAAGGACGGTGACGACGGCAAGCTGTACATCGTCCAGGCGCGCCCCGAGACGGTGAAGAGCCGCTCCAGCGCCAACGTCATGGAGCGCTACCTGCTCAAAGAGAAGGGCACCGTTCTGGTCGAAGGCCGCGCCATTGGCCAGCGCATCGGCGCCGGCAAGGTCCGCGTGATCAACGACGTATCGGAAATGGACAAGGTCCAGCCGGGCGACGTGCTGGTCTCCGACATGACCGACCCGGACTGGGAACCGGTGATGAAGCGCGCCAGCGCCATCGTCACCAACCGTGGTGGGCGTACCTGCCACGCGGCGATCATCGCCCGTGAGCTGGGCATTCCGGCTGTGGTCGGCTGCGGCAACGCCACCCAGGTGCTGAAAGACGGCCAGGGCGTGACCGTATCCTGCGCCGAAGGCGATACCGGCTTCATCTTCGAGGGCGAGCTGGGCTTCGACGTCAAGCAGAACTCGGTCGACGCCATGCCTGACCTGCCGTTCAAGATCATGATGAACGTCGGCAACCCGGACCGTGCGTTCGATTTCGCCCAGTTGCCCAACGCCGGTGTCGGCCTGGCGCGCCTGGAGTTCATCATCAACCGCATGATCGGCGTGCACCCCAAGGCACTGCTGAACTACGCAGGCCTGCCAGCCGACCTGAAGGACAGCGTCGACAAGCGCATCGCCGGCTACAACGACCCGGTCGGCTTCTACGTCGAGAAGCTGGTCGAAGGCATCAGCACCCTGGCTGCGGCCTTCTACCCGAAAAAGGTCATCGTGCGCCTGTCGGACTTCAAGTCCAACGAGTACGCCAACCTGATCGGCGGCAAGCTGTACGAGCCGGAAGAAGAAAACCCGATGCTGGGCTTCCGTGGCGCTTCGCGTTACATCAGCGAATCGTTCCGTGACTGCTTCGAGCTCGAGTGCCGTGCGCTCAAGCGCGTGCGCAACGAGATGGGCCTGACCAACGTCGAGATCATGGTGCCGTTCGTGCGTACCCTGGGTGAAGCCAGCCAGGTCGTCGACCTGCTTGCCGAAAACGGCCTGGCCCGCGGCGAAAACGGCCTGCGCGTGATCATGATGTGCGAACTGCCGTCCAACGCCATCCTCGCCGAAGAGTTCCTGGAATACTTCGACGGCTTCTCGATCGGCTCCAACGACCTGACCCAGCTGACCCTGGGCCTGGACCGTGACTCGGGCATCATCGCCCACCTGTTCGACGAGCGTAACCCTGCGGTGAAGAAGCTGCTGGCCAACGCCATTGCCGCGTGCAACAAGGCTGGCAAGTACATCGGCATCTGCGGCCAGGGCCCGTCGGACCACCCGGACCTGGCCAAGTGGCTGATGGAACAAGGCATCGACAGCGTGTCGTTGAACCCGGACTCGGTACTCGAAACCTGGTTCTACCTGGCCGAAGGGCAGGGCGCGGTCTGATGCAGTAAAACGCGGGGGTACGTCTGGCGTACCCCCGCCTGGTTTTTTCCAGGGCGAGCTCCAGCAATGGATCCCGCCCTTTTTTGTGCACCAAGCAACCTTATGCAAAGCAGCAGCACTCTATTCCCCGTGGCCCTGCTCAGTGCCGAGCGCCGCGGCGACCTCAGCGAAGACGTGTACCGGATCAAGGCCGGCAACAGCCCTGACCCCAGCGTCGAGCTGGCTGTCACCCGCCTGGGGCTGGCCGATCAGGGCCAGGCCCAGGGCGTGCCGGTCATTCTCCTGCACGGCAGCTTCTCCAACCGCCGCTTCTGGTACTCGCCCAAAGGGGTTGGCCTGGGGGCCTATCTCGCCCGCGCCGGCTTCGATGTGTGGATCCCGGAAATGCGCGGCCACGGCCTGTCGCCGCGTAACCATGACTGGAAGCACAACAGCGTCGCCGCCTATGCCCGCGATGACCTGCCGCTGATTGCCGCGTTCGTGCGCGAGCAATCGGGCCAGGCGCCGCACTGGGTCGGCCATTCCCTGGGTGGTACGACCCTGGCGGCAGCGCTGGGCGGTGGTTTTCTGCCTGCCGAGCAGGTGGCCAGCGTGGCGCTGTTCGGTACCCAGATCAGCCGCGTGTACTGGCCGTTGAAGGTGCCGCCGCTGGCCTGGGGGGCGAAGCTGCTGCTCAAGCGCTGGGGGCAGATTTCCGGGCCGCGTTTCAAGCGTGGGCCGGAGGATGAGCCGATCGGCCTGGCCCTGGAGAGCATGCGCTGGCATGGCCTGTTCGGGCGCTTTGGCGACAGGCAGAGCGACTGGTGGGCGGGGCTGGCCGAGGTGGATGTGCCGCTGCTGGCGGTGGCTGGTGCGGGGGACTTCCAGGACCCGGTGTGGGCCTGCCGCAAGCTGTTCGAGCAATTGGGCGGTGAGCGCAAGCAGTTTTTGCGGCTGGGGCTCGAGGAAGGCTTCGAGGCTTTCGGGCATGTCGACATGCTGGTGAGCAAGGCCGCGCAGGTGCAGGTGTGGCCGCTGGTGGAGCGTTGGCTGCGGGATCCGCTGGTGCCGGTGCATGAATCCACGGTGGCGGCGGAGCCTGTGCCCGCCAGTTGATTCTGCTGTGTCTGTACTGGCCCTATCGCCGGCAAGCCAGCTCCCACAGGAGTACCACTAGCCTGAAGCCAGCGGGGGCCTGTGGGAGCTGGCTTGCCGGCGATAGGGCCGGTACAGGTAAAACACAACTGACTGCTTGGTCCCGGATGACTGCAATGGGCTCTACGGTGTAGCCTTGGCCGATACCCGCTTTCGTTGTGACTGACAGGAGCTTCCCATGCAGCATTACGTTACGCCCGACCTGTGTGATGCCTACCCGGACCTGGTGCAGGTGCTGGAACCGATGTTCAGCAATTTCGGCGGCCGCGATTCGTTCGGCGGCCAGATCGTCACCATCAAGTGCTTCGAAGACAACTCGCTGGTCAAGGAGCAGGTCGAACTCGATGGCAAGGGCAAGGTCCTGGTCGTCGATGGTGGTGGCTCGCTGCGCCGCGCACTGCTCGGCGACATGCTCGCCGAGAAGGCTGCCAAGAACGGTTGGGAAGGCCTGGTGATCTACGGCTGCGTGCGTGACGTCGACGTGCTGATCCAGACCGACGTCGGCGTGCAGGCCCTGGCCAGTCACCCGATGAAAACCGACAAGCGCGGCATCGGCGACCTCAACGTGGCAGTGACCTTCGCCGGGGTGACCTTCCGCCCGGGCGAGTACGTGTATGCCGACAACAACGGCGTGCTGGTCTCGCCAAGCCCGCTGAAAATGCCGGAGTAATGCGCCGCCCGCGCTGATGGAGCTTTGATGTTCGAGGAAGACAACGCGCAGTGGGGGCTGGTACACGCCCTGGTGCTCGATGGCAAAGGCGGCGCGCGCTCGATTGCCCGTACCGAGCTGGACGACCTGCAGCTGCAACCCGAGCAGAGCCTGTGGCTGCACTGGGACCGCAGCCATCCGCAAACCCGCACCTGGCTGCTGCACGACAGCGGCCTGAGCGCATTCGCCTGCGAGCTGCTGCTGGAAGAAAATACCCGGCCGCGCCTGCTGCCCATGGCCGATGAACAGTTGTTGCTGTTCCTGCGTGGGGTCAACCTCAACCCGGGTGCAGAGCCTGAAGACATGGTCTCGGTGCGCATCTTCGCCGAGGCGCAGCGGGTCATCTCGCTGCGCCTGCGGCCGTTGCGCGCCAGTGACGAGATTCTCCAGCAGCTCGAAGAGGGCAGGGGCCCGAAATCGGCTTCCGAGCTGTTGCTGCTGATGGGCGAACTGCTGACCGAAAAGGTCCAGGGCCTGGTCAGCGACCTGTCCGAACTGGTCGACCTGGAAGAAGAAAAGGTCGAATCCGACGAACGGTATACCCCAGAGAATGGCTGCCTGCAGCAGATCCGCCGGCGTGCCGCCGGTCTGCGGCGTTTCCTGGCGCCGCAGCGAGAGATCTACGCCCAGCTGTCGCGTAGCAAATGGAGTTGGTTCGTCGATGCCGACGCCGATTACTGGAACGAGCTGAACAACAGCCTGATCCGCTACCTCGAAGAGCTGGAACTGACCCGCGAACGGGCCGCCCTGGTGCTGGAAAGCCAGGATCGCCGGCGCAGCGAGCGCATGAACCGCACCATGTACCGCTTCGGCATCATCACCTGCATCTTCCTGCCCATGAGCTTCATCACCGGGCTGCTGGGCATCAATGTCGGCGGCATCCCCGGGGCGGAAAACCCCTATGGCTTCCTGTTTGCCTGCATCGTCGTGCTGGGGCTGGCGGTGGGGCAGTGGTGGCTGTTCCGGCGGTTGCGGTGGGTATAGATGCTCATTGACCTGCACCGGCCCTATCGCCGGCAAGCCAGCTCCCACAGGTACACCACAGGTTTCAAGGCTTGTGGTACCCCTGTGGGAGCTGGCTTGCCGGCGATAGGGCCAGTGCAGGCAAGCGCCATTCATTTTGAAACACTCGTCCCAATGCGATGTGTGACCCATCGACCGGCCATCTCGTCTCTGACTGACACTGCGCGAGGTGCCCATGCACGATCCGTTTGAAGAATCCCTGCGCGACCTGCTCAAGGCGTCACCCTCCGGCAATGACCGGGACGACCGGGACGACGCCGCTTGCCTGGGTCGCGTACTGAAAACCGCCAACCGCCAGGTTGGCGCGGGCGATCTGTTCAGCCTGCTTGGCCGCTGGAGCCAGGCGCTGCTGATCGCCGTGAACAATGGCG
Source organism: Pseudomonas sp. B14(2017) (assembly GCF_002113255.1). Taxonomy (NCBI): domain Bacteria; kingdom Pseudomonadati; phylum Pseudomonadota; class Gammaproteobacteria; order Pseudomonadales; family Pseudomonadaceae; genus Pseudomonas; species Pseudomonas sp. B14(2017). The sequence goes on from NZ_NEJY01000007.1 coordinate 123,566, forward strand.
CGGCGCATGTTGCGCCGGTGCGTCGACACTCTTCCCGCAACGCTGCCAACGGCAGCAAAGCAGATAAGGCCGATTGAATATGGAACTCGATCTCTGGACCCAGAGCCTGGTCACCGCCATGACTGCCCTTTGGACCAAGGTAGCGAACTTCATCCCCAACCTGTTCGGCGCGCTGGTCGTGGTGCTGCTCGGTTTCGTGGTGGCCAAGCTGCTCGACACGTTGCTGTCCAAACTGCTGGCCAAGTTCGGCCTGGACCGCCTGATGGCCGGCACCGGCCTGACCAAGATGCTTGGCCGGGTCGGCATCCAGGTACCCATCTCCACCCTGATCGGCAAGATCGTCTACTGGTTCGTGCTGCTCATCTTCCTGGTCTCGGCCGCAGAGTCGCTGGGCCTGGAGCGGGTCTCGGCAACCCTCGACATGCTTGCCCTGTACCTGCCGAAGGTGTTCGGCGCAGCCCTGGTGCTGCTGGCCGGCGTGCTGCTGGCCCAGGTGGCCAACGGCCTGGTACGTGGCGCTGCCGAAGGCATCGGCCTGGAATACTCGGCAGGCCTGGGGCGTATCACCCAGGGCCTGGTGATCATCATCAGCATCTCGGTGGCCATCAGCCAGCTGGAGGTGAAAACCGACCTGCTGAACCATGTGATCGTGATCGGGCTGATTACCGTTGGTCTGGCCGTTGCGCTGGCAATGGGCCTGGGCAGCCGCGAAATCGCCGGGCAGATCCTGGCCGGCATCTACGTGCGCGAGCTGTACCAGGTGGGCCAGCAGGTGCGGATTGGCGAGGTCGAAGGGCATATCGAGGAGATCGGTACGGTCAAGACGACGCTGCTGACCGATGATGGCGAACTGGTGTCGCTGTCCAATCGTGAGCTGCTTGAACAGCGAGTCAATAGCCGCTAACCGCACAAAGCTGTTAATGTATGCCGCCGCGAAAATCGACCCACGGGGTCGCGCGGCGACATTGACCTGACTGTCGGCCAGATCCGTTTTGAATAAAGTTCATTCGCCGCCCATGCGTTATGACCCCCGCGAGCTCACCGACGAAGAGTTGGTGGCGCGTTCGCATGAGGAGCTGTACCACGTTACCCGCGCCTATGAAGAGCTCATGCGGCGCTACCAACGGACCCTGTTCAACGTCTGTGCGCGTTATCTGGGGAACGACCGTGACGCGGACGATGTCTGTCAGGAAGTCATGTTGAAAGTGCTGTACGGGCTGAAGAACTTCGAGGGTAAGTCCAAGTTCAAGACCTGGCTCTACAGCATCACCTACAACGAATGCATTACCCAGTACCGCAAGGAGCGCCGTAAACGTCGGTTGATGGATGCCTTGAGTCTGGACCCTGTTGAAGAGGCGTCCGAAGACAAGGCTCCGAAGCCGGAAGAAAAAGGCGGGCTGGACAAGTGGCTGGTGCATGTGAACCCGATTGACCGGGAAATCCTGGTGCTGCGTTTTGTCGCAGAGCTGGAGTTTCAGGAAATTGCCGACATCATGCACATGGGCCTGAGCGCGACAAAAATGCGCTACAAGCGCGCGCTAGACAAGCTTCGGGAGAAATTTGCCGGCCTCGATGAAACTTAGTGGCGTGCAAATATCTCTAACGAACCGGCGAGTTCTGCTAGACTTGCCGTCGAGTTGTCCCCCTTGTTTGTGGTGGGACTGCTTAACTATCACCAGATGGGGATTTAACGGATGAAATTGAAAAACACCTTGGGCTTGGCCATTGGCTCGCTCGTCGCTGCTACTTCGTTCGGCGTTCTGGCTCAAGGCCAAGGCGCTGTGGAAATCGAAGGCAACGTTACCAAGCAGTACTACGACAGCGAACGTAACTTCAAGAACGACGGCACCAATCCTGGTGTTCGCCTGGGCTACTTCCTGACCGACGACGTTTCCCTGGACCTCGGCTACAACGAGACCCACAACGCTCGTGGTGAAGTCTTCAACAAAGACATCAAAGGTTCCAAGGCCAAGCTCGACGCCACCTACCACTTCGGTACCGTGGGCGACGCTCTGCGTCCGTACGTTTCCGCCGGTTTCGCTCACGAGAGCCTGGGCCAGGCCACTCGTAGCGGCCGCGACCACTCCACCTTCGCCAACGTTGGCGCTGGCGCCAAGTGGTACATCACCGACATGTTCTTCGCCCGTGCTGGCGTAGAAGCCATGTACAACATCGACAACGGCAACACCGAGTGGGGCCCGACCGTTGGTGTTGGTCTGAACTTCGGCGGTAGCCCGAAGCAAGCTGAAGTCGCTCCGGCTCCAGTTGCCGAAGTGTGCTCCGACTCCGACAACGACGGCGTTTGCGACAACGTCGACAAGTGCCCAGACACCCCGGCCAACGTTACCGTTGACGCTGATGGCTGCCCGGCTGTTGCCGAAGTCGTTCGCGTTGAGCTGGACGTCAAGTTCGACTTCGACAAGTCGGTCGTCAAGCCAAACAGCTATGGCGACATCAAGAACCTGGCTGACTTCATGAAGCAGTACCCACAGACCACCACCACCGTGGAAGGTCACACTGACTCCGTCGGCCCAGACGCTTACAACCAGAAGCTGTCCGAGCGTCGTGCCAACGCTGTCAAGCAGGTCCTGACCCAGCAGTACGGCGTGGAATCCAGCCGTGTTGACTCGGTTGGCTACGGCGAAACCCGTCCGGTTGCCGACAACGCCACCGAAGAAGGCCGTGCTGTCAACCGTCGCGTTGAAGCTCAGGTAGAAGCCCAGGCCAAGTAATTGGTTTGAAGCTTCATGAAAAACCCGGCCTCGGCCGGGTTTTTCTTTGCCTGGGATTTGTGTGGCGTGTGCCGGCCCCTTCGCGGGCTTGCCCGCTCCCACAGGCTCGTCGTATGCCGCAGGCTGTGTGCAATCTCTGTGGGAGCGGGCAAGCCCGCGAAGGGGCCTTTACAGGCACTGCATCATCCTGCAATTGCCACCAATTCCTGAACCACCTGTTCCCCAACCACCTCCCCAATCACCAAAATCGCCGGGCTACGCAAGCCAAACCCCCGCGCATCCTCGACCATCCCCCGCACATCGCTCCTGCACTCCCGCTGCTGCGGCAACGAGGCATTCTCGATCATCGCCACCGGCGTCGCCGGTGCCATGCCCCCGTCCAGCAACCCTTGGCGCACCTGCTCCAGCCGGGCCACGCCCATGTACACCACCAGCGTCGTCCCGCCCTGGGCCAAGGCCGCCCAGTTCAGTTCGCTGTCGTCCTGAGTATGTGCCGTGACCAGCGTCACGCCCCGGCTCACACCCCGTGAGGTCAGGGAAATCCCGCATTGCGTGGCGCCAGCCAGGCCGGCGGTGATGCCGTTGACCACTTCCACCTCGATGCCATGCCCCTGCAACCACAGCGCCTCTTCACCACCTCGGCCGAAGATGCACGGGTCGCCGCCCTTGAGCCGGACCACGCAGCGCCCTTGCCGCGCATGGCGCAGCATCAGGCGCTGGATGAACGCCTGCGGGGTGGAGCGGCAGCCGCCGCGCTTGCCCACGGCAATCACCCGGGCCTGCGGGCAATGCTCCAGCACCGCCGGGTTGACCAGGTCGTCGATCATCACCACAGCGGCTTGCTGCAAGGCGCGTACAGCCTTGAGGGTGAGCAGTTCGGGGTCGCCAGGGCCAGCACCAACCAGCCAGACTTTCGCATTCATCAGGGTTTCCTCATCGGCAAGGTGCGTTCAGCCCTTGAGCAGGGTGAGCAGCAGTATCAGGTTGAACAGTAAGGACAGCAGGGCCAGGGTGCGCCAGACCTTCAACGGTTCGCGCTCCAGCAACGGCCGTGGCCGGCTGGGCAGTTCCTGGCGGTCGCCACGTTCGAGCAGCAGCAACCAGTGTTCGGCGGTTTCGAAGCGCTGCGCAGGGTCGGCTGCCAGTGCCTGCTGCAGGTTGTGCTGCAGCCATTCCGGCAGGTCGGGGCGGTAGCGCGCGGCGTTGACCGGTTGGCCGAAGCGCGGGCGCTGGAAAGCCTCCACTTCGCCGTAGGGGTAATGCCCGGTCAGCAGGTGATACAGCGTCACGCCCACGGCATACAGGTCCTGGCGTGGGTTGGGCGGCTGGCCGTCGAACGCTTCCGGGGCAATGTATGACGGCGTGCCCGGCAACTCGTGCAGCGGGTCTTCGGACAGGCCCGGGCAGTAGGCCAGGCCGAAGTCCAGCAGGCGCAGCTGGCCATCGCTGCCCAGGTGCAGGTTCTCTGGCTTGATGTCGCGGTGCAGCAGGTTGCGCCGGTGCAGTACGCCGACCGCTTGCAGCAGCTGCCGGGCCAGCTCCAGCCACTGCGGCATGGGTAGCGGGCCGTGCTCGGCCAGCAGCGCTGCCAGGCTCTGGCCGGGGTATTCGCGCATCACGTAGTACAGGTGCTGGCGCTGGCTGGCGGTGTGCAGTTCGGGGAAGTGCCGGCCAGCGACCCGGCGCAGGAACCATTCTTCCAGCAACAGCCCTTGCGCCGCGCCGGGCTCCTGCTCGCGTGCGGCGGGCAGGGTCTTCAGCAGCCAGGCTTGGCCCTGGCCATCGCGCACCCGGTACAGCAGCGACTGGCGGCTTTGCGAAAGCAGCTTTTCGGCTTGCCAGCCATCGATCACCTGGCCTTCACGCAGCGGGCCGGGCACTGGCCATTGCTGCAGTTGCGCCAAGGTGTCGCCCAGGTTGGCCGTGCCCAGTTGCTCGACCTGCACCAGCAAGGCACTGGCGTTGTCCTGGCTGCCGTTCAGGTGCGCGCTGGCGACCAGGGTGTCGACGGCCAGTTGCAGGTCGGGTTGCTCGCGCAGCACCGCCTGGATGTGCTGGTCGCCCAGGCTGGCCCATACGCCATCGCTCAACAGCAGGAAGCTCTCGCCCGGCTGCAGCTCACCTTCCAGATAATCCACCAGCAGGTGCTGGTCCAGGCCCAGTGCGCGCTTCAGTACATGCTGCATGCCTGGCTGGTCCCATACATGGTCTTCGCTCAGGCATTGCAGGCGCCCAGCGTGCCAGCGGTACACGCGGCAGTCACCCACGTGGGCCAGGGTAAAGCGCCGGCCACGCAGCACCAGCGCGCTGAGGGTGGTCAGCAGTGGCTGGCCACTGCCTTGGGCGCGCAACCAGCGGTTCTGCGCCAGCAGCAGGCGGTCGAGGGCCTGGGCCACGCTCCAGGTCGCGGGGGTGGCGTAGTAGTCCAAGGCCAGCGCCTGCAGGCTGGCACGGGCTGCCAGGCCGCCATCGGCACATTGGCTGACGCCGTCGGCGAGGGCGAACAGGTAGCCTTTGCTGGCGGCCAGCTCTGGCGCCGGGGTAACCAGGCGCAGGGCGTCCTGGTTTTCCTCGCGCGGCCCGGTGGCGCTGGCCTGGGCAAAGTTCAGTTGCAGGCTCATGGCTGTGCCTCAGACCCGTGCCGCGGTAACCGCAGCCGAGCCCCAGGTGGTGCGCCAGCGCTGTTTCACGCCGTGCAGGCCGAACCAGGCCAGCAAGCCCAGGCTGGCGAACAGCCACAGCCCCAGCTGGTAGTCACCGGTGTGCTGCTTGATGGTGCCAAGCCCGGCGGCCAGCAGGAAGCCTCCGATGCCGCCGGCCATGCCGATCAGCCCGGTCATCACGCCGATCTCCTGGCGGAAGCGTTGCGGCACAAGCTGGAACACCGCGCCATTGCCGGCCCCCAGGCCGAGCATGGCGCTGACGAACAGGGCAAGTGCGGCGGCGGCGCTAGGCAGGTTGAAGCCGACTGCAGCGATGCAGATGGCCGCCACGCTGTACATGCCCAGCAGGGTGCGGATGCCGCCGAAGCGGTCGGCCAGGGCGCCGCCGAGCGGGCGCATCAGGCTGCCGGCGAACACGCAGGCAGCGGTGTAGTAGCCAGCGGTGACCGGGCTCAGGCCATACTGGTCGCTGAAATAGCCGGGCAGGGCGCTGGCCAGGCCGATGAAGCCGCCGAAGGTGACGCTGTAAAAGAACATGAACCACCAGCTGTCACGGTCGCCCAAGGCCTTGAGGTAGTCGGCCATGGCTTTTGGCTTGGGCCGCTGCGGAGCATTGCGTGCCAGCAGGGCGAACACCAACAGGGCCAGCGACAGCGGGACCAGCGCGAAGCCGAACACATTGTTCCAGCCAAAGCCCGCAGCCAGCGCCGGGGCCAGCAGGGCGGCGAACACCGTGCCGGAGTTGCCGGCACCGGCAATGCCCATGGCTTTGCCTTGGTGCTGTGGCGGGTACCACTGCGAGGCCAGCGGCAGTGACACGGCGAACGAGGCACCGGCAAAGCCGAGGAACACGCCCAGCAGCAGCGCTTGCTCATAGCTGTGCACGCCCAGGTGCCAGGCAGCGGCGAGGGCGATGATGACCACCACCTGGCCGATCAGCCCGGCGGTCTTGGGCGACAGGCGGTCGACCAGCACGCCCATGGCAAAGCGCAGGATCGCCCCGGCCAGGATCGGCGTGGCCACCATCAGGCCCCGTTGTTGTGCACTCAGCTGCAGATCGGCGGCAATCTGCACCGCCAGTGGGCCAAGCAGGTACCAGACCATGAAGCTGAGGTCGAAGTACAGGAACGCGGCGAACAGCGTGGGCACATGCCCGGATTTCCAGAAGCTGGTACTCATCGAACACCTCACTCGGCAATGCAACGGAACGAAAAAGACGCCGCTACCCGTTCCACGTGGGTGGAGGGGAGAGCGACGTCTTTGTCGGGATCAAGTGGGCAACCGCCGTTGGCTACCGGTGATATTTGTTCAGCAAGAGATGGGCCAACTCTGAGAAGTTGCAGTCCCCTTGTAGGAGCGGCCTTGTGTCGCGATGGGCTGCGCAGCAGCCCCGGCAATATCTGCGGAGAAGCTGAAAAATTCGGGGGGCGCTACGCGCCCCTTTCGCGACACAAGGCCGCTCCCACATGGATCGCGTGAGGTTTTGAACGAGGCGTCACCCCAGCATCTCGTGCATGGCAATGATCTGCTCGGCCACCTGGATCAGCTTCTGCTGCCGGCTCATGGCCTGGCGGCGCATCAGGGTGTAGGCCTGTTCTTCGTTGCAGTCCTTCATCTTCATCAGCAAACCCTTGGCCTGCTCGATGCGCTTGCGCTCGGCCAGTTGCTGGTCGCGCGCAAGCAGCTGCGCCTTCAGCGCCTGGTCGCTTTCGAAGCGGGCCATGGCCACGTCCAGGATCGGTTGCAGCCGCGCGGCATGGATGCCTTCGACGATGTAGGCGCTGACCCCTGCCTGGATCGCCTGGCGCATCACCCCGGGGTCGTGCTCGTCGGTGAACAGCACGATCGGTCGCGGCTGGTCACGGCTGACCAGGACCACCTGTTCCATCACATCGCGGTCCGGTGAGTCGGTATCGATCAGCACCACGTCCGGGCGCACCGTTTCGACGCAGGCGGGCAGGTCGATGGTCAGGTCCGGGGCTTCGATGACCTCGAAGCCGGCCTCGCTCAAGGCCGCCTTGAGGCGGCCGAGTTTGCTCTGGGTGTCGTCGATCAGCAGGATGCGCAACATGAATGGTCCCCCTCACGCGCCGACACGGGCATCAGGCAGGTCGCCCAGTGCATGCAGGCTGAAACTGCGGGCATAACCGTAGGGGTCACTGCCGTCCCAGCGGCTGCCATCGATCAGCAGGCTGCTGCGCATCGGCTGCTCGGGGCAGGCCACGCCGAGGCTTTGTGCCGCCTCGCCATACAGTGCCAGCTGCTGGACCTGGCGGGCCACGCCGAGGTAGTCGGGGTCGTCGCGCAGCAGGCCCCAGCGGCGGAACTGGGTCATGAACCACATGCCGTCGGACAGGTACGGCAGGTTGGCCCGGCCATGGTCGTGCAGGCGCAGGGCATGCGGGTCTTGCCAGTGGTTGCCCAGGCCATCGTGGTAGCTGCCGAGCAGGCGTGGTTCGATACTTGTCAGCGGGGTGTCCAGGTAGGCGCTGCCGCTGAGCAGTTGCGCAGTGCTGCGGCGGTTCTCCGGGCTTTGCTCGATGAAGCGGCTGGCGGCGAGGACCGCCTTGATCAGCGCGCGGGCGCTGTTGGGGTATTGCTCGGCAAAGGCGCGGGCGCAGGCCAGGACCTTTTCCGGGTGGTCCGGCCAGATCGACTGGCTGGTGGCCAGGGTGAAGCCCTGGCCCGTGGCTACGGCATCGGCAGCCCAGGGTTCGCCCACGCAGAAACCGTCGATGCGCCCGGCCTGGATATGCGCGGCCATCTGCGCTGGTGGCACCACCACGCTGTCGACGTCGCGCAATGGGTGGATGCCCTGGCTGGCCAGCCAGTAATACAGCCACATGGCGTGGGTGCCGGTGGGGAAGGTCTGGGCGAAGGTGAGGCGTGCGCCATGCTGGTGCACCAGGCGTGCCAATGCTTCAGGGTTGGTCACGCCTTTGCGCTGCAGGGCCGGGGACAGGTTTATGGCCTGGGCGTTCTGGTTCAGCCCCATGAGCACGGCCATGGCGCTGGCCGGTACACCGCCGATGCCCAGGTGCACGGCGTACACCAGGCCATACAGGCAGTGCGCGGCATCCAGCTCGCCGCTGACCAGCTTGTCGCGCAGCCCGGCCCAGGAGCCCTGGCGCTTGAGGTTGAGGGTAAGGCCGTGCTGCTGGGCGAAGCCCTGGGTGGCGGCGACTACCACCGAGGCGCAGTCGGTCAGGGCCATGTAGCCGATGTTCAGGCTGGGCTTTTCCGGCGCGTCGCTGCCGTTGACCCAGGCCAGGGGCGTTGCTCGGGGTACAGTGTTCACAAGGTTCCTCGCCCGTACTGATAAGGCTGTGGGCTTTTCCGGTGCAACCGATGTGCCATCTGGCAGCATCCCTGTGGAGCAACTGCCCTGTGCCGCCTGCATTGGCCTCATCGCCGGCAAGCCAGCTCCCACAGATACAGCACAGGTTTCAGCCCTTGTGTTGTACCTGTGGGAGCATCCCTGTGGAGCAACTGCCCTGTGCCGCCTGCATTGGCCTCATCGCCGGCAAGCCAGCTCCCACAGATACAGCACAGGTTTCAGCCCTTGTGTTGTACCTGTGGGAGCATCCCTGTGGAGCAACTGCCCTGTGCCGCCTGCATTGGCCTCATCGCCGGCAAGCCAGCTCCCACAGATACAGCACAGGTTTCAGCCCTTGTGTTGTACCTGTGGGAGCATCCCTGTGGAGCAACTGCCTTGTGCCGCCTGCATTGGCCTCATCGCCGGCAAGCCAGCTCCTACAGATACAGCACAGGTTTCAGCCCTTGTGTTGTACCTGTGGGAGCTGGCTTGCCGGCGATGGGCTGCGCGGCAGCCCCACGATTTGCTGTCATGCCGGCCTCGCGCTGGCTATAATCGCCCCCTCATTCACCCCGAGCCTTGCCCGCCCATGTATACCCTGGCCCGCCAGCTGCTGTTCAAGCTTTCTCCGGAAACCTCCCACGACCTGTCCCTGGACCTGATCGGCGCCGGTGGCCGTCTTGGCCTCAACGGCATGCTGTGCAAGCAGCCGGCGGCTTTGCCGGTTACGGTCATGGGCTTGAACTTCGCCAACCCGGTGGGCCTGGCGGCCGGCCTGGACAAGAACGGAGCGGCCATCGACGGTTTCGCCCAGCTGGGCTTCGGCTTCGTCGAAATCGGCACCGTCACCCCGCGCCCGCAGCCGGGCAACCCCAAGCCGCGGCTGTTCCGCCTGCCGGAGGCAACGGCCATCATCAATCGCATGGGTTTCAACAACCTGGGCGTTGATCACCTGCTCGGCCGGGTGCGGGCTGCGCGTTACAACGGGGTGCTGGGCATCAACATCGGCAAGAATTTCGACACCCCGGTGGAGCGTGCCGTCGATGACTACCTGATCTGCCTGGACAAGGTGTACACCGACGCCAGTTACATCACGGTCAACGTCAGTTCGCCAAACACCCCGGGCCTGCGCAGCCTGCAGTTCGGCGATTCGCTCAAGCAGCTGCTCGATGCCCTGGCCGAGCGCCGCGAGCAATTGGCCGGCACGCATGGCAAGCGCGTACCTCTGGCAATCAAGATTGCCCCGGACATGAGCGACGAAGAAACCGCCCTGGTGGCCGCCGCGCTGATGGAGTCGGGCATGGATGCGGTGATCGCCACCAACACCACGCTGGGGCGTGAAGGTGTCGAAGGGTTGCCGTACGGTGGCGAGGCGGGCGGCCTGTCGGGCGCGCCGGTGCTGGAGAAGAGCACCCATATCGTCAAGGTGCTGGCGGGCGAGCTGGGCGGCAAGCTGCCGATCATTGCCGCTGGCGGCATTACCGAAGGCCGCCATGCCGCCGAGAAGATCGCTGCCGGGGCGAGCCTGGTGCAGATTTATTCGGGCTTCATTTACAGAGGGCCAGCGTTGATTCGCGAGGCGGTGGACGCTATCGCTGCGATGCCGCGGTGACCTGGCCGGCCCATTCGCGGGCTCGCCCGCTCCCACAGGGTCCAGCGCACTGCTGAAGCCTGTGGGAGCGGGCGAGCCCGCGAAGAAGCCAGCGCGGATATGGATTCGAAGTCATAAAAAAGGGCCCCATCAAGGGGCCCCTGGGCCTTCGCCCGCCGCCCGGATAGGGCGTGCATGGTAAATCGAATTCAGTGTCCTCGTTCAGCCAACGGCGTGATTTTCGTTGAGTCTATGGATGCCAGCGGTGCCAGTCATTCCGTCCCAGTTATCACCGCGACCTTCACGCCAGCCGTTGATCCAGGCTTGGCGAACAGAAGGAAGATTGAAGGGGCAAAGTTCGCGGGATTTGCCGGTGACCCCGTATTGGTAGCCACGTGAATATGCTCTTTCCAACGGATCACGCTTAAGTCTTCTCATAGGGTGTTGCCCTCACTTGTTGACTGTAATGTCCCGTCGGCCTCTCCGAGGCCGGGCAGAGTCTTTCTGCCGGTGTGCGCTCGCTGCCGGCGTGGCGAGCTGAAAGTGCCACCTCGTTGCGAAGTGGCCTGAGACCAGTTCTATCGAATGCGAGTCACCGTGTGAATGATCGATTTGTCATAAGCACGTAACCTTTCCAAGGGTGAGGGGATAAGTAAATAAATGCGACTCAACCTTGTTTAGCGTTGAGCCCGCTATGATCAGGGTTTGCCGATCATTGACGCCATTTCGCCAGCGTTGCTCGCGGATGACAGTAATAATTTGAAATGCGACGAAGGGTCACATCGGCCCCGGTATCGCCAGAATTTTTCGTACTGCCTGATGATCTAAGCTGTCTTTGCCACTGGGCCAAGCACAGATCGGTCAGGCGGCCCGGCCTTTCACCGCACGCTCGCGTGCCGGGAAAGGCCACCCGCACGCCTGCTGGAAAGGTGTGCGGGCAAACATCGCGGGGCGATGCGTCGCCCCGTCAGTCAAATAGCCCAAGGCGCTGGATTACTCATGTCGGACCGTTTCGAACTTTACCTCACCTGCCCTAAAGGCCTGGAAGGCCTGCTTGCCGAAGAGGCGCGGGGCCTCGGCCTGGATGACGTGCGCGAGCACACCTCGGCCATTCGCGGCGCCGCCGACATGGAAACCGCCTACCGCCTGTGCCTGTGGTCACGTCTGGCCAACCGGGTGCTGCTGGTACTCAAGCGCTTCTCCATGAAGAACGCCGACGACCTCTACGACGGCGTGCACGCGGTCGACTGGGCCGATCACCTGGCAGCCGACGGCACCCTGGCGGTGGAGTTCAGCGGCCATGGCTCGGGCATCGACAACACTCACTTCGGTGCGCTGAAGGTCAAGGACGCGATCGTCGACAAGCTGCGCAACCGCGAAGGCCTGCGCCCGTCGGTGGAAAAGATCGACCCTGATGTGCGCGTGCACCTGCGCCTGGACCGTGGCGAAGCCATTCTCTCCCTCGACCTTTCCGGGCACAGCCTGCACCAGCGTGGCTACCGCCTGCAGCAAGGTGCCGCGCCGCTGAAGGAAAACCTGGCGGCGGCGGTGCTGATCCGCGCCGGCTGGCCGCGCATTGCCGCCGAAGGTGGCGCGCTGGCCGACCCGATGTGCGGTGTGGGTACCTTCCTGGTCGAAGCGGCGATGATCGCCGCCGATATCGCGCCCAACCTCAAGCGTGAACGCTGGGGCTTCAGTGCCTGGCTCGGCCATGTACCGGCGCTGTGGCGCAAGGTGCATGACGAGGCGCAGGCGCGGGCACAGGCCGGCCTGGCCAGGCCACCACTGTGGATCCGTGGCTACGAGGCCGACCCGCGGCTGATCCAGCCAGGCCGCAACAACGTCGAGCGTGCCGGCCTGGGCGACTGGGTGAAGATCTACCAGGGCGAAGTCAGCACCTTCGAGCCGCGCCCGGACCAGAACCAGAAAGGCCTGGTCATCAGCAACCCGCCCTATGGCGAGCGCCTGGGTGACGAAGCCAGCCTGCTGTACCTCTACCAGAACCTCGGCGAGCGCCTGCGCCAGGCCTGCATGGGCTGGGAGGCGGCGGTATTCACTGGCGCGCCGCAGCTGGGCAAGCGCATGGGCATTCGCAGCCACAAGCAGTACGCGTTCTGGAACGGCGCCTTGCCGTGCAAGCTGCTGCTGTTCAAGGTGCAGCCCGACCAGTTCGTTACCGGCGAGCGCCGCGAAGCGCAGCCTGAAGGCGCGGAAAGCCGCCAGCAGGCAGCACCGGCCAGCGAGCCGGCGCGCCTGTCGGAAGGGGCGCAGATGTTCGCCAACCGCCTGCAGAAAAACCTCAGGCAACTGGGCAAGTGGGCCCGCCGCGAGCAGGTCGATTGCTACCGCCTGTACGATGCCGACATGCCCGAGTACGCCCTGGCGGTCGACCTGTACCAGGATTGGGTGCACGTGCAGGAATACGCCGCGCCACGTTCGGTCGACCCGGACAAGGCCCAGGCACGCCTGCTCGACGCGCTGGCAGCCATCCCGCAGGCCCTGGGCATTTCGCCGCAGCGTGTGGTGCTCAAGCGTCGCGAGCGGCAGAGCGGCACGCGCCAGTACGAGCGCCAGGCAACCGAAGGCCGCTTCCAGGAAGTGAACGAAGGCGGCGTCAAGCTGCTGGTCAACCTCACCGACTACCTCGACACCGGCCTGTTCCTCGACCATCGCCCGATGCGCATGCGCATCCAGCGCGAAGCAGCCGGCAAGCGCTTCCTCAACCTGTTCTGCTACACCGCCACGGCCACCGCGCATGCGGCCAAGGGCGGGGCGCGCAGCACCACCAGCGTCGACCTGTCGAAAACCTACCTGGACTGGGCGCGGCGCAACCTGGCGCTCAATGGCTTCTCCGAGCGCAACCGCCTGGAGCAGGGCGATGTGATGGCCTGGCTGGAAGGCAACCGCGACAGCTACGACCTGATCTTCATCGACCCGCCGACCTTCTCCAACTCCAAGCGCATGGAAGGCGTGTTCGACGTGCAGCGTGACCACGTGCAGCTGCTGGACCTGGCCATGGCCCGCCTGGCGCCGGGTGGCGTGCTGTATTTCTCCAACAACTTCCGCAAGTTCCAGCTGGACGAGCACCTGATGGCGCGTTACGCGGTGGAGGAAATCACGGCCCAGACCCTGGACCCGGACTTCGCCCGCAATAACCGTATCCATCGCGCCTGGCGTCTGCAGCTTCGTTGAGGCGACGAGGTACATTGCGCGGCTAATGGCCAATAGCTATAACTGAGGGCAGGGCAAGATAATCCGCAGGACGCTGACGTGACGAGATGGGTGTATGTCAAAGGGTGGCGTGCGTGCGCGGTTGCTTGGCCTGTGCACAGAGGCGGTGTCCGCCTGGGCGGTGGCTCTGGTCGCCCTGGTCGTGGGCGGCCTGTTGACGGCCGTCCTGGCGTTAGCCACGCAAACCTTCTACAAGCAGCAGCTGCGCCAGCGCTTCGAGCTGCTGGCCAGCGAGCGTTTCAGCCGTATCGCCGAGCGGTTTGACGAACAGCAGCAGCGCCTGGACGGGCTGCGGCGGTTTTTCAGCTTTTCCAACGAAATCACCCCACACGAGTTCGACGGCTACGCCAGGCCATTGCTGCAGCGGACCCTGGCCTACGCCTGGGCGCCGCGTGTCGAAGCCGCGCAACGCGCCGAGTTCGAGCGCCAGGCCAGTGCGCATTCCGGCCCGGGCTATGTGATCCGCGACCAGGATGAGCAAGGCCAGTGGCGGCCATCCCCCCAGCGCGACCATTACTTCCCGGTGCTCTATACCCAGTCGGGTGAATTGCCCGGGTTGCCCTATGGGCTGGACCTCGCCGGCCAGGAAGTGCCCCTGGCGGCACTGGCGCGGGCGCTGGGACCGGGCAGCATGGCGGTGTCCGAGCCACTGCCCATGTTCGATACCAGCTCGGATGCGCGTGGCCTGCTGATGGTGGCGCCGGTGTTTTCCGATGCCAACCCCCACGGCGCGGCAGTGGGCTATGTGATGGCCTTGCTGAGCATGCGTGAGCTGGTCAGTGACGGGCGCCCGGTTTCGGCAGACGATAACCTGGTGGTGCGTATCGTCGACCCCACCGGGCTGCATGGCCCCGAGGTGATGTTCGATTCGCAGAACCCGGTCGCACCCCTGCCGCTGGCCACCAACCAGCTGTTGCACCTGGCTGACCACCACTTCCAGCTGAGTATCCGGCCGAGCCTGGCCTTCGTGCGTGCCAACCGTTCCTCCGCGGTGCTGGCGGTGAGCCTGCTGGGCGGCTTGTTGAGCCTGCTGCTCAGTGTCTTGCTCTACAGCTTGTTCAGCCAGCGCCAGCGCGCCTTGGCCCTGGTCGAGCAGCGCACCGCCGAGCTGCGGGTCAGCGAGCAATCCCTGCGGGGCACCCACAACCAGCTGCGCAGCGTGCTGGATGCAGCAACCCAGGTGGCGATCATCGCCACCAACCTCAAGGGCGTGGTCAGCACCTTCAACGCCGGCGCCGAGCGCATGCTCGGTTACCCCGCCAGCGAGGCGATCGGCCAGCTGCGCCTGGAGGACCTGGTGCTGCCCGAGGAGTTGAGCCTGCGTGCCCATGCCTTGAGCCTGCGTTACGGCCGGCCGATTGAAGGTGGCCAGGCCATGTTCGCCGAAACGGTGCAGGAGCATGGCGCCGAGCCGGGGGAATGGACCTTGCTGCGCGCCGATGGCAGCCAACTGGTGGCCAACATGCTGGTCACCGCCATGCTCGATGAACAGGGGTTGTGGATCGGTTACCTGGCGATCTGCATCGATGTCACTGAACGGCGTCGGGTGCATGAGGCGCTGGCGGCGCGTGACCGCCTTCTGGAAAAGCTCAGTGCCGAGGTACCGGGCGGCATCTACCAGTACCGCCTGGATGGCAACGGCCATTCCTGTTTTCCGTACGCCAGCATGGGCCTG
This sequence comes from Pseudomonas sp. B14(2017), assembly GCF_002113255.1. Classification (NCBI taxonomy): domain Bacteria; kingdom Pseudomonadati; phylum Pseudomonadota; class Gammaproteobacteria; order Pseudomonadales; family Pseudomonadaceae; genus Pseudomonas; species Pseudomonas sp. B14(2017). The sequence goes on from NZ_NEJY01000007.1 coordinate 138,774, forward strand.
TACGACATCTACGAAGTCGACCTGCAGCAGTTGCGCGAGGATGCAACGGCGGTGTTCGAGCGCATCCACCCGGATGACCTGGAGCGCGTGCGCCGCTCGGTGCGTTACTCGGCCGAACACCTGTCGCCCTGGCGCGAGGAATACCGGGTCTGCCTGCCGCGTGCCGGGCTGCGCTGGGTGCGTGGCGAGGCGACACCGGAGGTGGGCGAGCAGGGCTGCACCTTGTGGCATGGCTACCTGACCGACATCTCCGACCTCAAGGGCGTGGAGGAAGAGTTGCGTGCGCTGTCGGTGACCGATTCGCTGACCGGCATCCATAACCGCCGTTACTTCCAGGAGCGGCTCAAGCTCGAACTGGAACGGGCCCAGCGCGATGGCCAGGCACTGGCGGTGATCATGCTCGATATTGATCACTTCAAGCGCATCAACGACCATTTCGGCCATGCCGTCGGCGACCGCGTGCTGCGCAGCCTGTGCCTGCGTATCGGCCAGCGTTTGCGGCGTACCGATGTGTTCTGCCGGCTGGGCGGCGAGGAATTCATGGTGCTGTGCCCGGGCAGCGATGCCGAGCAGGCGCGGCTGCTGGCGCTGGAGCTGTGGCAAGGAGTGCGCAATGTGCCGGTGGAAGGCGTGGGCAGGGTGACCGCGAGTTTTGGTGTGGCGGGCTGGCGACCGGGGGAAGGGGCCGATGCCTTGCTGTTGCGGGCTGATGCAGGCGTGTATGCGGCCAAGCAGGCCGGGCGGGACCGGGTGGAGGGGGAGTTGGCCTGATCGTTTTTGGTTGTCGGTACCGGCCCTTCGCGGGCTTGCCCGCTCCCACAGGTACTGCACCGTTATTGAACTTGGTGCAATACCTGTGGGAGCGGGCAAGCCCGCGAAGAGGCCGGTACTGGCAACCTATACCTATCAGTTGGCCGCTGTGCTGCCGGCCAGTTTCGGCTGACGGTAAAGGTCCAGCAGCACCTGGTCGAGCACCTGCGAGGCGCCCCACGGTTTCGGGTCGTTGAGGATCGCCGCCACCGCCCAGGTATGGCCGTTGCTGTCGCGGCTGAAGCCGGCAATTGCCCGCACGGTGTTCAGCGTGCCGGTCTTGATGTGCCCTTCGCCGGTCATGGCGGTACGCTTCAGGCGCTTGCGCATGGTGCCGTCCATACCCACCAGCGGCATCGAGCTCATGAACTCGGCGGCATAGGGGCTCTTCCAGGCGGCCTGCAGCATCGCGGCCATCTCCCGGGTGCTGACCCGTTCGGCACGCGACAGGCCGGATCCGTTTTCCATCACCAGGTGCGGCGCGGTAATGCCCTTCTTCGCCAGCCACTGGCGCACCACGCGCTGGGCGGCGCGGGCGTCGTCACCGTCGGCATCGGTGCGGAACTGCGCGCCAAGGCTCAGGAACAGCTGCTGGGCCATGGTGTTGTTGCTGTACTTGTTGATGTCGCGGATCACTTCCACCAGGTCTGGTGAGAAGGCGCGGGCCAGCAGGCGAGCGCCCTTGGGCACGTTCTCGAAGCGGTCGCCACCCTGGATGCTGCCACCCAGCTCGTTCCAGATCGCGCGCACGGCACCGGCGGCGTAGGTTTGGTGGTCGAGCAGCGACAGGTAGGTCTGCGAGTTGCAGCCGTCACCCAGCTGGCCGCTGACCGTTACGCTGATGCCATCGGCCTGCTGCACCGGGTTGTAGCGCACATCACCCGAGCACTGTTTGGAGGCAACCGCCTTGACCTGGTTGTCGATGCGGATACTGGCAATCGGCGGTTCGACCGCGATGGTGACCTTGCCGCCATCGTTGCGGGCCACGAAGCGCAGGGCCTTGAGGTTGACCAGCAGCGAGTCGGGCTTGACCAGGAACGGCTTGTTCTCATCACCGCCGTCGTCGTTGAACTGCGGCAGGTTGGGCTGCACGAAGTGGCTGCGGTCCAGCACCAGGTCGCCGGTGATGGTGCGCACGCCATTGGCGCGCAGGTCACGCATCAGCAGCCACAGCTTCTCCATGTTCAGTTTCGGGTCGCCGCCACCTTTGAGGTACAGGTTGCCGTTGAGTACACCGTTGCTCAGGGTGCCATCGGTGTAGAACTCGGTTTTCCACTGGAAGGTCGGGCCGAGCAGTTCGAGGGCGGCGTAGGTGGTGACCAGTTTCATGGTCGAGGCCGGGTTGACCGAGACATCGGCATTGAACACGGTCGGTGTGCCGGGGCCGTCCAGCGGCAGCATCACCAGCGACAGGGCAGAATCCTGCAGCTTGTTGGCCTTGAGGGCCTGCTGCACCTTGGCAGGCAGCGTGGTGTTGACGGCGGCGGCCTGGCTGGGCAGGGCGAGTGGCAACAGCAGGCCGGCAAGAACGAGGGGACGAAGCGTTTTGATCATGATCGATAAATACCCTACGGCGAGGGAAAAGGGCATTGGGGCTGTAAGGGATGATGGCCCCAGGGTGAAAGAATACGCATTATGCCCCAAGCGCAGCGACGATGCGCCACGTTCGACGGAAAAGCACCCCCAATAAAAAAGGCCACCCCTGAGGGTAATGCCTGTCAGTTTAGTAATTGGGGCCGCTTTGCGGCCCATCGCCGGCAAGCCAGCTCCCACAGGGATTGCGCAATTCCTGAGTTCTGCGCATACCTGTGGGAGCTGGCTTGCCGGCGATGGGCTGCGTAGCAGCCCCATTAACGCTATCTGACAGGCATTACCCTTGGGGTGGCCTTTTCAGCGATCGAGCCGGGCCGGTATTACTCGGCCTTGTTGATCGGCTTTTCCGGGTACCAGGCGTCCAGCAGCGGGCTGACTTCGATCTTGGTCAGTTCGCTACGGCCTTTGAGCCAGGCTTCAACGGCTGCACGCTGTTCTTCGCTGACCGAGCCACGTTTGACCGAGCACACCAGGCCGAAATCGTCACCGCCTACATAGTCCAGGCCGTTGGCGTCCATGGCTTCTGCCAGGAACGCGTCGAGGAAAGCATCGATTGCCTGGTCATCCAGATCTTCCTTGAATTCCAGGTTCAGCTCGAAGCCCAATTCCTGAAACTCGTCGACACACAGCTTCTTGCGCAGACGACGGGAGCGGTTTGTGGCCATGAAACAATCCTCTTAGGTAATAACGCCGCGCAGTCTACCAGTTAACACGCCTGGCTGCCTGCCTGTGTGCAGGTGCCTGTGGCCAGTTCCTTGGCCAGGGCACGTTCTACCCGGCACATATGCCGCGCCAGTGCCTGGCGCCGCAGGCGTAACTGGTCGGGAGGCAAGCCGCTTGCCTCCAGGGCTTCGCAGGCCTTCATCAGCGCGGGGGCTTCCAGCATCCGCGCGGCGCTGAGTACCTTGTGCGCCTGTTCGGCAATGGCATCGCTGTCGTGCTGCGGATGCAATGCCATCAAGGTGGCGAGGTCGGCCTGCAGGCTCTGCTGCAACGCCTGCAGGAAGCGCTGGCGGTCGTTCGGGTCATGCCCGACCACTGTGGCCAGGCCGTCCAGGTGGTACAGCTTGCGCCGCGGTTTGTGCTGGCGGCGTGGGCGGATGCCGGCCAGGCGCTGGCTGAGCGTGCCCAGGCTGATGGGCTTGAGCAGGCAGTCGTCCATGCCGGCGCTCAGGCACTTTCGGCGTACCTCCGGCTGTGCGTTGGCGGTGTAGCCGAGAATGGTGCAGCGCGGCCGCTTGCCATGGCGTTCCTCGGTACGCACGGCGGTGGCCAGCTGGTAGCCGTTCATGTGCGGCATGTTGCAGTCGAGTACCAGCACATCGAAGTCGCCCGCCCGCCAGGTGGCCAGGCCTTCGCGACCGTCGTGGGCGCTGGTGTGCTCCAGCCCCAGGTAGCCAAGCTGCTGTGCCATCAGTTGCAGGTTGGCCGGGTGGTCGTCGATCACCAGCACGTTCAGCCGTGGGTCGGGCACGTCTAGGTTCTCTATCAGCGGGGCCGGCTGCGCCGCAGCGTCAACCCGCTGCAGCGGCATTTTCAGGCGCACCTGGGTGCCGACATCCTCCAGGCTCTTGATGGTCAGGCTGCCGCCCATCATTTCGCACAGGTTGCGACAGATGGCCAGGCCCAGCCCGGTACCCGCGCGGGCGCTCTGGCTATGCGGGTTGGCCTGGATGAACGGGTTGAACAGGCGTTGCAGGTCGTCGGCATGGATACCGATGCCACTGTCGCGCACTTCCAGCTCCAGCACGGCGGGGGTAGTGCTGCCGTCGTCCACCAGGCCGACGCAGATGCGCACCTGGCCATGCTCGGTGAACTTGATGGCGTTGCTCACCAGGTTGGACAGGACCTGCTTGAAACGCAGGGGGTCGAGCAGGGCATGGCAGCGTGCGGCCGGTGCGATCATCACCTCCAGGGCCAGGCCTTTCTGCCGCGCCTGGCCTTCGAAAATGCGCCCCACCGATTCGACCAGGGCCGCCAGGTCGACGGCCTCCGGGGCGAGGGACAAGTGCCCCGACTCGATGCGCACGATGTCGAGGATATCGCCGATCAGGCCCAGCAGGTCCTTGGCCGAGTGGTGGGCCAGCTCCAGCGCGCAACGGTCTACCCGGCCTTGGTCGGCACGCTTGACTGCCAGTTCGAGCATGCCGATGACCGCATTCATCGGGGTGCGGATTTCGTGGCTGATGGTGGCCAGGAACGTGCTTTTGGCGCGGTTCGCATCGTCGGCCTGCTGCTTGGCCTGGCGCAGCTCCATGACCAGATGGCGGCGCTCGCTGATGTCGATCCAGCCACCGATGATGCCTTGCACCTCACCCAGTGAGTCGCGGTACGGCAGGATCCAGTGGTAGATGGTCATCTCCCGGCCCTGGATCCGTAGTGGCCGGTCCATGATCAGTGGCGAGCCTTCGGCCATCACCTTCAGGTAGTCGGCATGGATCTGCCGGGTCTGCTCGAAATCGGCGAACAGGCTCCCCTCCAGGTTCTTGCCGATGACCTCTTCGGAGCGGGCTTGCACGGCTTCCAGATAGCTGTAGTTGCAGCTTTGCAGGCGGCCCTCGCGGTCACGCACGTACATGGGGTGGGGCGTGCCGTTGAGCAGGGCGCGCATGAACGCCAACTGGTCGTTCAGCGCCCGTTCGGCGCGTTGCCGCTGGCGAATCTGCAGGCGTAGGCGGGCGTTCCATAGCAAGGCCAGCAGCAACAGCACGGCGGTACCCAGTACCACCTGTATCGCCAGCCGGCGGTAGCCCTGGTCGTTGCCATCCTCGTGCAGGCTGAAGCCGCGCCAGCGGTTGTTGATGACCCCCAGTTCTTCCGGCGAGATGCTCAGCAGCGCCTTGTCGAGGATCGACACCAGCGCCTGTGACGGGGCACTGGTGGCCATGGCGAAGTTGGCGGGTTCGCTGCCGACGGTGGCCCTGATGACCAGTTCGGGGTTGCCGGCCAGCGCGTGGTTGGCGTCGATCAGGGTGGTGATCACCGCATCGACGGCACCGCTGTTGAGCAACGCCATGGAATAGAACGAACTTTCGGTCTCGACCCAGCCGATTTGCGGATAGTGCCGCGACAGCATGGCGTCCATGGCACTGTAGCGGGTAATGGCGATGCGATGACCCTGCAGCTGTTCCAGCGAGGTGAAGGGTTGCTTGTCCTTGCGGCTGACCAGCACATAGGCGCTTTCCAGGTAGGGCTGGCTGATTTGCAGGTCGTCTTCGTTCACCCCGCCGGTGGCCAGTGCGGCGATGACATCGGCGCGGCCATCCTTGAGGCGGGCAATCATGTCGGCAAGGCCGCTGGCGCGCTGCACTTCGAAACGCAAACCGGTGCGCAGGCGAAGGAGCTCGAGCAGGTCGGCGGTGATGCCGCGAAAATGCCCCGAACCATCGAAGTAGGAGACCGGTGCAGCGGTGTCATCGATTGCCACGCGCATCACCGGGTGGTCCTTCAGCCATTGTTCTTCGGTGTCGGTCAGTTGCAGCTTGCGGTCGGTCAGCAGCAGGTCGCTACCGGCGCTCCAGCGCTTGAAGATACTGGCGCGTATGGCCGAGGTCTGTCTGTCCAGGGTGGCGTTCACCATCTCCATCAGCACCCTGTCCTCGTGGCGCAGGGCAAAACCGAAGCCGATGGCTTCGTGCTTGCCGAAACTGGCCATGCGCAGGCGCGGCAGGTGGCCGCGATTGAGCTGGTAGTGGGTGGAAATGGTATCGCCGATGAACACGTCGGCCTGGCCGAACGCCACGGCACTCAGGGCCTGGCTGGACGAGCCGAAGGCCAGCAGCTCGGCCTTGGGGTAGGCGCTTTTCACCTCCTGCCGGGGCAGGTAGTGGTAGAGCATGCCCAGGCGCATGCCGGCCAGGCCCATGTCCAGCGCCCGGCTTTCGTCCTCGCGCGTTACCAGCACCGGTTGGTCGATGGCATAGGGGTGCGACAGGGCCAGGCCATCGCTGGCCGCTTCGTAGCCATTGGAGCTGCCAAGCAGGTCGATGTCGCCCTGCCGGAGCGCCTCCACCGCCGCTTGCCGGCTGGTAAAGCGCAGCACTCGCACGGGCAACTGCAGGGCCTTGCCGATCAGGCTCGCGTACTCGGCGGTAAGGCCCTGGTAGTCGCGGCCCCCACTGGTGATGTCGAACGGCGGGTAGTCTGGTGCCGAGGTACCCAGCACCAGTTCCTGACGGCCTTCGAGCCATTGCCGTTGTTCGCTGGTGAGGGCAGGCAGTGCCGGCCTGGCCGATGAGCGTGCCAGCAAGGTATAGGACGAAGCTTCGTGATGGGTAGCCTGTGCCGCGCCGCTGAACAGGAGCAGGGTGAGCAGCAGGCGAACGATAAGGTGCGCCATGACTACCCTCAGACCAGCGCGTTGCGTTTGGCCATTTCAATCAGGTCGACCAGCGTATTGACCTGAAGTTTGTGCATGAGGCGCTTCTTGTAGGTACTGACGGTCTTGCTGCTGAGGAACATGCCCTTGGCAATTTCCTTGTTGCTGCGGCCTTGGGCGAATAGTTGCAGTACCATCAGTTCGCGGTCATTTACCTGGCGGAAAAGTTGCAAGTCGGCATCTGTCGCCTGGTTATGCTTGATTGCCTGGCTGGGGAAGTAGTTGTAACCGGCCAGCACGGCCTTGATTGCACTGAGCAGTTCGCTCAGGTCTTCCTGCTTGCACACGTAGCCTGCAGCACCCGAGTGCATGCAGCGTACGGCAAACAATGCGGGAGACTGCGCGGTCAGTACCAGCACCTTCATGGGCAGGGCCATGGCCTGGAACCGGGCAAGCACCTCCAGCCCATCCAGCTTGGGGATGCTGATGTCGAGGATGACCAGGTCGGGCGCGGTTTCGCGAATCATCTGCATGGCGTCAACGCCGTTGTCCGACTCGCCGACAACCTTGTAATTCTGGTTTTCCAGCAACATACGAACGGCCAGGCGGATGACGGGATGGTCGTCGACGATAAATATGGAATGCATGTTCAACTTCCCAGCGGGCTATTGAGGGTGACAGGCGGCACCTTATCGCAGTTGGAAGTCGTCAGGCATGCGAGGAAGGGCTATTAGCCCTATATGGGAAATGGCTTACAAGATAAAACAAAACGGGCTACGAGACAGGCGCGTTTAACTCGATGTCAAAGCGTGATTGGTAACTTTTCATTTATTTTTATTCGTGCTGTTTAACTTGTCGCCAGTATATGTAGGAAGTTTCCCACAATACACGGTGCAGCTTCGGGCAATGCCCGGGCTGCACCGGCAGGGCTCAGGTCGGGCTGGAGCGCCCGGTCATTTCCCGGGCCATTTCGCTGGCATAGCTGTCGGTCATCCCGGCGATGAAGTCGATCATGCGCAGGAAGGCGCTGTGCAGCGAGCCGTGTGGGTCGGGGGCATTGTTGCCGATAAGGTCCAGTACCCGGCGGCTCTTGAACGACGGCGTACGTCCGCCGTGCTGTTCGAGGGCGGCGCCGCAGAAGGTGTTCAGCAGAATCTCCAGCGTGGTGTAGGCGCCGATCTCATGCAGGGTCTTGCGCTTGTCCTGGAAGATCTTGTTGCGTGCCATGTCCTTGGCCTGCAGCACGCAGCGCTTGGCCGGGCCGTGCATGTGTTCGACCAGGTCGCCCGCCAGCTGGCCGGCCAGCAAGGCTTGCTGCTGTTCGACGAAGGCGCGGGCGGCAGCGTTGGTCAGGTGCTCGATGGCCTTGCCACGCAGGATCGCCAGCTTGCGCCGCCGGGAGTCGCCTGGGCCGAGCTGGCGGTAGGTTTCCGGCAGGTCATCGCCGACCAGGTCGAGCAGCAGCGCTTCGACTTCGGCGTACTGCAGCAACTCCATTTCCAGGCCGTCTTCCAGGTCGATCAGCGCGTAGCAGATGTCATCCGCAGCCTCCATCAGGTATACCAGCGGGTGGCGCGCCCAGCGCTGGTGTTCCAGTTGCGGCAGGCCGAGCTTGCGGGCGATCTGTTCGAGCAGCGGCAGTTCGCTCTGGTAACTGCCGAACTTGTGCTTCTTGTAGCCCAGGGCGTCGGCGTGGCGTGCGCTCCACGGGTACTTCAGGTAAGTGCCGAGGGTGGCATAGGTCAGCCGGGTACCGCCGTCGAACTGGTGGTACTCCAGCTGGGTGAGTACGCGAAAGCCTTGGGCGTTGCCTTCGAAGTTGAGGAAGTCGGCGCGCTCGTCGTCGCTCATGTCGTCCAGCCAGCCACGCCCCGCGGCCTGCTGGAACCAGTGGCGGATGGCGTCTTCGCCGGAGTGGCCGAACGGTGGGTTGCCGATGTCATGGGCCAGGCAGGCCGACTGCACGATCATCCCCAGGTCGCTGGGGGCGCACCAGTCCGGCAGGCTGTCGCGCAGGGTTTCGCCGACGCGCATGCCCAGCGAGCGGCCGACGCAGCTGACTTCCAGCGAGTGGGTCAAGCGTGTGTGGATATGGTCGTTGCTGGAAACCGGGTGCACCTGGGTCTTGCGCCCGAGGCGGCGGAAGGCACCGGAGAAGATGATGCGGTCGTGGTCCTTGTGGAAGGGGCTGCGCCCGAGTTCATCGGCGCTGTACAGGGCTTTGCCCAGGCGTTCGCGGGTGAGCAGGGTGTGCCAGTCCAAGGCGCGGTCTCCTGTGGATCGAGGGGTATAGCTTCCGGTGTCCGGAAGGGCAGCGCAAGGGGTAAGCCTGTAATGCCTTATCGCCGGCAAGCCGGCTCCCACAGGGATTGCACATGGCTTGAGGCCGATGCGGTCGAGGTGGGAGCCGGCTTGCCGGCGATAGGGCCGGTGCAGTCGACGGAAAACGCTCAGGGGCGGCGGCTGCCTTGCAGGTACAGGCGCAGCAGCGGCAGCAGGCTGGTGCCCAGGCGCAACAGCCGCGCCAGGTTGCCGCTGCGCACGCCCTTGCCGGTGAGGAAACCCAGCGCCACCACGGCGCCAATCCCCCACAGCGGCGCATGCTTGATGCCCAGCCCGTCGTGCAGCGAGCTGCCCATGCCGCGCACACGGCGCAGTGGCTCAAGCAACTGCGCGGACTCGTGGCGGATTTCCTGGCGGTGCATTTCCATGCGCAGGCGCAGCAGCGCCTTGCGCAGTTCGCGCGGGTTTCGGGTGTTTGGCAGTTCTGGCAGGCTCATGGCAACAGGCGCTCCCGGTCCTTGGCAAGTTCCTCGAGGGTGGCGCCGAAGGGCGACGACTGGTCGAACACCGCTGCCTTCAGGCGCAGGCCGCAATACAGCGCGGCGATGCCGTAGAACACGCACAGACCGATGATGCCGGCCAGGCGATAGCTGTCCCACAGCAACACCAGCAACAGCCCGGACAGCGCCGTCAGCAGCAGCAGGGCGAATACCAGGGCCAGGCCGGCGAACAGCAGCAGGCTCAAGGTGCGGCCCTTCTGCTCCTGCAACTCGATGCCAAACAGTTCGATATGGCTGTGCAGCAGCCCCAGGGCAGCAGCGCCCAGGCGCCTGCCCGAGGCGCTGGCGCCGTTGGCGTCGTTCTCCATGGGAACCCCTTAGCGCCGGTTGGCCAGCAGGCCGATCAACAGGCCGACGCCAGCGGCAATGCCGATCGCCTGCCATGGTTTTTCCTGCACGTACTGTTCGGCACTGCCCAGTGCTGCCTGGCCGCGCTCGCGCACCGAGTCCTGGGTCAGCTGCAGGCTTTCGCGGGCCTGGGCCAGGCGTTCGTGGATCTGTTCACGCAATTCGTCAGCCTGGTCGCCGGCCAGGTTGGCGGTGTCGGCCAGCAGCTTCTCGGTGTCGCGGACCAGTGCCTGGAAGTCAGCCATCAATATCTCTTGTGCAGTCTTTGCCGATTTGCTGGCCATGGGTGTCTCCCTGTCGATGAATGTTGGTAGTTCGAGTGATAGCACGCGCGGAAGGTTCAAGTGCCGGCGCTGGTATGGGCCTTGCTAAGGCTTTGCCACGTTGCGGGGCGCTCCAGGCAGATATTGCGCCGATTAGGGGCGCCAGCGCAGCGGATACCGATAAACCTTAACCCAATCCACGACAAACCCAAGAAAAAACCACGCAGGCTCCGCCCGTATCACCGAAACAGGGCAGGGGGCTGGCACCGATTCGGTGCAGGGATGCAGGTTCTTGAACTGTCCTGGTGCCTTTTTCAGCAGGTCTGCCTATTTCATGGAAAACATGCACAGCGCGATGGACTCCCTGGTCCATGGTTCCAACACCCTGTTCATTCTCATGGGCGCCATTCTGGTGCTGGCCATGCACGCCGGCTTCGCGTTTCTCGAAGTGGGCACGGTGCGCCACAAGAACCAGGTCAACGCCTTGTCGAAAATTCTCAGCGACTTCGCTATCTCGGCATTGGTGTACTTCTTCATCGGCTACTGGATCGCCTACGGCGTCAACTTCTTCCAGCCAGCGGCGGCGCTGGCGGCCGACCATGGCTATGCGCTGGTCAAGTGCTTCTTCCTGCTGACCTTTGCCGCGGCGATCCCTGCGATCATCTCCGGGGGCATCGCCGAGCGGGCGCGCTTCGTGCCGCAACTGTGTGCCACGGCGTTGATCGTGGCGTTCATCTACCCGTTCTTCGAGGGTGTGGTGTGGAACGGCAACCTGGGCGTTCAGGCCTGGTTGCAGGCACGCTTCGGCGCGCCGTTCCATGACTTTGCCGGCTCGGTGGTGGTGCATGCCATGGGTGGTTGGCTGGCGCTGGCGGCGGTGCTGCTGCTGGGCGCGCGCCGCGGGCGCTACCGCGATGGCCGGCTGGTGGCGTTTGCGCCGTCGAGCATTCCTTTCCTGGCATTGGGGTCGTGGATCCTGATCATCGGCTGGTTCGGCTTCAACGTCATGAGTGCCCAGACCTTGCAGGGTGTCAGCGGCCTGGTGGCGATCAACTCGCTGATGGCCATGGTCGGTGGCACCCTGTCGGCCTTGCTGGCCGGGCGTAACGACCCGGGCTTCCTGCATAACGGGCCGCTGGCCGGGCTGGTAGCGGTTTGTGCCGGTTCCGACCTGATGCACCCGATTGGTGCGCTGGCCACCGGCCTGGTGGCGGGCGCGCTGTTCGTCTGGACCTTCACCGCGGCGCAGAACCGCTGGAAGATCGACGATGTGCTGGGTGTGTGGCCATTGCATGGCCTGTGCGGTGTCTGGGGTGGCATGGCCTGCGGCATCTTCGGCCAGGAGGTGCTGGGTGGCATGGGCGGTGTCAGCCTGGTCAGCCAGTTGCTGGGCAGCCTGATGGGCGTGGTGGTGGCATTGGCCGGCGGTTTTGCCGTGTACGGCGCAATCCGCGCGCTGCACGGGCTGCGCTTGAGCCATGAGCAGGAGTTCCAGGGCGCGGACCTGTCGCTGCACCGTATCGGCGCCACCAGCCAGGATTGAGCCAGGTCAGGTGCACGGACGGCAGGACGGACCTAGAATAGGTTTCTCCCTGCCAAACCGGACTTGCCCCCATGCTGCCTGAATGCCAACTGTTCGGCACCCTCGGCTGCCACCTGTGTGAAGTGGCCGAGGCCGTGCTGATGCCCTTCGTCGACCATGGCCTACTGGTGGAGCTGGTCGACATTGCTGAGAACGAAGCCCTGTTCGAACGCTATGGCCTGATCATTCCGGTGCTGCGCCGCTGTGACAATGGCGCCGAGCTGCACTGGCCGTTCGATGCCGAACAGGTGGTGGCGTTTCTCGCGCAGTAATCGCGCCAGGGGAGGTCTATCCCTGCTCCATGCGGTGTGGTGCGTTGTGATGATCCGCTGCCGGCACGTTGAGGCCGGCATCCTTCACCGGTCATCAGGAACCCAGCCATGCGTATTTCCCCCCATTTCACCCTCGATGAAATGACCATTTCGCAGCTCGCCGCCAGGGAAGGGCTCGACAACAATCCTCCAGCCGAAGCGCGTGCCAACCTGCAGTTGCTGTGCAATGCACTGGAGCAGGTGCGCGCGCTGTTCGGTGCACCAGTCATCGTCAGCAGCGGCTATCGCAGCCCCGCAGTCAACCAGCGCATTGGCGGGGCGCTGACGAGCAAGCATCTGCAGGGGCTGGCAGCTGACTTCACGGTGATTGAAGTGAGCCCGCGCGAGGTGGTGCGCCGGATCAGCGAAAGCGCCATCCCCTTTGACCAGTTGATCCTCGAATTCGATGACTGGGTGCACCTGGCCGTGTCGCGTAGCGCCCCCCGGCGCCAGGTGCTGACCATCCGCAAAGGCACCGGCTATCTGCCGGGGCTGCAATGAAGCGCATTGACGGCGCCAAGGGGATATTCGTATGCTGTATATAAATACAGTATCGAGGTGAAGCCATGCTCAATGTCGAGCAACTCAAGTACAGCGTCAACCGCATGCCCGTCGAGCGGGTGGCCGACGCTGTTCTGGAACTGCGCCTCGAAGGCCTGGTGACCGACGACCGTACGCCGTTCGGCAAGGTCCACTTCAATACCTGCTTCGCCGAGATCGAGGCCCTGTTCCAGCGTGCCGGCTACCACCGTGGGCTGGACGTGGTTGGGTACCAGGGGTTGCTGTATGCCCTCTACGACCCTGGGCGCTGGGAGCCGGTGCAGGTGTTGCGCTGGCTGAAGGAGCGCTGCGAGGCCATTGCCCAGGCTGGTTGAGGGCGCGGGCTTGGGGGATAATGCGCGGCCGTGAACGTTTCGAGCCCTGCCATGACCACGCCTTTCGACCCCGCCCGCCAGCAAGCCAGCACGGTGTGCCTGCCCCCCGGTAACTGGGCGACGGTGCTCGACTGCCTGTGTGACCATTTCAAGGCCATCGACCGCGCCCAGTGGCTCGACCGCTTTGCCCGTGGCCGGGTGCTGGATGCCGAGGGGCGGGCGGTTTCTGCCGAACTGCCTTACAAGCGCGGTATGCGTTTGCACTACTTCCGTGAGGTGCCGAACGAGCGCCCGATCCCGGTGCAGGAGACTGTACTGCATGTGGATGAGCACTTGGTGGTAGCCGACAAGCCGCATTTCCTGCCAGTGACGCCGACTGGCGAATACGTCGAACAGACCTTGCTGCGCCGCCTGATCCGCCGCCTGGGCAACCCGCACCTGGTGCCGTTGCACCGTATCGACCGGCATACCGCCGGGCTTGTGCTGTTTTCCGCCAACCCGCAGAGCCGCAGTGCCTACCAACGGCTGTTCCCCGAACGACGTATCGACAAGCGCTACCAGGCCATTGCCGCGGCCATGCCGCAGCACGACTTTCCGCTGGTGCACAAAAGCCGCCTGGTTCATGGCGAGCCGTTTTTCCGCATGCATGAGGTAGCGGGGGAGGCCAACAGCGAAACCCTGGCCGAAGTGCTGGAGAAGAATGGCGAGCTGTGGCGTTACGGGCTGTCGCCGGTGACTGGCAAGACCCATCAGTTGCGTGTGCACATGGCGGCATTGGGGGCAGGGATCTGCAATGACCCGTTCTATCCGCAGTTGGTCAACGAAGAGGATGACTACCAGCGGCCGCTGAAGTTGCTGGCGCAGAGCCTGCGCTTTGCAGACCCGCTGAGCGGGGAAGAGCGCTACTTCGAGAGCTGCTTGCAGCTGGATTGGTAGTCTGGACGGGGTCGTTGTAGGAGCGGCCTTGTGTCGCGATGGGCCGCGAAGCGGCCCCGGCATTCTTTGCATCACCGCTGAACTCCTGGGGCCGCTTCGCGGCCCATCGCGACACAAGGCCGCTCCTACAGGGCCCTAGCGGTTGAACCGCTCCACCAGCGAGTACTGGGTACCCGCCGTGCTGGTCAGCTCTTCGCTGAGCAGCGCCGAGTGCTGGGCCTGTTCGGCAGTCTGGTCGGCCAGGTCGGCGATGGTGCTGATGTTGCGGCTGATCTCGTCAGCCACGGCAGTCTGCTCCTCGGTCGCCGCAGCTATCTGGGTGGCCATGTCGGTAATGTTGGCCACCGCTTCACTGATGCCCACCAGCGCCTCGTCGGCCTGCATCACACGGTCGACGCCTTCCTGCGCCTGGCGATGGCCGGTTTCCATGGTCAGCACGGCATTGCTGGCGGTTTGCTGCAGCTTGGCGATCAGGCCGTGGATCTGCCCGGTGGATTCGGCGGTGCGCTGGGCCAGCTGGCGTACTTCGTCGGCCACCACGGCAAAGCCTCGGCCCATTTCACCGGCACGTGCCGCTTCAATGGCCGCGTTCAGCGCCAGCAGGTTGGTCTGGTCGGCGATGCCCTTGATCACATCGACCACGCCACCAATCTCGTCGCTGTCCTTGGCCAGTTGCGTCACCGTCTGGCCGGTCTCGCCCACCGCCGCCGACAGGCGCTCGATGGCCTCGCGGGTTTCACCGGCAATCTGCCGGCCCTGGCTGGTCAGGCGGTTGGCTTCCTGGGTGGCATCGGCGGTGCGCTGCACGTGGTTGGCCACTTCCTGGGTGGTGGCGGCCATCTGGTTGACCGCAGCGGCAACCTGCTCGGTCTCCACCCGCTGGCGCTCCAGGCCCGAAGAACTCTTGTGCGCCAGCTCGTCGGACTGGCGCGCCTGTTCGCTGAGGTGTTCGGCGCTGTCCTGCAGGCGGGTCAGGCAGGTTTTCATGCGCGCGTCCTGGCTGAGCATGGCCATTTCCAGGCGCGCCTGCACGCCACGGCTGTCGGTGTACATCTGCGCGATCAGCGGGTCGGAAGTGGTCTGTTCGGCCAGGCGCAGCAGGCGCTTGAGGCCGCGCTGCTGCCAGCTCAGGCCCAGCAGGCCCAGCGGTACGGAAAGCCCGGCAGCCAGGGCGAAGCCCCAGGAATGGCCCAGCCAGTTGCCGATCAGGAAGCCCACCTGGCTGATCAGGATGAACGGCAACCAGTCCTGCAGCACCGGCAGCCACTTGTCCCGGCGTGGTACCGGCGGCTTGCCCTGGTTGATGCGCTGGTACAGCGCCTCGGCGCGGCGGACCTGCTCGGCGGTAGGCTTGACCCGTACCGACTCGAAGCCGACCACCTGGTTGTTGTCGAAGATCGGCGTGACATAGGCGTTGACCCAGTAGTGGTCGCCGGACTTGCAGCGGTTCTTGACGATACCCATCCACGGCTGGCCCTGCTTGAGGGTTTGCCACATGTGGGCAAACACCGCTGGCGGCACGTCGGGGTGGCGCACCAGGTTGTGCGGCGCACCGGTCAGCTCTTCGCGGGTGAAACCACTGATCTCGATGAAGGCATCGTTGCAGTAAGTGATCACCCCTTTGGCATTGGTGGTGGAGATCAACCGCTGCTGGGCAGGGAAAGTCCGTTCTCTCTGGGTAATCGGCTGGTTGTTACGCATGGGTTGATAGTCCGCAGGGCTTTCGACAGGTATCGGCAAGCCGCTGGTTTTATTGAATGAATAATTAATGTGCTTGATCTGTGGCAATAAGCCATCAGCTGAACTGGGTTAGCCAGCGAGCACGTTCAAGCAAGTTGGCGCCATTATTGCGTTTTTACTGCTGTTTCATGACGTATAAGTCGAATGATGACCGATTAGCTAGCCAAGAGCCAGCATCGGATAGCTGAACAGAGTGAAGTGCACCAGGTTCAGGCCGAAATGGCAGAGCACCGCCGCCGCCACGCCGCCCCAGCGGTACGCCAGGCCGTAGCCGACACCGGCAAGGGTGGCCAGGTACACCCATTGCCAGCCGGCCCCCAGGTGGGCCAGGCCGAACAGCAAGGCGGCGGCGAACAATGCCAACCCTTGGTGGCGCAGCAGCCGTTGCAGGCCGGCCTGGATGTAACCGCGGAACAACAGTTCTTCGGTCAGGCTTACCAGCAGCAGGTTGTTCAGCAGCCACAGCCAGGCCTGGTCGGGCCATTTCGGGGCCCAGGCCAGCATGCCCAGTGCCCAGGCGCCGCCCAGGCAGGCGAGCAGGGTGAGGGGCAGGGCGTACAGCAGGCTGGTCGCCAGGCCCTGGCTGCGCCACAGGAACAGCCAAGGGCAGGCCAGCAGCAGCCAGGCGCCGATCAGCGGTTTGTCCAGGTTCAGGTACATCGTGAAGGGCAGGGCGCCGGGGCTGAGGATGACGCCGTCGATCACCTTGGCTGCGTTGAAGCCGGGCAGCCAGTGCAATGCCAGGGCGATGGCCAGGAGGATGAACAACGTGTGGCCGAGGGCTTGTTGCCAGCGCTGGGGGCGGCGAGCGAGCAAGGCGCTGGCAAGCAGGGCGAGAAAGGTGGGCAGGGTGGTGATGCCGAGGTTGCCCTGGCTCAGGGCGAGGGTGTAGCCGAGTGCCAGGAGTAAAAGTGCGATCAGGTGGAAGCGAGGCACGAGTGGTCCTTCTCGTTGAACAATATTGGGGCCGCTGCGCGGCCCATCGCCGGCAAGCCAGCTCCCACAGGGATAGCATCAAGGCTGAGGGCTGTACTTACCTGTGGGAGCTGGCTTGCCGGCGATGGGCTGCACAGCAGCCCCAAGCATACCCGCCTCAGCCCGCAATCAGCTGGCGCAACACATAATGTAATATCCCCCCCGCCTTGAAGTACTCCACCTCATTCACGGTATCGATCCGGCACAGCACCTCGATCTGCTCCTGCTGCCCGTCCTCGCGGGTGATGCGCAAGGGCAGGCTCATGCCCGGGCGGATCTGTGCGCCGTTCAAGCCAAGCACATCGATCTTCTCCTTGCCGGTCAGCCCCAGTTGCTTGCGGTTGTGCCCGGCCTTGAATTGCAGAGGCAGTACGCCCATGCCTACCAGGTTGGAGCGGTGAATGCGCTCGAAGCTTTCCGCCAGTACCGCCTTGACCCCCAGCAGGTTGGTGCCCTTGGCCGCCCAGTCGCGGCTCGAGCCGGTGCCGTATTCCTGGCCGGCGATCACCACCAGCGGAGTGCCTTCCTGCTGGTAGCGCATGGCCGCGTCGTAGATCGACAGCTTCTCGCCACTGGGCACGTGCAGGGTGTTGCCACCTTCTTCGCCCGCCAGCATTTCGTTGCGGATGCGGATGTTGGCGAAGGTGCCGCGCATCATCACTTCATGGTTGCCACGCCGCGAGCCGTAGGAGTTGAAGTCGCGGGGCTCCACGCCCTGCTCACGCAGGTAGCGCCCGGCCGGGCTGTCGGCCTTGATGTTGCCGGCCGGGGAAATGTGGTCGGTGGTCACCGAGTCACCCAGCAGCGCCAGAATTCGCGCACCCTGGATGTCGGTGATCTGCGGGGGTGGTCCGCCGATGTCGTCGAAGAACGGCGGGTGCTGGATATAGGTGGAGTCGGCCTGCCACACGTAGGTGGCCGCCTGCGGTACCTCGATGGCCTGCCACTGTGCATCGCCGGCGAACACCTCGGCATATTCCTTGTGGAACATCGCCGTGTCGACCTTGGCCACGGCAGCGGCGATTTCCTGTTGGCTGGGCCAGATATCGCGCAGGTACACCGGCTGGCCATCCTTGCCGGTGCCCAACGGGTCGCGGGTCAGGTCCAGGCGCACGCTGCCGGCCAGGGCATAGGCCACCACCAGCGGCGGCGAGGCCAGCCAGTTGGTCTTGACCAGCGGGTGCACGCGGCCTTCGAAGTTGCGGTTGCCCGACAACACCGAAGCCACCGTGAGGTCGGCGCTGCCGATGGCTTTTTCGATCGCTTCATCCAGCGGGCCGGAGTTGCCGATGCAGGTGGTGCAGCCATAGCCGACCAGGTCGAACCCCAATTGGTCCAGATAGGTGGTGAGCCCGGCGGCCTTGAAGTAGTCGGTGACCACCTTGGAACCCGGCGCCAGCGAGCTCTTGACCCAGGGTTTGCGTTGCAGGCCTTTTTCCAGGGCCTTTTTCGCCACCAGCCCGGCGGCCATCATCACGCTGGGGTTGGAGGTGTTGGTACACGAGGTGATCGCGGCAATCACCACGGCGCCATCGCGCAGTGTGTGCGTCTGGCCTTGATGGCTGTAGTCGATCTCCCCCGCCTGGTCGGCGTTGCCTACCGCCACGCCGCCGCCACCTTCGCTTTCCAGGCGGCTGACCTCTTTGGCCAGCGGCTTGGGTTGCAGTTCGATGAAGTGGTCGAAGGCCTGGCTGACCTGGCCCAGGGCTACCCGGTCCTGCGGCCGCTTGGGCCCTGCCAGGCTGGCCTCGACCTCGTGCATGTCCAGCGCCAGGCTGTCGCTGAACAGTGGCTCCTGGCCGGGCTGCCGCCACAGGCCTTGGGCTTTGCAGTATTGCTCGACCAGTTGCACGGTCGCTTCGGGGCGGCCGGACAGGCGCAGATAGTCCAGGGTCACCTGGTCGACCGGGAAGAAGCCGCAGGTGGCGCCGTATTCCGGGGCCATGTTGGCGATGGTCGCCCGGTCGGCCAAGGGCAGCTCGGCCAGGCCATCACCATAAAACTCGACGAACTTGCCCACCACGCCCTTCTTGCGCAGCATCTGCGTCACAGTCAGCACCAGGTCGGTGGCGGTGATGCCTTCGCGCAGTTTGCCGGTCAGCTTGAAGCCGATCACTTCGGGGATCAGCATCGACACCGGCTGGCCGAGCATGGCTGCCTCCGCTTCGATGCCGCCCACGCCCCAGCCGAGCACGCCCAGGCCATTGATCATGGTGGTGTGCGAATCGGTACCGACCAGGGTGTCGGGGAAGGCGTAGGTGCGGCCATCGGCCTCACGGGTCCAGACGGTGCGGCCGAGGTATTCGAGGTTGACCTGGTGGCAGATGCCGGTGCCCGGCGGTACCACGCGGAAGTTGTCGAAGGCGCTCTGGCCCCAGCGCAGGAAGGCGTAACGCTCGCCGTTGCGCTGCATTTCGATGTCGACGTTCTCGCTGAAGGCCTGCGGCGTGCCGTAGCGGTCGACCATCACCGAATGGTCGATCACCAGGTCCACGGGTGACAGCGGGTTGATCCGCTGCGGGTCGCCGCCGGCCTTGGCCATGGCTGCGCGCATGGCGGCCAGGTCGACCACGGCCGGCACACCGGTAAAGTCCTGCATCAGCACCCGCGCCGGGCGGTACTGGATCTCGCGGTCGGAGCGTCGCTCGCCCAGCCATTGGGCGAGGGCGCGCAGGTCGTCGCCGGTGACGGTCTTGCCGTCTTCCCAGCGCAGCAGGTTTTCCAGCAGCACCTTCAGCGACATGGGCAGGCGCTGCAGGTCGCCCAGTTGGCGGGCGGCTTCGGTGAGGCTGAAGTAGTGGTAGGTCTTGTCGCCGACCTGTAGGGATTTGAGGGTATTCAGGCTATCGAGCGAGGGCATTGCCAACTCCTTCTGCGCCGGTGCCTGGCAAGATCTGCCGGTGGCACCGCTCTGTATCGATCCGCACGGCACGGACCTGGCTGAAAGGTCAGGTTAGACCGCTTTGCGCCACCTGACCCTTTTCTGGACCGGCGGGGCGTGTCGCAGGTTCCGATCTTCCTTTATCATCGCCGCCCTGCCGGCGCCTGTGGCGCGCCAGCCGAAGTGGAGTGAGAGATGAATACCCTGTTCATGCATTGCCGGCCCGGTTTCGAGGGTGAGGTGTGCGCCGAAATCAGCGAACATGCCGCCCGCCTGGGTGTTGCCGGCTATGCCAAAGGCAAGCCGCAAAGTGCCAGTGCCGAGTTTGTCTGTAGCGAGGAGGGCGGTGCCGAGCGGTTGATGGGGGAACTGCGCTTCAACCAGCTGATTTTCCCGCGGCAGTGGGCCCGTGGCGGTTATGTCGAACTGCCGGAAAGCGACCGCATCAGTGTGCTGCTGGCGCACCTGGCCGGGTTCCCGGTATTCGGTAGCCTGTGGCTGGAGGTGCTGGACAGCAACGAAGGCAAGGAACTGTCCACCTTCTGCCGCAAGTTCGAGGTGCCGCTGCGCAAGGCTTTGGAAAAGGCCGGCCGCCTGGTCGACGACCCCAGCCGCCCACGCCTGCTGCTCACCTTCATCAGCGGCCGCCGGGTATTTGCCGGTGTTGCCCCGGCCAACAACAGTGCGCTGTGGCCCATGGGCATCCCGCGCCTGAAATTCCCCCGCGAGGCACCCAGCCGCTCGACGCTCAAGCTGGAAGAGGCCTGGCACCAGTTCATCCCGCGCGAGCAGTGGGAGCAGCGCTTGGGCGATGACATGACCGGTGTCGACCTGGGGGCCTCGCCGGGTGGCTGGACCTACCAGCTGGTGCGCCGGGGCATGCTGGTGACCGCCATCGACAACGGGCCGATGGCCGAAAGCCTGATGGACACCGGGTTGGTTCAGCACCTGATGGCCGATGGTTTCACCTGGCAACCGAAGCAGCCGGTGGACTGGATGGTGTGCGATATCGTCGAGAAACCGGCGCGTACTACCTCGCTGATCGAGACCTGGCTGGGCGAGGGGTTGTGCCGTGAAGCTGTGGTCAACCTGAAGCTGCCGATGAAACAGCGCTATGCCGAAGTACGCCGGCTGCTCGACCGCATGGAGGCGACCTTCAAGGCGCGCAAGATCAAGGTGTCGATTGCTTGCAAGCAGCTGTATCACGACCGCGAGGAAGTGACCTGCCATCTGCGCCGGCTCGATCTGAAACCGCGTTGATTTCGGGGGCTGCTTTGCAGCCCAATCGCCGGCAAGCCAGCTCCCACAGGGACTGCACCTGCCTCAGGCAAGCCAGCTCCCACAGGGACTGCACTTGCCTCAGGCAAACTAGCTCCTGCAGGGAGTGCAATTGTTTCAGGCTTGCTGCAATCCTGTGGGAGCTGGCTTGCCGGCGATTGGGCCGCACAGCGGCCCCTTGGTCCACGCGGTACTATGCGCGACAATAGCGATCATTTGCGGAGTCCCCCATGACCGATTTCACCCCCGACGCCATCCTCGACGCCACCGGCCTGAACTGCCCGGAACCGGTGATGATGCTGCACCAGCACGTGCGCAACCTGGCCGCTGGCGGCCTGCTCAAGGTCATCGCCACCGACCCCTCGACCCGCCGCGACATCCCCAAGTTCTGCAACTTCCTCGGCCACGAACTGCTGCAGCAGCAGGAAGACGCCGGTACCTTCCTGTACTGGATCCGCAAGAAAGCCGACTGAGCCGCTCTGGAACACGCCCGGCGTTGCGCCTACACTGCGTTCCCCAGACAGGAGAGCGCCATGCTGATAGTTGCCGACGAGAACATCCCGCTGCTCGATGCCTTCTTCCAGGGTTTCGGCGAAATCCGTCGTTACCCGGGCCGAAGCCTCGATGCCGCCAGCGTAAAGGACGCCGACATCCTGCTGGTGCGCTCGGTGACCAAGGTCGACCGCCAGTTGCTCGAAGGCAGCCGCGTGCGCTTTGTCGGCACCTGCACCATCGGCACCGACCACCTCGACCTGAACTACTTTGCCGAAGCCGGCATCCACTGGAGCAGCGCGCCGGGCTGCAATGCCCGCGGCGTGGTCGATTACGTGCTGGGCAGCCTGCTGACCCTGGCGGAACTGGATGGCGTGGCACTGCCCGAGCGCGTGTATGGCGTGGTGGGCGCGGGTGAGGTGGGTGGCCGCCTGGTGCGGGTGCTGCACGGCCTGGGCTGGAAGGTACTGGTATGCGACCCGCTGCGCCAGGCCGCCGAGGGCGGTGACTACGTCAGCCTCGAGACCATCCTGCAACAGTGCGATGTGATCAGCCTGCACACCCCCTTGCAGCGTGGCGGCGAGCACCCGACCTGGCACCTGCTGGGCCAGGCGCAGCTGGCGCAGTTGCGCCCCGGTGCCTGGCTGGTCAACGCCAGCCGTGGCCCTGTAGTGGACAACGCCGCCCTGCGCGAACTGCTGCTTGACCGCGAAGACCTGCATGCGGTGCTGGATGTGTGGGAGGGGGAGCCGCAGGTCGACCTGCAACTGGCCGACCTGTGCACATTGGCTTCGCCGCACATTGCCGGCTACAGCCTCGACGGCCGCCAGCGTGGTACGGCGCAGATCTACCAGGCGCTGTGCCGCTTCCTCGGTGTGGATGAACAGGTGCAACTGGCCGACCTGCTGCCCCGGCCGCCGCTGGCGCAGATCGAGCTGGATGCCAGCACCGACCCGGCCTGGGCCTTGGCCACCCTGTGCCGCGCGGTGTACGACCCACGCCGCGACGATGCCGATTTCCGCCGCAGCCTCAGCGACGACCCGCAGCAGCAGCGTGCAGCGTTCGACCAGTTGCGCAAGCAGTACCCGCCACGGCGCGAGATCGAGGGGCTGGCGGTGCGCTTGCGCGGGGAGTCGCCGCAGTTGGCGCAGCTGGTCAGTGCCTTGGGTGGGGTGTTGGTCTGATAGCCATTTGAAAGCTGTGCCGGCCTCTTCGCGGGCTTGCCCGCTCCTACAGGGACCACACAGGCCCTGAGGTCAATGGGGGACCTGTGGGAGCGGGCAAGCCCGCGAAGAAGGTTGAGCTGATCTGTCAGGATTATCCAAGGCAAATAAAAACCCGGCGCAAGCGCCGGGTTGCAAGAATTCGCCGATCAACCTTTGCGTACGCGCTCTACCCGGCTTTCTTCCAGGGCCTTGCAGGCCTTCTGGATCATCTGCTCGGTGATCGGTACTTCGCGCCCCTGGGCATCGATGATCGAACCGCACACCTGCGGCTGAGGGGTAGTTCGGGGCTTCTGGTTGTCGCTGCCATGCTGCAAGCTCATGTATTGTCTCCTCATCAGGTTCAAGCGCAGGTTAACCCTGTGCCGTGACTGGCCTGTGACAGTACCTGCAGGGTCACGGCAGGCACAGTCGAACAGAAACGGCAGTAAAGCTCCATAGCCTGGTTAGACCGATAGGCTATAGCAACCCTGCAAGGGTTCCACAGGCGTGGATGAGTGGTAGGCTGCGGTTTCCCCGCCAATGTGGTCAGCGCCATGCCCGAATCGGTTTCCCCGCGTCAACGCCGCGCCTTGCGCCTGGGTTGGCAGTTTGTCCGTCCGTACCGTCGCCAGGTGCTGCTGGCCTTGCTGGCCCTGGTAGTCACCGCCGCCATCACCCTGTCCATGGGGCAGGGCATCCGCCTGCTGGTGGACCAGGGCTTCATGACCCGCTCCGCACATCAGCTCAACCAGACCATCGGCCTGTTCCTGCTGCTGGTGGTGGCCCTGGCGGTGGGTACCTTCAGCCGCTTCTACCTGGTGTCGTGGATCGGCGAGCGCTGCGTGGCCGATATCCGTCGGGCCGTGTTCGACCACCTGATCGGCCTGCATCCCGGGTTTTTCGAAGACAACCGCAGCTCCGAGATCCAGTCGCGGCTGACCGCCGACACCACCTTGCTGCAATCGGTAATCGGCTCTTCGCTGTCGATGTTCCTGCGCAACGCGCTGATGGTCATCGGTGGCGTGGTGTTGCTGTTCATCACCAACCCCAAGCTCACCAGTATCGTGGTGGTGGCCCTGCCGCTGGTGCTGGCGCCGATCCTGCTGTTCGGCCGCCGGGTACGCAGCCTGTCGCGGCAGAGCCAGGACCGGGTGGCGGATGTGGGCAGCTATGTGGCCGAGACCCTCGGGCAGATCAAGACCGTGCAGGCCTACAACCACCAGGCGCATGACCGCCAGCTGTTCGCCGGCACGGTGGAAGCGGCGTTTGCCGTGGCCCGGCAGCGGATTGCCCAGCGTGCCTGGCTTATCACCCTGGTGATCGTGCTGGTTCTGGGAGCGGTGGGGGTGATGTTGTGGGTTGGCGGCATGGACGTGATCGCCGGGCGCATTTCCGCGGGCGAACTGGCCGCCTTCGTGTTCTACAGCCTGATCGTCGGTAGCGCCTTCGGCACCCTCAGCGAGGTGATCGGCGAGTTGCAGCGGGCGGCGGGCGCCGCCGAGCGCATTGCCGAACTGCTGGCGGCGCGCAGTGCAATCCTGCCGCCCGCCGTGGCGCAGGAGCTGCCACAGCAGCGGGCCAGTGGGCGTATCGAGCTGCAGCAGTTGGTGTTCGCCTACCCGTCACGGCCCTCGGTGGCGGCTGTCGATGGCCTGAGCCTGGCCATCGAGCCGGGGCAGACCGTGGCGCTGGTGGGCCCGTCGGGGGCGGGCAAGTCGACCTTGTTCGATTTGTTGCTGCGCTTCTACGACCCCCAGCAGGGGCGCATCCTGCTTGATGGCCGGGCGATCACCGAACTCGACCCCGATCACCTGCGCCAGCAGTTCGCCCTGGTGGCACAGAACCCCTCGCTGTTTCGCGGCACGGTCGAGGCCAACATCCGCTATGGCCGGCCCGAGGCGACCCTGGCCGAGGTCGAGGCAGCCGCCCGGGGTGCCCATGCCGACGCATTCATCCGGCAATTGCCGCAGGGCTACCAGACACTGCTGGGCGAGGGCGGCATCGGCCTGTCCGGCGGGCAGCGGCAGCGCCTGGCCATCGCCCGTGCGTTGCTGGTCGATGCGCCGATCCTGTTGCTGGACGAAGCCACCAGCGCACTCGACGCGCAAAGCGAATTCCTGATCCAGCAGGCGCTGCCCAGCCTGATGGCCGGGCGCACCACCCTGGTGATCGCCCATCGCCTGGCTACTGTCCAGCATGCCGACCGTATCGCGGTCATCGACAAGGGCAGGCTGGTGGCGGTGGGGACGCATCGCCAGCTGATCGAAGAGAGCCCGCTGTATGCCCGGCTGGCGGCCTTGCAGTTCACCACGGGGTAGCTTGTAGTGGCGTTGTAACATTTCTGTAGTATTTGCCTGAGAGTATCTAGCTCAACTGTTGCGTAAGTGCTCGACCTGGCTGCCATTGCTTGATGGCAGCCTTTTTTTGGCCTGCCAGTAACCGGGCTGCGTTGCACCCCATTGCCAACTCGCGCGGCCCCCGGTCTTCCTCCTGCTTTCCGAGATCCAAGATGTTGCGTAAATCCCTCAGAGTGCAAATCCTCTCCCTGCTCGGCGGCAGTCTGGTGGCGATGTTGCTGATCGCCCTGGTGTGCTTCCAGTTCCTCTCGTCCAGCGTGCGCGGCTACGCCGAGCTGGTCGACGGGCCGCTGCGGGCCTCGCAGTTGATCGACGAAGCCAACCTGCAGTTCAAGATCCAGGTGCAGGAATGGAAGAATGTGCTGTTGCGCGGGCGCCAGCCGGCTGACATGGACAAGTACTGGCAGCAGTTCCAGGCTCGCGAGCAGCAGGTGCAGCAACTGCTCGGGCAATTGATCGACAGCAGCGACGCGAGGCTCAAGGCGCCGCTGCAGCAACTGCGTGACAGCCACCGGCAGCTGGGCCAGGCCTATGCTCAGGGGCGCCAGGCATTCCTGGCGGCGGGCGGCGACCCGGTGGCCGGCGACCAGGCGGTCAAGGGCGTGGACCGCGCCGTCAGCGAGCAGATGAGCGAACTGGTCGAGCAACTGCGTGCCGAAGCCCGTCAGCACGCCGCCAGCCTGAGTGCCGGCGCCGAGCGCACGGTATGGCTGGGCTTGCTGGTGATGCTGGCTTCGGCCGTGCTGGTGGGGCTGCTCAGCCTGTGGTTGGTCAACCGCAGCCTGGTCGAACCGATCCGCCAGTTGATCGAATATGTCGCGCAGCTTAGCCAGGGCCGCTTTGCCGCCCGGGTAGACAGCCGCCGCGAGGACGAACTGGGGCGCCTGGCGCGGGCTGCCAACACCCTGCGCGATTTCCTCGCCGACACGGTCGGCCGGCTGCAGGACAACGCCCAGGAGCTGGAAGGTGCCAGCGGCCAGCTGCGCAGCATCGCCGGCGACATGGCCCGTGGTACCCACGACCAGTTCCAGCGCACCGACCAGGTGGCCACGGCCATGCACGAAATGTCCGCCACCGCCCAGGAAGTCGCGCGCCACGCCGCCGAGGCCGCCCGCGCGGCGGACGACGCCGACCACAGTGCCCAGGCGGGCGAGCAGGTGATGCAGCAGACCATCGACATCATCGGCGCGGTCAACCGCGAAATTGCCGGCACGGCGGCGGTGATTCGCGACCTGGAGCATGACAGCACGCGCATTGGCAAAGTGCTCGAAGTGATCCGTGGCATTGCCGAGCAGACCAACCTGCTGGCGCTCAACGCGGCCATCGAAGCGGCCCGTGCCGGCGAGGCCGGGCGAGGTTTTGCGGTCGTCGCCGATGAAGTGCGCAGCCTGGCCCAGCGCACGGCGGCGTCGATCGCCGAGATCCACCAGATCATCGAAGCGGTGCAGTCTGGGGCGGTGGAGGCGGTCAAGGCCATCGAAAGCGGCCAGCAGCGCAGCGAGGAGGGTGCCGAGCAGGTGCAGCAGGCCGGGCAGATGCTTCAGCGCATCACTCTGGCAGTGGAAGCGATCCGCGACATGAACCGGCAGATCGCCACGGCGGCCGAAGAGCAGACCAGCGTGGCCGAGGACATCTCGTGCAACCTGATCGAAATCACCCGCATCGCCACGGCCAACCAGCAGGCGGTGCAGCATACCGAACAGGCGGGGCAGCGCCTGCATGGGTTGTCGGGGCAGCTGGGTGAAGTCACCTCCCGCCTGAGCGCCTGATCTTTCAAGGGGGCGCGTAGCGACCCCTAGGGGGAAACCCGCCATCTGACAAGGGCAAGCTGTTCCCCATTGGCGGATTGTCGCCATCTACCCCATCGCCCGCCCCCTGTATTCACTGCTCCAGACCCAGTTGGCACGTTCCCTGCTCAAGGCGGCGCGCGTGTACACAACAACTGGATAACATCAATGAAGAAATTCCTGCTGACGTTCCTCTGCCTGGGCGTCATCGGCTGCTCCAAACCCGCGGAGCCGGAAAAGACCGTCGATGTGCTGCTGATTGGCGGTGGCATCATGAGTGCCAGCCTGGGCACCTACCTCACCGAGCTGGAGCCTTCCTGGAAGGTCGACGTCTACGAACGCCTGGACCAGGTGGCCGAAGAAAGCTCCAACGCCTGGAACAACGCCGGTACCGGTCACTCCGCGTTCTGCGAGCTGAACTACACCAGCGTCGGCAAAGACGGCAGCATCGACATCAGCAAGGCCGTTGGGGTCAACGAGCAGTTCGAGGTGTCCAAGCAGTTCTGGGCCTACCAGGTCGAGCAGGGCGTGCTCAGCAACCCGAAGTCGTTCATCAACAACGTGCCGCACATGAGCTTTGTCTGGGGTGACGACAACGTCGCCTTCCTGCACAAGCGCGTCGACGCCCTGCAGCACAGCTCGCTGTTCCGCGGCATGGAAATCTCCGAAGACCACGAGCAGATCCGCAAGTGGGCACCGCTGGTGATGGAAGGCCGTGACCCGGAGCAGAAAATCGCCGCCACGCGCATGGCCATCGGCACCGACGTGAACTTTGGCGAAATCACCCGCCAGTTGTTCGCGGCGATGACCCGCAACCCCAATGTGTCGTTGAACCTGCGTCATGAAGTGCGCGACATCGTGCGCAACGACGACGGCACCTGGCATGTGCGGGTGGCTGACCTTGCCAACGGCGGCGAGGAAAAGGCCGTCAACGCCCGCTTCGTGTTCATCGGTGCTGGTGGTGGCGCGCTGAAGCTGCTGCAGAAGTCGGGCATCGCTGAAGCCGAAGGCTATGCCGGCTTCCCGGTCGGTGGCCAGTTCCTGATGACCGACAACCCCGACCTGGTCGCCCGCCACCAGGCCAAGCTGTACGGCAAGGCCTCGGTCGGCGCGCCGCCGATGTCGGTACCGCACCTGGACACGCGGATGATCGATGGCAAGCAGGTGCTGCTGTTCGGCCCGTTCGCCACCTTCTCCACCAAGTACCTCAAGCACGGCTCGCTGCTGGACATGTTCGCCTCGCTGAACAGCCACAACGTGCTGCCGATGGTCAAAGCCGGTATCGACAACATCGACCTCAGCACCTACCTGATGGGGCAGTTGATGCTCAGTTTCGATGACCGCATGAACGCGCTGCGCGAGTACTTCCCCAACGCCAAGAACGAAGACTGGAAGCTGCTGCAGGCCGGCCAGCGGGTGCAGGTGATCAAGAAGGACCCGGTACTGGGCGGTGTGCTGCAGTTCGGTACTGAAGTGGTGGCGGCCCAGGACGGCAGCATCGCTGCATTGCTGGGGGCATCGCCGGGTGCCTCGACCGCGGCGCCGATCATGCTGACCGTGCTGGAAAAGACCTTCAAGGACCGTATCCAGTCGCCAGCCTGGCAGGCCAGGCTCAAGGAAATCGTGCCAAGCTATGGACAGAAGCTGAACAACAACCTGGCGCTGACCAACCAGACCCGGGCCTGGAGCAGTGAGCGCCTGCAGTTGCTGTATGTGCCGGTGGAGGCTGAGGTGTCGCACTGACACATGTGGGAGCGGCCTTGTGTCGCGAAAGGGTCGCAACGCGGCCCCAGGATTTCAGCCAGGCTGCACAAGTTGCTGGGGGCTGCCTTGCAGCCCTTTCGCGACACAAGGCCGCTCCCACAAGGGGGGCGCGCGCTGGGGCAGGGCACTTTTCAAGGCACAACAAAAAGCCCGCACTAGGCGGGCTTTTTGACGAGGATTTGGTCGGAGAGACAGGATTCGAACCTGCGGCCTTCTCGTCCCGAACGAGACGCGCTACCTGGCTGCGCTACACTCCGATGAAGGAAATCCTACTGCATACTTTTTTTGCACGCAAGCCCTTGTTGTTAAAAGGGCCTTTGCAAAAAACAGGCTGCGATCAGAGCTCTTTGACGGTGCGGATCTGGTCCTTGTTCAGGCGTGTGCGCTTGCCGTCCAGCTGCTCGAATTCGTAGAAACCGGAGTCTTCATCGAACTTCGGTGTGTCGGTGGCCTGGATTTCGCGACCGTCGTTCAGGGTAATGACGGTTGGCGATGCGCAGCCAGCGAGGGCGCCCAGGCCCAAGGCGAGCAGGAAGGCGGGTAGGGTCCGTTGAATCATCGTGTTTCTCCAGTGCGATGGTGCTAGATGACATTAAGACGCAGGGCGTCCACGCAAGTTCCGTCTACAGTGCAGCATAGCGGCAAACCCGGGGCATTGATCGAGGGCAAGGGCCACGGGCGTCACGCTGTGATGGGCGCGTGCTGTGTTATAACTGCGGCCATCCCATCTTCTTGTGACGGACCCCCATGAAAGCCAAGGCAGATACCCCCTTCGTGCCGCTGAACATCGCCGTGCTCACGGTCAGCGACACCCGTACTTTCGACACCGATACCTCCGGCCAGCTGTTCGTCGACCGGCTGAGCGCGGCTGGCCATCGCCTGGCCGAGCGCGTGCTGCTGAAAGATGACTTGTACAAGATTCGCGCCCAGGTCGCCACCTGGATTGCCGATGACAGCGTGCAGGTAGTGCTGATCACCGGCGGCACCGGCTTCACCGGCCGCGACAGCACGCCCGAGGCCGTGGCCTGCCTGCTGGACAAGCAGGTAGAAGGCTTTGGTGAGCTGTTCCGGCAGATTTCCGTGGCTGACATCGGCACTTCCACCGTGCAGTCGCGCGCCCTGGCCGGGCTGGCCAACGGTACCCTGGTGTGCTGCCTGCCGGGTTCGACCAACGCGGTGCGCACCGGTTGGGACGGTATCCTCGCCGAGCAGCTGGATGCCCGCCATCGCCCGTGCAACTTCGTGCCGCACCTGAAGCAGGCAGCGGCCTGCGACAGCCGTGGCTGAGGTCCGCCAGGCCCGGCCGCTGATGCCGGTAGAACAGGCCCTGGAGCAGCTGCTGGCTTTGGCCGAAGCGGCACCGATCCGCGACACCGAGAACCTGCCGCTGGCCGAGGCCGAGGGCCGTGTGCTGGCCACCGACCTGGTGGCCTCGCTCGACCTGCCGCCTTGGCCGAACAGTGCCATGGACGGTTACGCCCTGCGCATGGCCGACTGGCAGGGCGAACCACTGCCGGTCAGCCAGCGGATTTTCGCCGGCCATGCGCCGCAGCCGCTGCAACCGGGCACCTGCGCGCGCATCTTCACCGGGGCACCGCTGCCCGAAGGTGCCGACTGCGTCGAGATGCAGGAAAACACCGAAGTGGCGGAGGATGGCCGGGTACGCTTTCTCGAAGCGCTGAAGACCGGGCAGAACATTCGTCCCCAGGGCCAGGAAACCCGCAAGGGCGAACAGGTGATGAGCGCCGGCACCCGGCTGGGGCCGATCGAGCTGGGCCTGGCCGCGACCCTGGGCCATGGCCGGCTGGACGTGGTGCGCAAGGTGCGGGTGGCGGTGTTGTCCACCGGTGACGAACTGGTCGAACCCGGCCTGCCGCTGGGGCCGGGGCAGATCTACAACAGTAATCGCCGGCTGCTGGTCAGCTGGCTGCAGAGGCTGGGCTGCGACGTGGTCGATGCGGGCATTCTGCCGGACGACCTGGCGCGCACCCGCAGCTGCCTGGCCGAGCTGGGCGATGTCGACCTGATCCTGTCCACCGGCGGTGTCTCGGTGGGGGAGGCCGACTACCTCGGCGCCGCCCTGCGCGAAGCTGGCGAGCTGGCCTTGTGGAAGCTGGCGATCAAACCGGGCAAG
The DNA here is from genome assembly GCF_002113255.1 of Pseudomonas sp. B14(2017). Lineage (NCBI taxonomy): Bacteria > Pseudomonadati > Pseudomonadota > Gammaproteobacteria > Pseudomonadales > Pseudomonadaceae > Pseudomonas > Pseudomonas sp. B14(2017). The sequence continues at coordinate 169,266 of NZ_NEJY01000007.1, forward strand.
CCGCTGACCTTCGGCCACTTCCAGGGCGTGCCGGTAATCGGCCTGCCGGGTAACCCGGCCTCGACCCTGGTCACCTTCGGCCTGCTGACCCGGCCCTACCTGTTGCGGCGTCAGGGCGTGGCCGATGTCACGCCGTTGCGCTTCGACATGCCGGCCGGCTTTGACTGGCCCAAGGCCGGCACGCGCCGCGAGTACCTGCGCGCCCGCATCGAACAGGGCCAGGTGCGCATCTACAAGAACCAGAGCTCTGGCGTGTTGCGCAGTGCGGCCTGGGCCGAAGGGTTGGTGGAGGTGCGCGAAGGCAGTACGCCGAAGCAGGGTGACAGCGTGCCGTTCATCCCCTTCAGCGAACTACTTGGCTGAGCGGCCCCGTCAGGCACTGGCCAGCGGCGTGGCCTCGGCCGGTGCCGCCAGTGCCAGGCGCATGTGCACGTTCTCCAGTTGCTGGGCGGCCACGCTCCAGTCGTGGCGCTGGCGGGCGAACTGGCGCCCGGCGTCGCTCAACTGGCTCATGCGCCAGGGCTGGTTGAGCAACTGGGTGATCAGCAGGGCCAGCTGGTCGCCATCCTCACTGCCCAGGTAGTGCTCACCATTGTTCGCGGCCAGGCCTGAAACACCTTTGCCGGTGGTGATCACCGGCAAGCCAGCGGCCATCGCTTCGAGGATTTTCACCTTGGAGCCACCGGCATAGCGCAGCGGTGCGAAGAACAATGCCGAACGCCGTTGCAGTTCACGCAGGTCGGGGCGGTAGCCGAACCATTCGATGCGCGGGTCGTTCCAGTGCAGTTTCCAGCTGGCCGGCATGGCATGCCCGGCAATCGCCAGGCGCACCGCCGGGTTGCTCATCCAGACCTGCGGCATGATGTCTTCCAGCGCCCATTCGATGGCCTCCAGGTTGGCGCCATACTCGAAGTTGCCAACGAACAGCAGGCGCTGGCTGTGCAGCGCGGGTTGCACGTGCTGGTAGAAATCACAGTCCACGCCATTGACCACCACGTTCACCGGGCGCCCGCTGATCTGCGCGATCAATTCGGCATCGTGGGCGCTGACTGCCACCAGTTCGGTGGGTTGGCGCAATACCCGCTGTTCCCAGCGTCGATAGCGCCAGCGATCGAAGGCGTTGAGCGGGCGCAGCCATAGCGGCAGGCGATCGTGGCTGGCGCCACCCATCACCGACTCCAGGGTGTGCTCGCTGAGCATGTACGGCAGCCCGCGTGCCTGCAGGGCCTTTTCGAAGGGCTGGAAACTGTAGCTGTGTTCGATCTGGATCACGTCCCAGGGCTCGTCCAGCAATTGCTCGAAGCGGTGCCGCAGGCAAGGGGCCAGGCCATTGATGATTGCCCGCATGGGGTAGGCGATGATCGGTGAGGCCAGCAGGTTGAGTGGGCTGTGCAGGGGCCGACGGGGCAGCACGATCAGGCGCTCGAGCAGCGGTTCCAGGGCTTCGCGGGCGGCATCGCCGAGCGGGATCTTCGATTGCACCAGCAGGGTAATCCGGTGGCCCCGCTGTGCCAGTGCGCGTATCAGGTGGTATTGCCGGGTCTTGCTGCCGCTGGTGGTTGGCCAGGGCAGGTACGGCAGTGTCCAGAGAATGCGCATGACCCGGTATCCTCGCTAAAGGCCGCGGATAGCAAGACGCGCCCGTGGGCAGCAGTGGTAGAACCACTGCCGGGGGCGCGTCCGTGGCAATAAAGTGTATCTGCTGAGCATAGCCGTGCATTGCCAGGCGTGTGGGAAAAGACCGGCCGACGCTTGTCGGTTGATGCCCCACAAACGATCGCGTTGGCCTGCTATTTTTTCGGGCGCATGCAACGATCCGCAATTGCAAAGGGTCGAGATCTGGGTTGATCACTTCACGGAGGCGCGCACATGCAAGGGCGCAAGGCAATGCTGATCCTGCACGGCAAGCAGGCCATGAACGAAGACGTGCGCAGCGCCGTGCATGGCCTGCGCGACAGCGGCTGGGTACTGGATGTGCGGGTCACCTGGGAGGCCGGCGACGCGCAGCGCCTGGTCACCGAGGCGCTGGCCGCCGGCTACGGCCATATCGTCGCCGGAGGCGGCGATGGCACGCTGCGTGATGTCGCCGAGGCCATGGGGCAGGCAGGTACCGAGGCCACCCTGGCGTTGTTGCCGCTGGGCACGGCCAACGATTTTGCCAAGGCCGCCGGCATACCCCTGGAGCCTGCCACCGCCCTGGCACTGCTGAACATACCCGCACGGCCAATAGACCTGGGCCAGGCCGGCGATCAGTTGTTCCTCAACATGGCCACGGGCGGTTTTGGCAGCCAGGTCACGGCCAACACCTCCGAAGACCTGAAGAAAGTGCTGGGCGCGGCCGCCTACCTGTTCACCGGCTTGTCGCGCTTCAGCGAACTGCAGGCAGCCTCGGTGGAGCTGCAAGGGCCGGGCTTCGACTGGCAGGGTGACCTGCTGGCGCTGGGGATCGGCAATGGCCGCCAGGCCGGGGGGGGGCAAGTGCTGTGCCCCGAGGCCCTGGTGGACGACGGCTTGCTCGATATCGCCATCCTGCCGGCACCACAGGAGATGGTCGGGGCGCTGCGTGAGCTGTTGGCTGGCAACGGGTTGTTAGTCAGGGCCAGGTTGCCCTGGGTCGAGATCAAGTGCTCGCAGGGCCTGGACATCAACCTCGATGGCGAGCCGGTGCAGGCCGACAAGTTGCGCTTCCAGGCCAGGCCCGCTGCACTGCGCCTGCATCTGCCGGAGGGGTCGCCGTTGCTCAGTCGTCCAGGCTGATGATTTTCTCGCGCACGGCGAACAGCACCAGGCCGGCCACGTCATGAATCTGCAGGCGTTTCATGATTTGCGAGCGGTGGGTTTCCACGGTCTTGATCGACAGGCCCAGGCCGGTGGCGATTTCCCGTGTGGACTTGCCACGCACGATCAGGCGCAGGATTTCCAGCTGTCGCGCCGTGAGGTTATGCCGCTCGCCCGCGGGTTGCTTGCCCTGCCTGGCGTGCTGCAGCGCCTGGTTGATGACCGTATGGGCGATGGCTGGGCTGAGGTAGTGCTCGCCGTTGCGCACCGCGGCCAGGGCCTGTTCCAGTTCGGTGGCGCTTGTGTCCTTGAGCAGGTAGCCGTGGGCGCCGCTTTCCAGGGCCCGCATGATCAGGTCCGGGTCGGTGTGCATCGACAGGATCAGCACCTTGCAGGTGTTGCCGCTGGCGCGCAGTTGGGTGAGGGCGTCCAGGCCGCTGGTCGAGCGCATGGAGATGTCCAGCAAGACGATGTCCGGCGCCAGCGTGCGCACCTGTTCGAGCAACTGGCTGCCGTCGTCGGCTTCACCGATCACGTCATAGCCGGGGATGTCGCAGACCAGTGCGCGCACCCCGGCGCGGATCAGCGAGTGGTCGTCTACCAGCAGCAGTCTACAGGTCATGGGTTGCAGTACTCCTGGCGCGTTCCTGGGTGCGCGGTGGCCATGGGAACATTGCCTCGATGCGCGTGCCCAGGCCGAGCTGGCTGGTGATGTCCAGGCTGCCCTGCAACGCGGTTACCCGCTCCTGCATGCCGGCCAAGCCCCGCTGGCCTGCTTCGGCCGGTTGCCTGGCTGGCACGAAGCCGCGGCCATCGTCGTGGATCGATAACGCCAACCCCTCGGGGGTGCGCTGCAGGCGGACGACCAGGTTGCGTGCCTGGGCGTGGCGCAGCATGTTGGTCACGGCTTCCTGGGTAATGCGGAACACCGCCATGGCCACGGCCTCGTCGATGCCGCCCAGGCGCTGGTTGCACGCCAGGCTCCAGTGCACGCCGCTGTTGCCCAGGGTGCGCACCAAGTGTGCGCGCAGGCTGGCCTCCAGGCCCAGGCTGGCCAGCTGCCGCGGGTTGAGAAGGGCGGAGACATCGCGCACGTTGCCCAGGGTGTCATCCAGCGTGCTGCGCAGGGCGTCGCAGTGGCCTTGCAGGTCATCGGGCATGCGCTTCTGCAGCCACTGCAGCTGCAGCTTGGCGGCGGTGAGCAGCTGGCCGATGTCATCGTGCAATTCCCGGCTCAGGTGCTGGCGCTCGTCTTCCTGGACCTTGAGCATGCGCTCGGCCAGTTCCGCCGGGCGCAGGTTGATCGACCTGGCGCCCAGGGCCAGGTGCACGGCAGCGCCCAGCGTGGCGGCCAGCTGCAGCAGCAGCAGGCTGGCCGGGATCGCCTGGTCGGTCAGGTACAGCGACAGGGTGGCGACCAGCGAGGCCACGCACAGCCCGACCGTCGCCCAGCGCAGCAGGGTAGTGCGGGAGCAGCACCGCAAAGAAGTCTTCAAGCGTGGAAACATAGGTAGGGAAGCCACTGAAGTATTGCTGATGGAGGCCTTGCACAATCCATGTCAGAGGCTTTGGAGCAGTACTTTATATTTTCTTTCGAACGCGTGATCTTGCGACCTTGCTGCAGGTCGCAAGCGTTTGTGGGGCCGCATATTACCACTTCGCAGTGCATTGGTCGCGATCGGGTAACGCTATGAAACGCCTGCGGGGCGGGCGCTGGAGGGTAGCAAAGTGCCACTTGGCTTGATCGCACAACAGGCACTTGCCATTGAACTTGCGCGCTGTTGATTCAACTTGGCCCCCGGCAACCTGGAAAACTTCGAGAACTTTCCAAGTTCGGCCTGGGTGGGCCTGAATAAACGTGCCCGGCTGCATTTCAAGCCAGTTCAATATGTGGCAGATGAGCGGCCGGAGTGCGTGCTGCCTGCCGTCTCGGTATGCGGGTGGATGCACACGCTGCCTTGCTCGTCGCAGGAGGTGCAGGGTTGTGCAAACGTTTGCTGCACGGCCTTGGCCAGTTCACCCAGCAGTACCAACTGCTCGCCGATGTCCAGGTTGAGCCGCCCGGTGCAAGGGTCGACCAGCTCCAGCTGCCAGGCCAGCAGGGTCAGGCAGGCCCCTACCGCGGGCAGGGCTTCGCGCTGCAGGCGACCGACCTGGCAGGCCGGTGCCAGCAACTGCTGCAGGGCGGTGGTGTAATGGGCGACTTCGCGCAGGCCCAGGTGTGTGGCCTGTCGAGCAAGGTTGTCGAGGGCGTTGTCCAGGCAATGGCAGGCATCCGGGTCGTTGTCGATCAGCTCCAGATGCTGCAGGCATTCCTGGGCCTGGGTCAGCAGTACCTGGGCATCCAGCAGGAACCCCTGCAGGGCGTTATCGAACGACAAGGCGCTGTCCATCATGATGCCCCCGCGCGTGGGGCAGGCGCAGGGGACGGGCACGCCAAAACGATAGCTAGCAAAAGCCTGACTCCATTCATGCAATGAGAATGGCGTCACATTAATGGCTAAAGGATATCGCGAACATCAGGTTGCACCCGATTGTGGCTAAGGGTTTCCCTGATAAGGGCCTCAGGTGGGGAACTTTTACCGTCCCGCTGAATCACCCGCGCTTCCCGCAGTAAAGCATGATGGTAAAGTGATATCAATTGCCTTCACGGCATTTTCCCGCAAGGGTCAAGGTGTGCGTGAAGCCGCCGATACAGGGTGGATGATTTCACTTTTTCCGACTCAAGCCTGGGGGCTTTCCAATGGCTGGCATTCTCGACACGGTAGACCAACGCACGCAACTGGTGGGTGAGAACCGCCTGGAAATCCTGATGTTTCGCCTGGCCGGCCGCCAGCTGTTCGCGATCAACGTGTTCAAGGTGCAGGAAGTGCTGCAACTGCCCAAGCTGACCCTGATGCCCCAGCGCCACGCTTTCGTCTGCGGTGTGGTCAACCTGCGCGGCCAGACCCTGCCGGTGATCGACCTGTCCCAGGCGATCGGCATGCGCCCGCTGCAACCGGGGCCGGACAGCACCATCATCGTCACCGAATACAACCGCTCGGTACAGGCCTTCCTGGTAGGCGGTGTCGACCGCATCGTCAACATGAACTGGGAAGCGATCATGCCGCCGCCATCCAGTGCCGGCCGCCAGCATTACCTGACCGCCATCACCAAGGTCGATGACAAGCTGGTGGAAGTGATCGACGTGGAGAAGGTGCTGGCCGAGATCGTGCCGTACAACGCCCGGGTTTCCGGCGACAAGCTCGCCGACCCGGTGCTGGCCCGGGCCCGTGGCCGCGAAGTGCTGCTGGTGGACGACTCCAGCGTGGCCCTGGCGCAATTGCGCGACACCTTGTCCCAGCTGGGCGTGAAGCTGCACGTGGCCAGTGATGGCCTGAAGGCGCTGCGCATGCTCAAGGGCTGGGCTGACGCTGGTGAGGACGTGTGCGAGAAGCTGCTGATGGTGTTCACCGACGCCGAGATGCCGGAAATGGACGGCTACCGGTTGACCACCGAGATCCGTGGTGATGCCCGTTTGCGCCAGCTGTACGTGGTGTTGCACACCTCGCTGTCGGGTAGTTTCAACGAATCCATGGTGAAGAAGGTGGGCTGCGACAACTTCCTGTCCAAGTTCCAGCCCGATCGCCTGGTCGACGTGGTCAAGCAACGCCTGTTGCTGGATGCCGCTACCGCGTGATCCCGGCCCCTGCCGGGTATAAGCTTGGCGTTTTGGCATGACGCGAGGCGGCAGGGATGTTTCTCAGTGAGCTGTATCGGTACCCGGTGAAGTCGGGGCAGGCGCAACGCCTGCAGGCTTCACCGGTGGGATTGCTGGGGTTGCAGGGTGACCGGCGCTGGATGGTGGTGGAGGAAGAAAACGGACGCTTCCTTACCCAGCGCGCCTGGCCTCAGCTAGGCCAGATCAAGGCTAGTGATGATGACAGCGGCCAATTGCTGCTGGAAGCACCTGGGCAGGCACCGTTGCGGGTGCCTGTGCCGCCTGCCGATGACGCCCTGCGCGGCGTGACCATCTGGCGCGATACCCTGCGCGTGCCGGATGCGGGCGATGCGGCGGCGGCCTGGCTGAGCCAGCTGCTGGGCAAGGCCGTGCGCCTGGTGCATTGCCCGGAGCAGCGCGCGCGTTACCTGCCCAATGGTTATGGCTTCAACAGTGACCGGGCGGCGTTCCCGGACGGTTTCCCGTTATTGCTGATCGGCCAGGGTTCGCTGGACGAACTCGACCGGCGTATCGGACGGCCCATGGAGATGCTGCGCTTTCGGCCCAACCTGGTGGTGCAGGGGGCTGAACCGTTTGCCGAAGATGGCTGGAAGCGGATTCGTATCGGCAGCCTGGAGTTTCGCGTGCTCAAGCCCAGTGTGCGCTGCATCTTTACCACCATCGACCCGGCTACCGGCGAGCGCAGCGAGGACCGCGAGCCGATGGCCACGCTCAGGACCTTCCGTGAGAAGGAGGGGGATGTGCTGTTCGGGCAGAACCTGGCGGTGGACGGCAGTGGGTGGTTGGAGGCAGGGATGAAGGTCGAAGTCCTGGAGTAGCTGTGTTGCCTGTTCCGGCCTCTTCGCGGGCTTGCCCGCTCCCACAGGATCACCACAGCTTTCAAGGCTTGTGAAGAACCTGTGGGAGCGGGCAAGCCCGCGAAAGGGCCGGCACAGGCTCAGTAGCAATCACATGTCATCGAAATACCGCTCATGCCAATCCACCAGCGGCTGCGGCGAGTTCAGCTTCTGCCCGTAGATCACCGAATACGACAGCACGTTCTGCACATACTGGCGCGTTTCGTCGAACGGGATCGACTCCACCCACACATCGAAGCTCAGATGCTTGGCGCCTTTGAGCCACTGCCGCACGCGCCCGGGCCCGGCGTTGTAGGCTGCCGAAGCAAGTACCCGGTTGCCGTTGAACTGGCTGTGTACCTGGCTCAGGTAGGCCGCACCCAGCTGGATGTTCTTGTCCGGGTTGAGCACCTGCGCCGGTGATGCCAGCGGGATGCTGAACTTGCGCGCGGTTTCCTTGGCCGTGGCCGGCATCAACTGCATCAGGCCGCTGGCACCCACCGGGGAGCGGGCATCCTCCATGAACGCGCTTTCCTGGCGGGTAATGGCGAATACCCAGCTTGAATGCAGGCCGCGGACCTTGGCCTCGCGCACCAGGGTGTCGCGGTGGGCCATCGGGAAGCGAATGTCCAGGTCGTCCCAGTACTGCGCCTGGCTGATGGTGCGAATGGCCGGGAAGTACCAGCGCAGGTCGTAGCCCAGGCGCGCCTGGGCGACCATTTCGTCGCGGGTGAAGTGGCGGCTGACGTGGTACCACTCGCGGCGGCCTTCGACGATCTGGCCGCGGGCGTGGAACTCCAGGGCACGGCGGATACCCGGAGTGTTGCGTACCTTGTTGACCAGCTGCGGGCTGAGCACCAGCGGCTTGTTGTTCAGCTGGTAAGGAGTCTGTGCCCGGTCGGCGGCGAGGAAGCCGTAGAAGTCACGCTCACGCGCCACGGTCTTGTACAGCAGTGGGATCTGTGGGTTGTTCGGCTGCGCCAGCTCCAAACTGCGCGCCTGCCAGTACTTCCAGCGGCTGCTGCTGGCCAGGTCCTGGGGCAGGCGGCGGGTCAGTTCGTAGGCGTCTTCCCAACGGCCCAGGCGCAGCAGCAGGCGCAGGCGCCATTCGCTGACGGTGTTGTCACGCAGTTCGGGGTCGTAGCGGGTCATCAGGTCGAGTGCGCGCGGGTCGTAGCGGCGCGCCAGGGTCAGGCCGATCTCACGGGCGATGGCCACCTTCTCGTCACGGGAAAAGTGCATGCGCTGGGCGTAGTCGTCGAGCAGTGCCATGGCCCGCTCCGGGTCCTGCCGGGCCAGGCGGCGCAGGCCGAGGCTGACCACGTCGGACATGGCTTCGTTGACTGGGGTGAAGCGCGACGGCTGGTTGAGCAGCTCGGGTTTCTGCGCCACATCGACCAGCAGGCGCCCCTGCGGGGCGAGGGTGGTCAGGGTCTTGACCAGGTTGTTGGCCAGGCCGTAGTTGCGCGCCTGGGCCGCCAGCTTGGTGCGTTGCCAGCGCTTGGCCTCGGTCAGCTGGCCCTCGGCCGCCCACATGCCGAACAGCGTGTCGCAGGTGGCCGGCTGCGACTTGCCGACGTTCCACAGTTTGTCGGCCGTGGCAAAACCTTCGGCGCGCAGGCCGTGGCTGAGCTGGTACTGGCCGTTGAGGCAGTCCAGTTCGGTGAAGTTGAGCTTGGGGTCGTAGTACTTGGCGAAGGTGTTCCATTCGCCGCGTTCGGCCAGCCAGCGCAACCAGCGCAGTTTCATCCAGTTGGCCTGGGGCAGGTCGCCATGCTTGGCGAGGAAGCCTTCGATTTCCTGGTTGCTGGCGGTTTTCAGGCGGGCGGTGAGTTCGTCGTAGGCCAGGTAGGGCGTCAGCGGGTAGTCGCTGAGGGCCTGGGCATAGCGCAGGTACGGGCCTTTGTCGCCTTTGGCCAGCGCGCGCTTGGCCTCGTCATAGTATTGGCGTTGCAGGGTAAGGTCGGCGGCCTGCGCCGCGCAGGTGGCGGCGGTGAGCAGCAGGCAGGATGCAATATGTAACAGGCGGCTGCGCATGATACGTCCGGGCAGTTGAACCATGGGGAAGTGACGGCGGAGCCAGCACTGTTGGAAGCTATTGCCTTAGCTTAGCTGTTTGCCGGCGGCGGGTGAAAGCACTGTGCTTGTATCGGGATATTAAGTTCGACCAGATGTCGCAAAGGCCTCGCCGGTTGGCCAGGCGGATGCCGTCGAGGGCCAAGTCAGGTAGAATGCGCGCCCGATTTATGGAGACCAACATGACCCTGCTCAAATTCAGCGATGTGTCCCTCGCATTCGGCGCCATGCCGCTGCTGGACAAAGTGTCCTGGCAGATCGCTCGTGGCGAGCGGGTGTGCATCATCGGCCGCAACGGCACCGGCAAGTCGAGCATGCTGCGCCTGGTCAAGGGCGAGCAGAAGGGCGACGACGGCGAAATCTGGCGTGCCCCGGCCCTGAAGATCGGCGAGCTGCCGCAGGAACTGCCGGTGGCCGACGAGCGCACGGTGTTCGATGTGGTGGCCGCAGGCCTGGATGGCGTGGGCGAGTTGCTGGCGCAGTTCCACCACCTGAGCCTGAACATCCAGGGCGATGAAGACCTGGAAAAACTCATGCACGTCCAGCACGAGCTGGAAGCCCGTGACGGCTGGCGCCTGCAGCAGGTGGTGGAAAGCACCCTCAGCCGCCTGCAGCTGCCGGCCGACAAGACCCTGGCCGAACTGTCCGGTGGCTGGCGCCGCCGCGTGCTGCTGGCCCAGGCGCTGGTGTCGGAGCCCGACCTGCTGCTGCTCGACGAACCGACCAACCACCTGGACATCGGTGCCATCGCCTGGCTCGAAGAGGCCCTGCGCGGCTTCAACGGCGCGGTGCTGTTCATCACCCACGACCGTTCCTTCTTGCAGAACCTGGCCACCCGCATCCTCGAACTGGACCGCGGCGGCCTGATCGACTGGAACGGCGACTATGCCAGCTTCCTGGTGCACAAGGAGGCCGCGCTGGCCGCCGAGGAAACCGCCAACGCATTGTTCGACAAGCGCCTGGCTCAGGAAGAAGTGTGGATCCGCCAGGGCATCAAGGCTCGCCGCACCCGCAACGAAGGCCGCGTACGTGCGCTGAAGGCCCTGCGCGTGGAGCGCAGCGAACGCCGCGAGCGCCAGGGCAAGGCCAATATCCAGATCGAGGCGGCGGAAAAGTCCGGCAAGCAGGTGATGGTGCTGGAAAACGTCAGCTTCCATCACCCCGACGGGCCTGTGCTGGTCAAGGACTTCTCCATGGTCCTGCAGCGTGAGGACCGCATCGGCCTGCTGGGCGCCAACGGTACCGGCAAGACCACCCTGCTCAAGCTGATGCTCGGCGACCTGGAGCCGACCACCGGCAAGGTCGAGCGCGGCACCAAGCTGGAAGTGGCCTATTTCGATCAGATGCGCCACCAGCTCGACCTGGAAAAGACCGTTATCGACAACCTGGCCGAAGGCCGCGACTTCATCGAGATCGACGGCCAGAACCGCCATGTGCTGAGCTACCTGGGCGATTTCCTGTTCAGCCCTCAGCGTGCCCGTACGCCGGTCAAGGCGCTTTCGGGTGGCGAGCGTGCACGGCTGTTGCTGGCCAAGCTGTTCAGCAAGCCGGCCAACCTGCTGGTGCTTGACGAACCGACCAACGACCTGGACGTGGAAACCCTCGAGTTGCTCGAGGAGGTGCTGTCCAACTACAAGGGCACCGTGCTGATGGTCAGCCACGACCGGGCCTTCCTCGACAACGTCGTCACCAGCACCCTGGTGTTCGAAGGCGAGGGCAAGGTGCGCGAATACGTCGGTGGTTACGAGGACTGGATTCGCCAGGGTGGCTCGCCGAAGCTGCTGGGCGTGACCGAGAGCAAGGGCGGCAAGTCCGAGCTCAACAGCGCGGTGGTGGAGAAGGTCGAGGCCAAACCGGCGCCTGCGCCTGTTGCAGAGGTGGCCGATGGTTCGAAGAAGAAGCTCAGCTACAAGCTGCAACGTGAGCTGGAAATGCTGCCAGGGCAGATCGACGAACTGGAGCAGCGCATGGCCGAGGCCCAGGAAGAAGTGAATGCGGCGGGCTTCTATCAGCGGCCGATTGCGGAAACCTCGGCAGTGCTGGCCAAGATCGAGAAGCTGCAGGGTGAGCTGGATGTGCTGGTGGAGCGCTGGGCCGAACTGGAAGGCTGATCGGCGTTAGCCTGGCCCAGCCCCTTCGCGGGTGAACCCGCTCCCACAAGGACCGCACCGCTGTTGAACGCGGTGCAGTACCTGTGGGAGCGGGCAAGCCCGCGAAATGGCCGGCACAGGTTGAATCATTCCTTCTTCTGCAACCGCACCGCCAGTACATCGCACGGCGCACCATGCAGCACGTCATTGGCCGTGGACCCCAGCAGCAACGCCAGGCCGTGACGGCCATGGCTGCCGACCACGATCAGGTCGCACTTCTGGTCCTTGGCCAACTGGTGGATTTCCTGGCGCGGCTGGCCATAGGTCAGGTGCGAGTCGCCGCGGTGGATGTCCGGGTATTTGTTGAACAGGCGGTCCATGCGTTCCTTGGCCTGGTCGAACTGCTGCTGTTGCAACTGCGACAGGTCCATCGGCACGTCACCGCCGAACGCCATGGCCATCGGCTCGACGATGTGTACCAGCGAAACCTTGGCATTCGAAGGTGCAGCCAGCGCCATGGCACGTTTGATCACCGGGTCGCATTCTTCGGTCAGGTCGACGGCGACCAGAAGATGTTCGTAGGACATGAGCGGAACTCCTGACAATCGCGATAGAAGAAGTATGGTCGCTTTCGGGCGGGTCTTCCGTGAAAAATGGCTAACCAGCTCATTTGCAACGCTTTATGGGAACTACAGATATGACGGTATTGCTGGTGGTGTCAATCCTTGCGCTGATTCTCAGCCCGCTTTCCTGGTTGCGCACCTCGCGCAAGCAGAGCGAGCAGATGAAGCTGCGCCTGGAGGCTCGGCGCATGGGTCTGGCCATGCAGCTGGCGCCGCAGCAGTGGCCGCACTGGCTGGAAAAGGAGCCGCCAAGCCCGTGCCCGCAATACCACCGGGCACGTCGCCGCGGGCATGAGGACAGCTTCAGCTTCTGGCAGATCACCCCGGGGGTGTGGTGGAACCAGTGGCGTGAACCCTGCGATGACCCACGCTTCATGGAGGCCCTGGCGCGCTTGCCGGCGAGTGTCTACAAGGTCGAGGCCGATGCCCGGATGATCGCGCTGTACTGGACCGAGCGGGGCGATACGGCTGTGTTGCAGGATATTGCCCACGTCCTCGAAGCACTCGCCTGATACCTGTCTGGCACGGTCATTGTGGGAGCGGGCATGCCCGCGAACACCGGCGCAGCCGGTGCCAGCCACCGCGTTGAATTCTTCGCGGGCACGCCCGCTCCCACAGGGAATGCGGAGGTTTCAATAGCTATGAACGACAAAGCGGCGGCTTGGCCGATCCCCTGAAGGGGTGGGGTGCCAAGTCGCCGCTTTGCGTTCTGCTGCGCAGAAAAGGCCAGGCAGGCCGGGTATGCATTCAAGCAAGTGCCAGTGTAGCCGTTCGAGGTCACCGCGCAAGGCAAAAGCTGCAGCATTCTCCTGCGGCTCATGGTCAATCGCCGACATGAATGGTCAGCAATCACTGTCATCATGTTTTGTACCAAGACGCTACAAAATGACTGGAAAGTCGTGTTTTCACCTTGCTCGCGAGCATTTGACAACGCCGATCTTTTCGGAGAATGTGTGCACACCCAAATCAAACGGGCGTATGAATTGAGCGTTTGTATGTCATGACGCCAAGCCATACTTCCGACTAGCGCGCTGACGGGTGTGCCTGGGGCAGGGCAGCTAGGCCTGCTTTTGCTGCAGCGATCGGCGTGTACTGTTCAGCTTCCATATCGTGGAGATCAGTTGATGATTTACGAAGGTAAAGCCATCACGGTTAAGGCTCTTGAAAGTGGCATCGTCGAGCTCAAGTTCGACCTCAAGGGTGAGTCCGTCAACAAGTTCAACCGCCTGACCCTGAACGAACTGCGCCAGGCCGTCGATGCCATCCAGGCCGACGCCTCGGTCAAGGGCGTGATCGTCAGCAGTGGCAAGGACGTGTTCATCGTCGGCGCCGACATCACCGAGTTCGTCGACAACTTCAAGCTGCCCGAGGCCGAACTGGTCGCCGGCAACCTGGAAGCCAACCGCATCTTCAACGCCTTCGAAGACCTCGAAGTGCCGACCGTCGCCGCCATCAACGGCATCGCCCTGGGCGGCGGCCTGGAAATGTGCCTGGCCGCCGACTACCGGGTCATGTCCACCAGCGCCAAGATCGGCCTGCCGGAAGTCAAGCTGGGTATCTACCCGGGCTTCGGCGGCACCGTGCGCCTGCCGCGCCTGATCGGTTCGGACAACGCCATCGAGTGGATCGCCGCCGGCAAGGAAAACCGTGCCGAAGACGCCCTGAAAGTGGGTGCCGTCGACGCCGTGGTCGCGCCTGAACTGCTGATGGCCGGTGCCCTTGATCTGGTCAAGCGCGCCATCAGTGGCGAGCTGGACTACAAGGCCAAGCGCCAGCCCAAGCTGGAAAAGCTCAAGCTCAACGCCATCGAACAGATGATGGCCTTCGAGACTGCCAAGGGCTTCGTCGCCGGCCAGGCCGGCCCGAACTACCCAGCCCCGGTCGAAGCCATCAAGACCATCCAGAAGGCTGCCAACTTCGGCCGTGACAAGGCCCTGGAAGTCGAAGCCGCAGGCTTCGCCAAGCTGGCCAAGACCTCGGTTGCCGAGAGCCTGATCGGCCTGTTCCTCAACGACCAGGAACTCAAGCGCAAGGCCAAGGCGCATGACGAAATCGCCCACGACGTGAAGCAGGCCGCCGTGCTCGGCGCTGGCATCATGGGTGGCGGCATCGCCTACCAGTCGGCGGTCAAGGGCACCCCGATCCTGATGAAGGATATCCGCGAGGAAGCCATCCAGCTGGGCCTGAACGAGGCCTCCAAGCTGCTCGGCAACCGCGTCGAGAAGGGCCGCCTGACCCCGGCCAAGATGGCCGAGGCACTCAACGCCATTCGCCCGACCCTGTCCTATGGCGATTTCGCCAATGTCGACATCGTCGTCGAGGCCGTGGTCGAGAACCCGAAAGTCAAGCAGGCCGTGCTGGCTGAAGTGGAAACCCAGGTGAAGGACGATGCGATCCTCGCTTCCAACACCTCGACCATTTCCATCAACCTGCTGGCCAAGGCGCTCAAGCGCCCGGAAAACTTCGTCGGCATGCACTTCTTCAACCCGGTGCACATGATGCCGCTGGTGGAAGTCATCCGTGGCGAGAAGTCCAGTGAAGTGGCGGTCGCCACCACCGTGGCCTACGCCAAGAAAATGGGCAAGAACCCGATCGTGGTCAACGACTGCCCGGGCTTCCTGGTCAACCGCGTGCTGTTCCCGTACTTCGGCGGCTTCGCCAAGCTGGTAAGCGCCGGTGTCGACTTCGTGCGAATCGACAAGGTCATGGAAAAGTTCGGCTGGCCGATGGGCCCGGCGTACCTGATGGACGTGGTCGGCATCGACACCGGCCACCACGGCCGCGACGTGATGGCCGAAGGCTTCCCGGACCGCATGAAGGACGAGCGCCGCTCGGCCGTTGACGCACTGTACGAGGCCAACCGCCTGGGCCAGAAGAACGGCAAGGGCTTCTACGCCTACGAAACCGACAAGCGTGGCAAGCCGAAGAAGGTCGCCGACGCCAGCGTGCTCGACGTGCTCAAGCCGATCGTCTTCGAGCAGCGTGAAGTCACCGACGAAGACATCATCAACTGGATGATGATCCCGCTGTGCCTGGAGACCGTGCGCTGCCTGGAAGACGGCATCGTCGAAACCGCCGCTGAAGCCGACATGGGCCTGGTCTACGGCATTGGTTTCCCTCCCTTCCGCGGTGGTGCGCTGCGCTACATCGACTCGATCGGTGTGGCCGAATTCGTTGCCCTGGCCGATCAGTACGCCGACCTGGGGCCGCTGTACCACCCGACCGCCAAGCTGCGTGAAATGGCCAAGAACGGCCAGCGCTTCTTCAACTGAGCGGTCAACGAGCTAGAGCGAGAGATTTGATATGAGCCTGAATCCAAGAGACGTGGTGATTGTCGACTTCGGTCGCACGCCGATGGGCCGCTCCAAGGGTGGCATGCACCGCAATACCCGCGCCGAAGACATGTCGGCGCACCTGATCAGCAAGCTGCTGGAACGCAACGACAAGGTCGACCCGAAAGAAGTCGAGGACGTGATCTGGGGCTGCGTCAACCAGACCCTCGAGCAGGGCTGGAACATCGCCCGCATGGCCTCGCTGATGACCCCGATCCCGCACACCTCCGCGGCGCAGACCGTCAGCCGCCTGTGCGGCTCGTCGATGAGCGCGCTGCACACCGCCGCCCAGGCGATCATGACCGGCAACGGTGATGTATTCGTGGTCGGTGGCGTGGAGCACATGGGCCACGTCAGCATGATGCATGGCGTCGACCCCAACCCGCACCTGTCCTTGCATGCCGCCAAGGCTTCCGGGATGATGGGCCTGACCGCGGAAATGCTCGGCAAGATGCACGGCATCACCCGTGAGCAGCAGGACCTGTTCGGCCTGCGTTCGCACCAGCTGGCGCACAAGGCCACGGTCGAAGGCAAGTTCAAGGACGAAATCATCCCGATGCAGGGCTATGACGAGAACGGCTTCCTGAAGGTGTTCGATTTCGACGAAACCATTCGCCCGGAAACCACCCTCGAAGGCCTGGCGTCGCTGAAGCCGGCGTTCAACCCGAAAGGCGGTACCGTCACTGCCGGTACCTCGTCGCAGATCACCGACGGTGCGTCGTGCATGATCGTCATGTCCGGCCAGCGCGCCATGGACCTGGGTATCCAGCCATTGGCGGTCATCCGCTCCATGGCGGTGGCTGGCGTCGACCCGGCGATCATGGGCTATGGCCCGGTGCCGTCGACCCAGAAAGCCCTCAAGCGTGCTGGCCTGACCATGGCCGACATCGACTTCATCGAGCTCAACGAAGCCTTCGCTGCACAGGCCCTGCCAGTGCTGAAAGACTTGAAAGTACTCGACAAGATGGATGAGAAGGTTAACCTGCACGGCGGCGCCATTGCCTTGGGCCACCCGTTCGGTTGCTCCGGGGCGCGGATTTCCGGCACCCTGCTCAATGTCATGAAGCAGAATGGCGGTACCCTGGGGGTGGCGACCATGTGTGTCGGCCTCGGCCAAGGTATCACCACTGTCTTCGAACGCGTCTGATCGCGTAGCGGGACAGCGACCGGGGCCTTGTGCCCCGGTTTTGTTTTTTACAGGTTTTATTCAAGAGGGTGGGCAACATGCAGATACAACCAGGCGTATACCGGCATTACAAAGGGCCTGAGTACCGTGTCTTCAGTGTTGCGCGGCACTCCGAGAGCGAAGAGTGGATGGTGTTCTACCAATGCCTGTATGGTGATTACAGCTTCTGGGTACGGCCACTTTCGATGTTCCAGGAGTCCGTCGAGGTTGACGGCGAGCAGGTGCCACGTTTTGCTTTGGTCAAGGCCGAAGAGGGGCTGCCTGGGTTGCTGGGCAAGTCGCACGAGTGATAGTCCGAACTTGACCTCACACTTTTGCCACTATATATAGCGGTGCCGCGTCTGGCACCTGACGCGTTTTTCATCTTCAGATTCAGGAATACTCCGATCCATGGGCAAATCGCTGGTCATTGTGGAATCCCCGGCCAAGGCCAAGACCATCAACAAGTACCTGGGCAACCAGTACGTGGTGAAGTCGAGTATCGGCCATATCCGAGACCTCCCCACCAGCGGTTCGGCCAGCGCCAGCAAAGAGCCAGCCGCCAAGCGTGGCAAGGCCGCGGGTGAGGCTCCGGCCCTGTCGCCGAAGGAAAAGGCCCGCCGCCAGCTGGTGGCACGCATGGGCGTGGACCCCGACCACGGCTGGAAGGCCAAGTACGAGATCCTGCCTGGCAAGGAAAAGGTGATCGAAGAGCTGCGCCGCCTGGCGAAGGACGCCGACACCATCTATCTCGCAACCGACTTGGACCGCGAAGGGGAAGCCATTGCCTGGCACCTGCGCGAGGCCATCGGCGGCGACGACACCCGCTACAAGCGCGTGGTGTTCAACGAAATCACCAAGAAGGCCATCCAGGAAGCCTTCTCGCAGCCGGGCGAGCTGGATATCGACCGGGTCAACGCGCAGCAGGCGCGGCGTTTCCTCGACCGCGTGGTCGGCTACATGGTTTCGCCGCTGCTGTGGGCCAAGATCGCCCGTGGCCTGTCCGCCGGTCGTGTACAGTCGGTGGCGGTGAAGCTGGTGGTGGAGCGCGAGCGCGAAATCCGCGCGTTCATCCCGGAAGAGTACTGGGAAATCCACGCCGACCTCGGCACCGCCAAGAACGCCAAGGTGCGTTTCGAAGTGGCACGCGAGAAGGGTGAGGCCTTCAAGCCGCTGAACGAAGCCCAGGCCATGGCCGCGCTGGAGAAGCTCAAGGCTTCCAGCTACAGCGTGGTCAAGCGCGAAGACCGCCCGACCAGCAGCAAGCCGTCGGCACCGTTCATTACTTCCACCTTGCAGCAGGCCGCCAGCAACCGCCTGGGCTTCGGTGTGAAGAAAACCATGATGATGGCCCAGCGCTTGTACGAAGCCGGCTACATCACCTACATGCGTACCGACTCCACCAACCTGTCGGCCGACGCCCTGGACATGGCGCGCAGCTACATCGAGCGCGAGTTCGGCAAGCAGTACCTGCCCGAGGCACCGCTGGTGTACGGCAGCAAGGAAGGCGCCCAGGAGGCGCACGAAGCGATTCGTCCTTCCGACGTGAATACCCACCCGAGCAAGCTCACTGGCATGGAGCGCGACGCCGAGCGCCTGTACGAGCTGATCTGGCGCCAGTTCCTGGCCTGCCAGATGCCGCCAGCGCAGTACCTGTCCACCAGCGTCACCGTGGCTGCGGGCGACTTCGAGCTGCGTGCCAAGGGCCGTATCCTCAAGTTTGACGGTTACACCCGTGTGCTGCCGCAGCAGAGCAAGCCTGGCGAAGACGACGTGTTGCCGGAAATGGTCCAGGGCGAAGCGCTGAAGCTGATCCAGATCGACCCGAGCCAGCACTTCACCAAGCCACCGGCGCGCTTCACCGAAGCCAGCCTGGTCAAGGAAATGGAAAAGCGCGGCATCGGCCGCCCGTCGACCTATGCGGCGATCATCTCGACCATTCAGGACCGTGGCTATGTGACCCTGCACAACCGCCGCTTCTATTCCGAGAAGATGGGCGACATCGTCACCGAGCGCCTGTCCGAGAGCTTCTCCAACCTGATGGACTACGGCTTTACCGCCGACATGGAAGAGAACCTCGATGACGTGGCCCAGGGCGAGCGTGACTGGAAGAACGTGCTCGACGAGTTCTACGGCGACTTCAGCAAGAAACTGCAGACCGCCGAGTCCAGCGAAGACGGCATGCGCGCCAACCAACCGACCATGACCAACATTCCGTGCAAGGAATGTGGCCGGCCGATGATGATCCGCACTGCCTCCACCGGCGTGTTCCTCGGTTGCTCGGGCTACAGCCTGCCGCCGAAAGAGCGTTGCAAGGCCACCGTCAACCTGGTGCCGGGCGACGAGATTGCCGCCGACGACGAGGGCGAATCGGAATCCCGCGTGTTGCTGGGCAAGCACCGTTGCCCGATCTGCGCCACGGCGATGGATGCCTACCTGCTGGACGAGAAGCACAAGCTGCACATCTGCGGTAACAACCCGGATTGCGCTGGCTACGAGATCGAGGAAGGCAACTACCGCATCAAGGGTTACGAAGGGCCGAGCCTGGAGTGCGACAAGTGCGGCAGCGAGATGCAGTTGAAGACTGGCCGCTTCGGCAAGTTCTTCGGTTGCACCAACCCGGCGTGCAAGAACACCCGCAAGCTGCTCAAGAGCGGCGAGGCGGCGCCACCGAAGATGGACAAGGTGGACATGCCAGAACTCAAGTGCGAGAAGGTCGACGATACCTACGTGCTGCGTGATGGCGCTTCGGGGCTGTTCCTGGCCGCCAGCCAGTTCCCCAAGAACCGCGAAACCCGCGCACCGCTGGTGCTGGAGATCGTGCCGCACAAGCATGAGATCGATCCGAAGTACCACTTCCTGTGCGATGCGCCGCAGAAAGACCCGGAAGGCCGCCCGGCGGTGATCCGCTACAGCCGCAAGACCAAGGAGCAGTACGTGCAGTCCGAGGTTGATGGCAAGCCGACCGGCTGGAAGGCGTTCTACGACGGCAATGCGTGGAAGGTTGAAGACAAGCGCTGATCTGTCAGTGCTGTAATTGGGGCCGCTTCGAGCCCCTTCGCGGGCTTGCCCGCTCCTACAGGTACAGCGCAGGCCTTGGGCTTGATGGAGTTCCTGTGGGAGTGGGCAAGCCCGCGAAGGGGCGCAAAGCGGCCCCAATCATTTATGATGCAGCTATCCGCCTTGCAGCCTTAGGGAGGGCACTGAAATGGCCCAGGAACTCTACACCCGCACCAATCAGAAACTGTTCTTTGCCGGCCTGGCCCTGGAGTCCATGGCCAAGGCCGAACAAAGCCAGGCCATGAATGCCCAGGGCCTGGTCCAGGCCGAGCGCGAGTCGGCGCTGTTCCATCTCTACGGCGCACTGCTGGGCCTGTGTCATGAAATTGGTGGCTTCTACCGCCTGCCAGTTGTTGCAACGGTCGAGCAGGCACTGGCCGACGATGCCCTGAACGGCATCGCAATCCCGGAAGTGGCCGAACTGCTGGAGCTGGCCCGCCAGCGCGAAACCTGGCTGGCGCATATGCTCAGTGCTTATGCCGATTTGTTCCGACCACCGGTCGCGAAAAAAGCGCCAAAAACCGACGTTACCCAGCCATTGATCCAGGCGGTCAATCTCGATGAGCCCGAGCATCCGGCGCTGTCGCGTGCCGAACTGGAAAGCTGGCGCAGCAACCTCAAGGGCCTGGTGAGACGTTTCCGCGACGCGTTGAGTGAGTGCTGATAGCTGCTACGGCTGGTACAATACTGGCCTTTCGCGGAGAACTGCCATTTATGTCTACGTCGTTTCTGGAAATTGTCGAGTTGCCTGATGGCCGCATCGAACTGCGTCGCGCCGAGGATGAGGGCTCTCTGGTAACCCTGGATTTCTCGGAAGACGCCAAGGCGTTCCTGCAGGGTCAGCATGTGGAAGTGGCCAAGGCCATGCTCAGCGTGGGCGTGCAGATGGCCGGTCGCCTGATGGATGGCGAGCTTGAACGTGATGAAGGGACGCGTGTGCTGCACTGAGGTGCAGCAGGGCATCAGGTTTCATGCAATGACAGGCAAAGCCTGAACATCAGCCGAGGCGGATGTTCAGGCTTTGTGCGTTTCCGGCACCGGCAGCGCGCAGCAATTGCTGGCGTGCAGTGGCGTTGACGTTGCCCAGCCAGCTGACCACGGTGTGGCTGCGGCCCAGGCGCAAGGCTTCGCAGGCCAGTTGAAGCGGGCTCTGATTGCCGCGAGGTTGCAGCAGCAGGATGCGTTCACGGTTGAGCCCGGCATCGCGCAGCCAGGCCTGGGTCAGGCTTGACGGCGGGGCGATCAGGGTCAGCCAGCGGGTCTCGTCCTCTTCGCTCAGTTCGCGCAGCACGGGTGCCAGCAGGCTTTGGCAGTGCCCGGGGGCTCCGCGCAGCGACAGTTCGCTGAACAGCTCGGGCTGGCTGCTCTTGCGCGCCACTTCGCTGGTTTTCAGGCCAGGCAGTACGGGCTGGGCGAGGAATGCTTCGAACAATGGCAACTGGACTTGCTCGGGTGCGTGAATGAACTGCTGCATGACGCCTCCTGGATCAGCGGCGAATGACGCCGACGCTCAAGCCCTCGATCACCAGCTCCTGTTCTTTCAGGTCGACTTCGATGGGGGCGAATTCGGGGTTTTCGGCAAGCAGCCAGACCTTGCTGCCCTCGCGCTTGAAGCGCTTGACGGTGACTTCGTCGCCGATGCGGGCCACGACGATCTGGCCGTTGCGGGCTTCGCGGCAGGTGTGTACCGCCAGCAGGTCGCCATCGAAGATGCCGACATCCTTCATGCTCATGCCGTGTACGCGCAGCAAATAGTCGGCCTGGGGGTGGAAGAAGTCGGGGTTGATGTTGCAGGATTGCTCGATGTGCTGTTCGGCAAGGATCGGCGCACCGGCGGCAACCCGGCCGATGATTGGCAGGCCGCTTTCTTCGGCCTTGGCTTCCAGACCAGGGATGCGAATACCACGGGAGGCGCCCGGGGTCATCTCGATCGCGCCTTTGCGGGCAAGGGCCTTGAGGTGCTCCTCGGCGGCGTTGGGCGACTTGAAGCCCAGCTCCTGAGCGATCTCGGCGCGCGTCGGCGGGAAGCCGTTGTCTTCCAGGCAACGCTTGATGAACGCGAGAATTTCGGCTTGGCGTGGCGTCAGTTTCAACATGGTGAGCGCTCTGTCTTTTTGTACAGTGACTGGGATTATATACAGTACTGGATGCGCTGCAAGCCAAAACCTGCAATAAACAGCAGCAATGGCGCTTGCAGCCGCCCGTCTGGCGCTTTTAAATGGCGACCGGCCGGTCACCGAGCCTTGACAGAAGCAGGGCTGAAACGTATGTTTCAAACACCTGTTTGTCTGGCGGAGTAGTCGGAGTAGTCATGGCCCAATCGGAAACCGTTGAACGCATTCTCGATGCTGCCGAGCAGCTGTTCGCGGAAAGGGGGTTCGCAGAAACCTCGTTGCGGCTGATTACCAGCAAGGCCGGGGTCAACCTGGCGGCGGTCAACTATCACTTCGGCTCCAAGAAGGCCCTGATCCAGGCAGTGTTCTCGCGCTTCCTCGGGCCGTTCTGCGCCAGCCTCGAACGTGAGCTGGAGCGGCGCCAGGCCAAGCCGGAGCACAAGCCGAGCCTCGAAGAGCTGCTGGAAATGCTGGTCGAGCAGGCTTTGGCCGTGCAGCCGCGCAGCAACAACGACCTGTCGATCTTCATGCGCCTGCTGGGCCTGGCCTTCAGCCAGAGCCAGGGCCACCTGCGGCGTTACCTGGAAGACATGTACGGCAAGGTGTTCCGCCGCTACATGCTGCTGGTCAACGAGGCCGCACCGCGCATCCCGCCGCTGGAGCTGTTCTGGCGCGTGCACTTCATGCTTGGCGCCGCCGCCTTCAGTATGTCTGGCATCAAGGCCCTGCGGGCGATTGCCGAGACCGATTTCGGCATCAACACCTCGATCGAGCAGGTAATGCGCCTGATGGTGCCGTTCCTGGCTGCGGGCATGCGTGCCGATAGCGGTGTTACCGACGACGCCATGGCCACCGCGCAGCTGCGCCCGCGCACCAAGACCAGCGCAGGCGCCTCCACCGCCAAGGCCTGAAGGCTGGGCGGGGCAGGGCGCTTCGGCTAAGCTAGCGCCCATGCCCGACCTCGACTTCCTGCACATTTCCCTCGCTGACCAGTGCCTTTATGGCTTTGCCGATGGCCAGCTGCGCCTGCGCGTGCCGGTTTCCACGGCGCGCAACGGCGCCGGCGAGCGCAACGGCTCGGGTTGCACGCCGTGTGGCCTGCACCAGGTGCGAGCGAAGATTGGTGCGGGCTTGCCGCTGAATGCGGTATTGGCCGGGCGGCGCTGGACCGGCGAGGTGTGGTCGCCGGCCTTGCATGCGCAATGCCCCGGCCGGGACTGGATCCTTACCCGCATTCTCTGGCTCAGTGGCTGCGAGCCGGGTGTCAACCGCCTGGGTGCGGTCGACACCTTCCGCCGTTATATCTACTTGCACGGCACCCCGGATACGGAACCCATGGGCGTAGCGCTGTCCCATGGTTGCATACGCCTGCGCAACACCGATTTGCTAAGCCTGTTCGAGCAGGTGCCGGCCCATTGCCCGGTACGCATCGAGCAGGCCGCCTGCCCCCAGTGGGCTTCTCTCAGTCTTCAATGAAGGATTACCCATGACTGTCAGCCTGCAAGGCTCCCTGATGGTGGATATCGCCGGTAAATGGCTGACCGCCGAAGACCGTCACCTGCTGCGCCAGCCTGAAGTGGCCGGCCTGATCATCTTTGCCCGCAACATCGACAGCCCGCGCCAGGTGCGTGAACTGTGCGCGTCGATCCGCGCCATCCGCCCCGACCTGATCCTGGCGGTGGACCAGGAGGGCGGCAGGGTGCAGCGCCTGCGCCAGGGCTTTGTGCGCCTGCCGGCCATGCGGGCGATAGCGGACAATGACAACGCCGAGTACCTGGCCGAGCAGTGCGGTTGGTTGATGGCGACCGAGGTGCTGGCGGTTGGCCTGGACCTCAGCTTTGCCCCGGTACTCGACCTGGACCACCAGCGCAGCGCCGTGGTGGGCAGCCGCGCCTTCGAGGGTGACCCGCTGCGTGCCACGCAACTGGCCGGGGCGTTCATCCGTGGCATGAATGCGGCGGGCATGGCGGCCTGTGGCAAGCACTTCCCGGGGCATGGCTGGGCCGAAGCGGACTCGCATGTGGCCATTCCCACCGATGAGCGCAGCCTCGAACAGCTGCGCCAGGCCGACCTGGTGCCGTTCACCCGCCTGAGCGGGCAATTGGCGGCAGTGATGCCGGCGCATGTCATCTATCCGCAGGTCGACAACCAGCCGGCTGGCTTCTCGCGGCGCTGGTTGCAGGACATCCTGCGTGGCGAGCTGGGCTTTGACGGGGTGATCTTCAGTGATGACCTGTCGATGGCGGGTGCGCATGTGGTCGGGGACGCGGCCAGTCGGATCGAGGCGGCGTTGAGTGCTGGCTGCGACATGGGCCTGGTGTGCAATGACCGGGCGGCGGCGGAGCTGGCGTTGAGTGCGGCGCAGCGGATGAAGGTCAAGCCCTCGCCACGGATTGCGCGGATGCGTGGGCAAGGGTTTGCGCGGACGGATTATCGCCAGCAGCCGCGGTGGCTGGAGGCGTTGGGGGCGTTGCGGGAGGCGCAGCTGGTCGATTGACCGCGTCGGCCCCTTCGCGGGCATGCCCGCTCCCACAGGTGCTGTGCTGGTTTCGAAATTAGTGTTGTACCTGTGCCGGCCTCTTCGCGGGTGAACCCGCTCCCACAGGTGCGGCGCCGGTTTCGAAATTGGTGTTGTAGCTGTGCCGGCCTCTTCGCGGGTGAACCCGCTCCCACAGGTACAGCACCGCCCTTGAGGGCACTGATATCCCTGTGGGAGCGGGCGTGCCCGCGAAGAGGCCGGTACAGGCAGTGGGGGATTCTGGGCTACCGCCCGCGCTTCCCGGGCAGCGGCGCAAACAGCGCTTCGATCTCTTCATCCCCCAGCCGCCATTGCCCGCCCTGCCCGCCATCCAGCAGGCTCGCCGCCAGCGCCGCCTTCTCCTGCTGCAACAGCTGGATCTTTTCTTCCACTGTCCCCCGGGTGATCAGCTTGAACACGAACACCGGCTTGTCCTGGCCGATGCGGTAGGCGCGGTCGGTGGCCTGGTTTTCGCTGGCCGGGTTCCACCAGGGGTCGAAGTGGATCACCGTGTCCGCGGCCGTCAGGTTCAAGCCCACGCCACCCGCCTTGAGGCTGATCAGGAACACTTCGCTATCACCCTGCTGGAACTGCTGCACCGGCGTGCGTCGGTCGCGGGTGTCGCCGGTCAGCAGGCTGTAGCGGATCTTGCGCTTCTCCAGCTCCTGCTCGATCAACGCCAGCATCGAGGTGAACTGTGAGAACAGCAGCACCCGGCGCCCTTCGCTCAGCAGCTCTTCGAGCATTTCCAGCAGCGCGCCCAGTTTGCCCTTGTCGGCCTGGTTGCCTTTGCTTTCCACCCCTTTGACCAGGCGCAGGTCGCAGCATACCTGGCGTAGCTTGAGCAGGGCGTCGAGGATGATGATCTGGCTGCGCGCGGCGCCATTGCGGGCGATCTCATCGCGGACTTTCTTGTCCATGGCCACCCGCACGGCTTCGTAGGTGTCGCGCTGGGCATCGCTAAGCTCGACCCAGTGCACCATCTCGGTCTTGGCCGGCAGCTCGGTGGCCACCTGCTCCTTGGTGCGGCGCAGCAGGAACGGGCGGATGCGGCTGGCCAGGTGGGCCATGCGCTCGCTGTCGCCGTGGCGCTCGATCGGTGTGCGGTAGTCCTGGTTGAAGCGCTTCAGGTCACCCAGCCAGCCAGGCATGAGGAAGTGGAAAATCGACCACAGCTCGCCCAGGTTGTTTTCCATTGGCGTGCCGGTCAGGCAGACGCGCTGATTGGCCCGCAGCTCGCAAACCGCGAGGGCGGCCTTGCTGGTGCTGCTCTTGATGTTCTGCGCCTCGTCCAGCACCAGCACATGCCAGGCCTGGGCGCGCAGGTGCTCGAGGTCGCGCGGCACCAGGGCATAGGTGGTCAGGACCAGGTCGTATTCGTGCAGTTTGGCGAAATGCTTGCTGCGCCCCGGGCCTTGCAGGGCCAGCACGCGCAGCCCGGGTGCGAAGCGCTGGGCTTCGTCCAGCCAGTTGGGCACCAGGCTGGTCGGCATCACCGCCAGCGCCGGTGCGCTCAGGCGCCCGGACTGTTTTTCCAGTAGCAGGTGTGCCAGGGCCTGCAGGGTCTTGCCCAGCCCCATGTCGTCGCCGAGGATGCCGCCGGTACCCATCT
Source organism: Pseudomonas sp. B14(2017) (assembly GCF_002113255.1). NCBI lineage: Bacteria > Pseudomonadati > Pseudomonadota > Gammaproteobacteria > Pseudomonadales > Pseudomonadaceae > Pseudomonas > Pseudomonas sp. B14(2017). The sequence goes on from NZ_NEJY01000007.1 coordinate 195,191, forward strand.
CGCGCAGCGCCTGCAGCCAGTTCAGGCCTTGTTGCTGGTAAGGGCGCAGGCTGGCCTGCAGCCCGGTCGGCGGTTCTACCTGCAAGTCACGGGCATCGCGCAGGCGACGGCCCAGGTCGCGCACATGCTCGCCACCCTCCCAATGCAGGGGCAGGCCGTCGATGTCGTTCAGGCGTGAGGCATCGGCACGGTCCAGGCGCAGGGACGGGCCTGCGGCGTCTTCGTGCAGGTACAGTTCGCCCAGGGTGCCCATCACTGCCTTGATGCGGCCATAGGGCAAGGCAACGCGCAGGGCCGGGGCATCGAGGCGGCCACGGTTGAGGTCGATCAGCAGGTGCTCGTCGTCACTGCGCCGGGCCAGTTCGCTGGGGCGCAGCAGTTCCGGGTTGCTGCGCAGCAGTTGCAGCACGATCGGCAGCAGGCTGTGGCGCTGGCCATCGACCACGATGCCCAGCTCCAGGTCGAACCATTCATGGCCGGGCGCTTCGTCGATGGTGGCGTACCAGTCGTCCACCTCCTGCAGGTTGAAGGCGAAGTCGCGATGGATGTCGATTTCCCAGCCGGCCTCGCGCAGGCGCGGCAGGCCTTCGCGGGCAAAGCGCAGCCAGGCTTCGTCGTCGGGCAATTGGTACATTTCGCCGGCGCTGTCGGGTAGCGCCTTGCTCTGTCGGGTGGCCGCCTTGAAGCCGAGGTCGCGCAGGGCCTTGCGCAGCGCCTGCTCGGCCTGGGGCTGGCGACGGATGCGCTGGCTGGTGTCGTCGACCAGGCGGGTCAGCGGCTTGTCGTCGCTGCCGGTGGCGCGCAGGCCGTCGTAGTCGAATGCCAGCGCTGCACGGTGTTGCATCTGCCGTTGCATGCGACCGGTCTTGGGCATGTAGGCGCTGAATTCGAGACTGCCCAGGGTCAGTCTGCCTCTTGGTGCGAGGTCGTCGATTTGCTTGGTGCTCACGGCTGTGGGGGTGGGAACCTGGCGGTTCAAGGCGTTCAATCGATGACTCAAGGGGACGACCAGGTGCTCGGGAACAATAGGCGCGCGCGCGAGCTGGCTGGCAATGAAAGGGTCGAGGTCATGGCGCAGCTTGCCGGTCTGGTGCGAATGCCTGTCGACATAGTGCATGGGCTCGATGGGCAGCACCTGTAGCTGCTGGTGACCATCGTGGTACCAGGCGCCTCGGTAGCTGCCATTGTCCAGCCTGACCCAGCGGAACTCGGCATGCAGCTCCGGCCCGGGGGACAGTGGCGCAGCATCGTCTTCGAACAGAAGGCGACCAGTGGCCAGGGCGTAGCCGTAAAGCTCCGCGCCCTGTTTGCCTTCCAGTTGCACCATGGGTGTCATCGTCTTGCTGCGGGCATCGATCAGGCGCAACAGCCGCGCATCGTCCTCGGTGACGTAACGGGGTGTGTAGTAGATCATCTCGGGCATCGAGGTGATGCGACCGATCTTCAGGCTGCCGTCTGTTTGCCGGGTGCCTTTGATCGGTTCGAGCCGACAGTGCTCATGATCCATGTGGATACGGTAATAGATTGCCGGGCCTTTGCGCGCGGGCTCGTGGGGGGCTGCGGGTTGCGACGGTGACTCGAGTGCCTGGACCCACAAGTTGAGGTCCGGTGGCAGCGACAGCGCGGCTTGCTCCGGCGGGGCCGCGGCGTCAAGGCCATCGTTACCGTCCTGCAGTTGCAGCAGCGCCGCGACGCAGTGCTTGCAGTTGAGCGCGACCGGGCAGGTGCAGCGTCCGAACACGCGCAAGTCACCGTGGTTGACCACCAGCTGGATGTTCTGCTGGTAAGTCTGGCCTGCCGAGCCCTTGCAGGTTGCCTCGACCTTCGGGCCATGCTTCGACAGGATGCGCGTCCGCTCTTGCGCCGCATAATTGCGGCCTCGTGCCAGTGCACCGGCCTCGAAGAAGTCGACCCAGTCCGGATAGGCTCTCAGCAGTTGCTGCGCATCACCGTCGCTCACATCACTGCTCCATCATCTCCGGGTCCATCACCGGCATTTTAGGCGTACCTGGTGGTGTCACCTTCAGCAGCACCGCCAGGTGCCCACCGTCGAGGAAGGTCAGCTGGCTGCCCTTGACGTTGCTGTTGCTCTGCTTGAACTGCTCGCTTTGCAGCACGCTGCCGTTGCCGTCCAGCTGGTTGACCCAGAAGTTGGCCTCGACCGCAATGAAACGGCCCTCGGCGATGCTCAGGTTGCCTTCGATGGGGAAGTGGCCGAACTGCTCGGTGCCTTCGCCCAGGGCGATGCGGCTGGGTTCGCTGCCCACTTGCTGCTGCCAGGCCTTGTGCAGCAGCACGGTGTAGTCGGCGGTAGCTTCCAGGCGGGTGGCTTCATCTTCCAGCGCCAGGCGGCGCTCGGCGTCCTTTTCCAGGCGTGGAGCGCCGGCGCTCCAGTCTTCGGGGGCGAACGGGCTGGTGAAGGCGGGCACGCTGTTCTGCCGCACCAGGATCATTTCTACCTGATACAGGCCTTCGGCGAAGGCGGCTGGGGCGAACAGCGCCAGCAGCAGGGTCAGGCAACGGATGGCACGCATGGGTCTTCCTTAGGCAGGCTGTGGGGTCAGGCGCTCGAACAGCGCCTCCAGGTTATTGAAGCGTTCGTCGGGGCGTTCCATGGGTACCAGGAAGCGGAACTGGGTGGCGCCTTCGAACTTGTAGCGTTTGGGCTGGCCCTGGATCAGCTTGATCAGGGTCAGCGGGTCGACCGGGGTCTCGGCCTCGAACTCGATCTTGCCGCCGTTGGGGCCGGCGTCGACTTTCTTGATGCCGAGCTTTTCCGCGTGCAGCTTGAGCGAGGTCAGGCGCATCAGGTTCTTGGTCGGCTCGGGCAGCAGGCCGAAGCGGTCGATCATTTCCACCTGCAGGTCCTTGAGGCCTTCTTCGTCGGCAGCCGAGGCAATGCGCTTGTACAGGATCAGCCGCGCATGCACGTCGGGCAGGTAGTCCTCGGGGATCAGTGCCGGCAGGCGCAGGTTGATTTCCGGGCCGCCGCCCAGCGGCTGCTCAAGGTTGGGCTGGGTGCCCTTGCGGATCGCCTTGACCGCGCGCTCGAGCATTTCCATGTACAGGGTAAAGCCCACCGCCTGGATCTGCCCGCTCTGGCCTTCGCCCAGCAGCTCGCCAGCGCCGCGAATCTCCAGGTCGTTGGTGGCCAGCACGAAGCCGGCGCCGAGGTCCTGGGTGTTGGCGATCGCCTCCAGGCGTTTTTCGGCGTCGGCGCTGACCTTCTGCCGGGTTGGCGTCAGCAGGTAGGCGTAGGCCTGGTGGTGGCTGCGGCCAACACGGCCGCGCAGCTGGTGCAGCTGGGCCAGGCCGAATTTGTCGGCACGCTCGATGACGATGGTGTTGGCGCTGGGCACGTCGATACCGGTTTCGATGATGGTCGAGGCCACCAGCACGTTGAAGCGCTTGTGGTAGAAGTCGCTCATCACCTGTTCCAGCTCGCGCTCGCGCATCTGCCCGTGGCCGATGCCGATGCGCGCCTCTGGCACCAGTTCGGCAAGGTCGGCGGCGCATTTCTCGATGGTTTTCACATCGTTGTGCAGGTAGTACACCTGGCCACCGCGCAGCAGCTCGCGCAGCAGCGCCTCCTTGACCGTGCTCTTGTTCTGCTCCATGACGAAGGTGCGTACCGACAGGCGGCGCGCCGGTGGCGTGGCGATGATCGACAGGTCGCGCATGCCCGCCACCGCCATGTTCAGCGTACGCGGGATCGGCGTGGCGGTGAGGGTGAGGATGTCCACCTCGCTGCGCAGGGCCTTGAGCTGTTCCTTCTGGCGCACGCCAAAGCGGTGCTCTTCGTCGATGATGGCCAGGCCCAGGTCCTTGAAGCGTACATCGTCCTGCAGCAGCTTGTGGGTGCCGATGAGGATGTCGATCTTGCCTTCGGCCAGATCGGCGGCGGCGTTGGCCACTTCCTTGGCCGACTTGAAGCGGCTCATCACCTCCACGGTCACCGGCCAGTCGGCAAAGCGGTCGCGGAAGCTGTTGTAGTGCTGCTGGGCGAGCAGGGTGGTGGGCACCAGCACGGCCACCTGGCGGCCGCTGTGCACGGCAATGAATGCCGCGCGCATGGCCACTTCGGTCTTGCCGAAGCCGACGTCGCCGCATACCAGGCGGTCCATCGGCTTGGGCGCCAGCATGTCGGCGCGCACCGCTTCGATGGCAGCCTGCTGGTCCGGGGTTTCCTCGAACGGGAAGCCGGCGCTGAAGGTGGCGTAGTCGGCGGACGGGTCGGCAAATGCATAGCCCTTGCGCGCGGCGCGGCGGGCATAGATGTCGAGCAGTTCGGCGGCCACGTCGCGCACCTGTTCGGCGGCCTTGCGCTTGGCCTTCTGCCAGGCCTCCGAGCCGAGCCGGTGCAGCGGTGCCAGGGCATCGTCGCTGCCGGTGTAGCGGGCGATCAGGTGCAGGTTGGCCACCGGCACGTACAGCTTGGCGCCCTCGGCGTATTCCAGGGTGAGGAATTCGGCGGCCTGGCCGTCGATTTCCAGGGTGGCCAGGCCCAGGTAGCGGCCCACGCCATGGTCGATGTGCACCACCGGCGCGCCTTCGCGCAGCTCGGTCAGGTTCTTGATCACCGCGTCGTTGGCGGTTTCGCCACGCTTGTCGCGGCGCCGGCGCTGCATGACCCGTTGGCCGAACAGCGGGCTTTCGGCGACCAGGGCGATGGCTGGGTCGTCCAGCAGCAGGCCTTCGTCCAGCGGGGCGATGGTGATTGCCAGGCGTTCGCTGCCGGTGATGAAGTCGGCCCAGCCGTCGACGGTATGCGGGCGCAGTTTCAGCCGCTCGAGCAGCTCCAACAGCACTTCGCGCCGCCCTGCCGATTCGGCGGTGAACAACACCCGGCCAGGGAACTGGTCGAGGAAATTGGCCAGTTCGGCCAGGGGCTGGTTGGCCTTGGCCTCGATTGCCAGGTTGGGCAGGGCGCGCGCCGGGAAGCGCTCGCGGCCCACGCCCGGGTCGAGGTCTTCGGTGCTGACCACTACCCGTGGCCATTGCTTGAGCCGGGCGAAGCAGTCTTCCACCGGCAGGAACAGTTCGGCCGGTGGCAGCAGCGGCCGGCTCAGGTCGCCACGGCGGTCTTCATAACGCCCGCGCACGTCGTTCCAGAAATGTTCGGCGGCCTGTTCCACGCCGGGCAGCGAGAACACCTGGGTGTCGGCCGGCAGGTAGTCGAACAGGGTCGAGGTTTCTTCGAAGAACAGCGGCAGGTAGTACTCGATGCCGGCGGGGATGATGCCGCTGGCCAGGTCCTGGAAGATCGCGCTGCGGCGGAAATCGACATCGAAGCGTTCGCGGAAGCGCGCCTTGAAGCGGGTCACTTCCTCTTTCTGCATCGGGAACTCGCGCGCCGGCAGCAGGCGCACCGAATCCACCTTGTCGATCGAGCGCTGGGTCTCGGGGTCGAAGGTGCGCAGCGTCTCGATCTCGTCATCGAACAGGTCGATGCGGTAGGGCAGCTTGCTGCCCATCGGGAACAGGTCGATCAACGCGCCGCGCACGGCGAACTCGCCATGCTCGTAGACGGTGTCGACGCAGCGATAGCCACTGGCCTCCAGGCGCAGGCGCATCTGCTCCACGTCGATGGTCTGGCCCACGTCCAGCACCAGGCTGCTGCCCAGCAGGAAACGGGTCGGCGCCAGGCGGTGCAGGGCGGTGGTGATCGGCACCACGAGGATGCCGTGGCTCAGCTCCGGCAGGCGGTAGAGGCTGGCGATGCGCTGGGAAATGATGTCCTGGTGCGGCGAGAACAGGTCGTAGGGCAGGGTTTCCCAATCGGGGAACGGCAGCACCGGCAGGTCCGGGGCAAAGAAGCGAAGTTCCTGTTCCAGACGATCGGCAGCCTGGCTGTCGGCAGTCAGCAGCAAAGTGAAGCGGCCCGCGCTGCTGGCGGCCTCGGCGATGGCCAGGCTGAGGGTGGCACCGGGTAGATTGCCCCAGGTTTGTTTGCCGGCCGTGGCCGACATTTGCGGTAGGCGCAGAACTGACACGGGAGATTGCACTCCAAGCGTTGCGGCAAAGAGATCAATTGTACCGGTGACGGTGCCGGCTGTCAGGTTCGAAAGGGCGTGAACGCTGGCTTGCGTGGCCGCGACAGGCGCTCATTGCCCGTAACGCGTTGGGGCGTCATAATGTAGCCCCTTTTTTCTGTCCCTACATGTGGAAGGTTCCCGTGACTCAGAAGCCCGACCAGTGTCTTGGTGAGTGGATCGATCGTGAAGCCCTGGCTGAAGCGATGATCCCGCTTATCGGTCAGCTCTACCGCAACAACAACGTGGTGAGCTCGATTTATGGCCGTAGCCTGATCAACCGTTCGGTTATCTCGATCCTCAAGGCGCACCGCTTTGCGCGTCATCGTCAAGCCGACGAAACCGAACTGTCCGTCCACGAGACATTCCCCCTGCTCAAGGCCATGAGCGAGCTGAAACTGGGCGCCGCTTCGGTCGACCTGGGCAAGCTGGCCAACAAGTTCAAGCAGGAAGGCAATGGCCGCACTGCCGAGCAGTTCGTCCGTGAAGAACTGGCCGAGGTGGTTGGCCAGCAGAACGCTTCGGCGCGCAAGGGCACCGACGTTGTCCTGTACGGCTTCGGCCGCATCGGCCGCCTGCTGGCGCGCATCCTGATCGAGAAGACCGGTGGCGGCGACGGCCTGCGCCTGCGCGCCATCGTCGTGCGCAAGGGCGCCGAGAACGACCTGGTCAAGCGTGCCAGCCTGCTGCGCCGTGACTCGGTGCACGGCCCGTTCGATGGCACCATCACCATCGACGAAGCCAACAACACCATCACCGCCAACGGCAACCTGATCCAGGTTATCTACGCCAAGAGCCCGAGCGAAGTCGACTACACCCAGTACGGCATCGAAAACGCGCTGATCGTCGACAACACCGGCGTATGGCGTGATGCCGACGGCCTGGGCCAGCACCTGGCCTGCCCGGGCGCTGCCCGCGTGATCCTCACCGCACCTGGCAAGGGCGCGCTGAAGAACATCGTGCACGGCATCAACCACGGTGACATCGCTGCCGATGACAAGATCATCTCGGCCGCTTCCTGCACCACCAACGCCATCGTGCCGGTGCTCAAGGCCATCAACGACCAGTACGGCATCGTCAACGGCCACGTCGAAACCGTTCACTCGTTCACCAACGACCAGAACCTGATCGACAACTTCCACAAGGGCAGCCGCCGTGGCCGTGCCGCGCCGCTGAACATGGTCATCACCGAAACCGGCGCCGCCACTGCTGCCGCCAAGGCACTGCCAGTGCTGAAGGGCAAGCTGACCGGCAACGCCATTCGCGTACCGACGCCGAACGTTTCGATGGCCATCCTCAACCTGAACCTCGAGAAGGCCACCAGCCGCGACGAGATCAACGAGTACCTGCGCCAGACCGCCATGCACTCGGAACTGCACAAGCAGATCGATTACGTCAGCTCGCAGGAAGTGGTTTCGACCGACTTCGTCGGTTCGCGCCACGCCGGTGTGGTTGACGCCGAAGCGACCATCTGCAATGACAACCGCGTTGTTCTGTACGTCTGGTACGACAACGAATTCGGTTACAGCTGCCAGGTGGTTCGTGTGATGGAAGAGATGGCCGGTGTGAACCCGCCAGCGTTTCCGCACTGATACGCTTGTAAGGCAATGAAAAAACGGGAACCTTCGGGTTCCCGTTTTTTTTCGCCTGATTAACTGATCGGGCATTTACTGTGCCTGTACTGGCCCTTTCGCGGGCACGCCCGCTCCCACAGGGATATCACAGGGCTGGAGGGCAGTGGGGTTCCTGTGGGAGCGGGCGTGCCCGCGAAAGGGCCAGTACAGGCATTCGAGATCTCGATATTGCGCGCATTTCTTTGTTTCTTGCTGATGCTGCTCACCGCCTGCAACCAGGGCTCCACCCTGGAGCGCCTGGGCGGCCCGACCATGGGCAGCAGCTACAGCATCCAGTACGTGCGCGAACCCGGCGGCCCGGCCCCGGTCCAGGTGCAGGCGGCAGTCGAAACCATCCTGCACGACATCGACCAGCACTACTCGACCTACCGCGGCGACTCCACCGTCAGCCGTTTCAACCGGTTGCCCGCCAACCAGTGCCAGGTCCTGCCGCCCGACATGCTCGAACTGGTCAGCCTTGGTCAGCACCTGGCCGAGCAGAGCAGCGGCGCCTTCGACCTTACCGTCGAACCCTTGCTCGACCTGTGGGGCTTCGGCCCCCAGGCCCGTCACGAGCAGGTGCCCGACCCGCTGGCCCTGGCCCAGGTGCGCCAGCGTGTGGGCTACCGGCACTTGCACATCGACGGCCAGGCCCTGTGCAAGGACGCCCCGGTGCAACTCGACTTCAACAGCATCGCCGCCGGCCATGCCGTCGACCTGATCGCCGCGCGCCTGCAGGCCATGGGCGTGGCCAGCTTTGTCGCCGAAGCCACCGGCGAGCTCAAGGCCGCCGGCCGCAAGCCCGATGGCAGCCCCTGGCGCATCGCCCTGGAGCTGCCCCGCGAAGATCGCCAGATAGCCCGCCAGATCATCCCGGTCAATGGCCTTTCAGTATCAACCTCGGGTGACTATCGGCACTATTTCGAGGAGAATGGCCGGCGCTATTCGCACACCTTCGATGCCCGCCTCGGGCGCCCGGTGCAGCACGACCTGGCCGCGGTCACCGTGCTCGATGCCTCGGCGCTGCGGGCCGACGGCTATTCGACGCTGCTGTTGATCCTGGGCCCGGAACGTGGCTGGGATTTTGCCGTGGCGCATGACCTGGCCGCGGTATTGGTGACTCGGGCCGAGGGTGGCTTCGTCTCCCGAGCTACGCCCGCATTCGAACGGGCAGTGAAAGGCGAATGAAAGCACAAGCAGGGATGATCGCCGCCAGGGAATGGTTCACACATGTAGTGCGGGCAAAATTGGCCTACGACGCGACCAAGGGTTAATGTGCGCGGCGTTCACGCTTGATTAGACTGCACCCGAATTTTCTCATGACGCCCCGGCGGCATGATCGCGCCCCGCGAGCGACCGTGGCTTGCGGGCCAGTTCTGAAGGAGTACGCATGGCTGTCTACAACTACGACGTAGTGGTGCTGGGTTCCGGCCCGGCCGGAGAAGGTGCGGCAATGAACGCCGCCAAAGCAGGGCGCAAGGTGGCGATGGTCGATAGCCGTCGCCAGGTCGGGGGCAACTGCACCCACCTGGGCACCATCCCGTCCAAGGCACTGCGTCACTCGGTGCGGCAGATCATGCAGTTCAACACCAACCCGATGTTCCGTGCCATCGGTGAGCCGCGCTGGTTCTCGTTCCCGGACGTGCTGAAAAGCGCCGAGAAGGTCATCGCCAAGCAGGTAGCGTCGCGCACCGGCTACTACGCGCGTAACCGCGTGGACGTGTTCTTCGGCACCGGCAGCTTCGCCGACGAGCAGACCGTCGAAGTGGTCTGCCCGAACGGCGTGGTGGAAAAGCTCAACGCCAAGCACATCATCATCGCCACCGGCTCGCGCCCGTACCGCCCGGCCGACATCGACTTCCACCACCCGCGCGTCTACGACAGCGACACCATCCTCAGCCTCAGCCACACCCCACGCAAGCTGATCGTGTACGGTGCCGGTGTGATCGGTTGCGAATACGCCTCGATCTTCAGCGGCCTGGGTGTATTGGTAGAGCTGGTGGACAACCGTGGCCAGTTGCTGAGCTTCCTCGACTCGGAAATTTCCCAGGCGCTGAGCTACCACTTCAGCAACAACAACATCACCGTGCGCCACAACGAAGAGTATGAGCGCGTCGAAGGCCTGGACAACGGGGTGATCCTGCACCTGAAGTCGGGCAAGAAGATCAAGGCCGACGCCTTGCTGTGGTGCAACGGCCGTACCGGCAACACCGACAAGCTGGGCCTGGAAAACATCGGTATCAAGGTCAACAGCCGCGGCCAGATCGAGGTCGACGAGGCCTACCGCACCAGCGTGCCGAACATCTACGGTGCCGGCGACGTGATTGGCTGGCCAAGCCTGGCAAGTGCCGCTCATGACCAGGGCCGCTCTGCCGCTGGCAGCATCGTGGATAATGGCAGCTGGCGCTTCGTCAACGACGTGCCGACCGGCATCTACACCATTCCGGAGATCAGCTCGATCGGCCGCAACGAACAGGAACTGACCCAGGCCAAGGTGCCGTACGAGGTGGGCAAGGCCTTCTTCAAGGGCATGGCGCGCGCGCAGATCGCCGGTGAGCCGCAGGGCATGCTGAAGATCCTGTTCCACCGCGAAACCCTGGAAATCCTTGGCGTGCACTGCTTCGGCTACCAGGCTTCGGAGATCGTCCACATCGGCCAGGCGATCATGAACCAGCCGGGTGAGCAGAACAACCTGAAGTACTTCGTCAACACCACGTTCAACTACCCGACCATGGCCGAAGCCTATCGGGTAGCTGCCTACGACGGCCTGAACCGGCTTTTTTGAGCGGCTCCGACCGGTGGCCTGAGCCGGTCGGAGAGACCGATTTCAACCCTGCCCGAGGGTGGTCTTGGCCAAACCGGGAAAGTCTGTAATCAGGCTGTCCACGCCAAAATCAGCGAGCCGGCGCATCAGTGCCGGTTCGTTGACCGTCCACACCGACACGTGCAAACCCTGGCCCTGGGCTTTGATCAGGCGCTCGGGGGTGCACAGTGTCCAGTTCAATGCCAGCAGCTCGCAGCCATAGTTCTGTGCCACCTTCAGCGGGTCGAGCCAGGCGTATTCGGCCACCAGCCCGCGCTTGACGTCCGGCACCAGCTCCAGGGCGGCACCCAGCACTTCGCGTGAGCTGGAGGTGATGGTCACCTTGTCCAGCAGGCCGTACTGCTGGGCCAGTTCGCGGATTGCCAGCACGGTGGTGGCGGCACGGGTGCGCGAGGCGCTTTTCACCTCCAGCTGCCAGTGCTCGAACGGGCATTTCTCGAACAGTTCTTCCAGTTTCGGGATCGGGCAGGGCTGGACGTGGCCCGGGCCGCCTTTGCGGGCATCGATCTTGACCAGCTCGGCGGCCGGGTGCTCGACCACCTTGCCGCGTTTGCCGGTGGTGCGCTTGAGGGTGGGGTCATGGATCACCATCAGCTCGTTGTCGGCCGACAGGTGCAGGTCCAGCTCGCAGCGGGTCACGCCATGGGCGAGGCATTGCTGGAAGCTCTTCAGGGTGTTCTCGGGCGCTTCGCCCTTGGCGCCGCGGTGGCCGTAGATCAGGGTCACGTTCGTTCCTTCAAATCAGAGAAAAATGGGCTCAGGAGGCGGGGTCGTTCTGTTCCAGCTGCTGGCGCCGTTGTTGTTGCTGGCGCTGCAGGATGTAGCGAGCCAGCAGTTGCCGTTGGGCGTCGGTCATGTCGGTGAATTCGGTGCCGACCTCGAAGCCGCCCTCCGGGCGCGGGTCGCAATGGGTGATCTTGCCGCGCAGCAGCAGGCCATGGGCGCGCGGCATCAGCACCATCTTCACCTTCACTCGGGTGCCGGGGGCCACCGCTGTGGCTTGCGCGAATTCGATGCCGCCCTCGGAAATGACCACCGGCTGGGGCTGGCCAACTTCGCCGATCAGGGTCTGGGCAACCACCGCGCTAAGCAGGTCGAGGCGTTTGTTCTGCGCGCGCAGGAAGGCGGCGAGGGTGCGGTCCTTTTCGCTCAGCTGGCGCAGCAGGTGCTGCGACTCGAAGTCGGACAGGTGCAGTTCGCTGAGCAGGTTGAATAGTGGCGAATCATCTTGCAACACATCTGGGTCAAGGGCTTCGGCCGCGCTGAGGGGGCTTATTTGAAGTGCGATCCGATCTTCGATGCGGTAGTATTCGCGGCGATCTTCTTCGTCTAATGTCGTCATGGCGAACCCAAGGTAGCGGCGGTGGTCCGAGTGTAAAGCCGCCGTAGGCGCCTCGCCACAAGGACGTTCCCTTTCATCCGAACAAGCCCCGACATGTTCAGACCTCTTTTCGCATTCATCGGCACGCGTTATACCCGTGCCAAACGTCGCAATCACTTCGTCTCGTTCATTTCCCTGACCTCGATGATCGGCCTCGCCCTGGGCGTGGTGGTGATGATCGTGGTGCTCTCGGTGATGAACGGTTTCGACCACGAGATGCGCACCCGCGTGTTGGGCATGATCCCGCATGCCACGCTGGAGAGCGGCCAGCCCATTGCCGACTGGCCGGCCCTTGCCCAACAAGTAAAGCAGAATCCGCAGGTGGTGGCGGTTGCGCCCTTCACCCAGATGCAGGGCCTGCTGACCCATGAAGGCAAGGTGCAGAAGGTGCTGCTCAACGGCATCGACCCGGCCCGCGAGCGCGAAGTGTCGATCATCGACAAGTTCGTCCTGCAAGGCCGCCTCGACCAGCTGGCGCCGGGCGAGTGGGGCATCATGATCGGCGACAAGGCCGCGGCCAAGCTGGGCGTAGGCATCGGCGACAAGCTCACCTTCGTCGCCCCTGAGGTCAGCGTGACCCCGGCCGGCATGTTCCCGCGCATGAAGCGCTTCACCGTGGTCGGCACCTTCCACGTGGGCGCGGGCGAGATCGACGGCTACCTGGGCCTGACCAACATCAGCGACCTGTCCCGCCTGCACCGCTGGAAGCCCGACCAGGTCCAGGGCCTGCGCCTGAAGTTCGATGACCTGTTCCAGGCGCCACGGGTGGCCTGGGACATCGCCCAGCGCCTGGGTGACCAGGAGTTCTACAGCCGTGACTGGACCCGTACCCACGGCAACCTGTACCAGGCGATCCGCATGGAAAAGGCCATGATCGGCCTGCTGTTGCTGCTGATCGTGGCGGTGGCGGCGTTCAACATCATTTCCACCCTGGTGATGGTGGTCAACGACAAGCGTGGCGACATCGCCATCCTGCGTACCCTGGGCGCCACGCCCGGGCAGATCATGCTCATCTTCATGGTCCAGGGCACGGTGATCGGGGTGATCGGTACCCTGATCGGCGCCGTGGTCGGGATCGTCGCCGCGCTGAACGTGAGCGCGGTGATCGCCGGCATCGAGAAACTGATCGGGCACAAGTTCCTCAACGCCGACGTGTATTTCATCGATTACCTGCCGTCGCAGATCCAGGCCCAGGACGTGTACATGGTCTGTGGTGCGGCACTGGTCCTGAGTTTCTTCGCCACCCTGTACCCGGCCTGGCGTGCGGCCCGCACCCAGCCTGCAGAGGCGCTACGTTATGAGTGAGTCGCGCATGAGTGATAAAGCCGTTCTGAGTTGCCGCAACCTGGGCAAGTCCTACGACGAGGGCCCGGAATCGGTGCAGGTGCTGTCCGGGCTCAACCTCGAGCTGCACGCCGGTGAGCGGGTAGCCATCGTGGGTAGCTCCGGCTCGGGCAAGAGTACCTTGCTCAACCTGCTGGGCGGCCTCGACCGGCCGACCCAGGGCAGCGTCTGGCTGGCCGGCGAGGAGTTGTCTGCGCTGGGCGAGCGTGCCCGTGGCCTGCTGCGCAACCGCGAGCTGGGCTTTGTCTACCAGTTCCACCACCTGCTGCCGGAATTCACTGCCATCGAGAACGTGTGCATGCCATTGCTGATCGGCCGCACGCCCATCCCCGAGGCCCGTGAGCGTGCCGAGGCGCTGCTCAAGCGCGTGGGCCTGGCCCACCGCTTCAACCACAAGCCGGCCGAGCTGTCCGGTGGTGAGCGCCAGCGGGTGGCGATCGCCCGGGCACTGGTCAACCGCCCCGGCCTGGTAATGCTCGACGAGCCGACCGGCAACCTCGACCACCACACCGCCCAGGGCATCCAGGAGTTGATGCAGGAACTGTCCAGCGCGTCGCGCACGGCGTTCCTGGTGGTCACCCACGACCTCAACCTGGCGCGCCAGATGGACCGTGTATTGAAGCTCGACGACGGCCACCTGGTGGCGATCTGATCGACTGTACGGGGTGGCCGGTGCTGCCCCGTTTTCCTGTTTTCATTGGGTGATTTCGTACATGTTCAGACCCTTGCCCATCTTCATCGGCGCGCGCTACACCCGAGCCAAGCGCCGCAACCACTTCATCTCGTTCATCTCGATGACCTCGATGATCGGCCTGTCGCTGGGCGTGCTGGCGATGATCGTGGTGCTGTCGGTGATGAACGGCTTCCAGCGCGAAATGAGTTCGCGCATCCTCGGCCTGGTGCCGCATGCCGCCATCCTCGGCGTGCAGCCGCTGGACGACTGGCACAAGGTGGCCGACGCGGCCATGCGCGACCCGGCGGTGATGGCGGCGGCGCCGATTACCGAAATGGAAGGCATGCTGTCGTACAAGGGCGCGATGCAGCCGATCCAGGTAGGCGGTATCGACCCGGCCGAAGAGGGCAAGGTCTCGATCGTCGGCCAGCATATCGTCCAGGGCCGCCTGCAGGACCTGCAGCCGGGTGAGTTCGGCGTGGTCATCGGTGAGCTGACTGCGCGGCGCTTCCGCCTGAATACCGGCGACAAACTGACCCTTATCGTGCCGGAAATCAGCAAGGAACCGGGCGGCATCACCCCGCGCATGCAGCGCCTGACCGTGGTCGGCATCTTCAAGGTCGGCGCCGAGCTGGACGGCTCGCAGGCTTACATCCACGTGGACGATGCCGGCGCCATGCAGCGCTGGGCGCCGGGCCAGGTGCAGGGCGTGCGCCTGAAACTGCACGACCTGTATGCCGCACCGCAGGTGTCCAAGGCCATCGCTGCCGGGCTGGGCGATGCCTACCGGGCCGATGACTGGTCGCATACCCAGGGCAGCCTGTTCAGTGCCATGAAGATGGAAAAGACCATGATCGGCCTGCTGTTGCTGATGATCATCGCGGTGGCAGCGTTCAACATCATCGCCACCCTGGTGATGGTGGTGAACGACAAGGGCCCGGACATCGCCATCCTGCGCACCCTGGGCGCCACGCCGGCGCAGATCATGGGCACGTTCATGGTCCAGGGCAGCCTGATCGGCATTGTCGGGACGCTGATCGGTGGCGTGCTTGGGGTGATTGCGGCGTTCAACGTCAGCCAGATCGTCGGTTGGCTGGAGCGGGTGAGCGGGCAGCACATCTTTACTTCGGATGTGTACTTCGTCAGCAGCTTGCCGTCGCAGTTGCAGTGGGGCGATGTGGCGATCATCTGCACTGCCGGGTTGGTGATGAGCTTCCTGGCGACCATTTATCCGGCTTATCGGGCATCGCAGGTGCAGCCGGCGATTGGCCTGGCAGTTTGAGTAACTGTTGAGGGCCTCATCGCCGGCAAGCCAGCTCCCACCCCGACCGCATCGGCCTCAAGCCCTGCGCAGTCCCTGTAGGAGCCTGGCTTGCCAGCGATGAGGCCAGTGCAGGCAGTACAAGACGGTCGGTCCCACAGGATTGCATCAAGCCCAAGGCATGCGCTGTACCTGTGGGAGCTGGCTTGCCGGCGATGGGCTGCAAAAGCAGCCCTGATGTCACCGGCCTTCAGTGAAATCGATCACGAATCGTGTCCAACCGTCCGCACACTCCGCCTGAATGCGCCCACCATGGGCCTGCACGATCGACCGGGTAATCGCCAACCCCAACCCGGCATGCTCGCTACTGCCTTCCCGCCGCGCCGGGTCCACCCGGTAGAAGCGGTCGAACAACCGTGGTAACACTGCCGGCTCGATAGCCGCCCCGGTATTGGCCACGCCAATCCTCGGCCCTGGCCCCAATGTCACCTTTATCTGCCCACCCGACGGGGTGAAGCGTAAGGCATTGTCCAGCAAGTTGGACAGTGCCCGGCGCAGCATATGCCGGTCGCCTTGCAGCAGCGCCTCACCCTCGCGCAGCATCTGCACGCCGCTGTCCTCTGCCAGCGGCGCGTAGTACTCCAGCAGCGCATCCACCTCCTCATGCAGCACCAGCGGTGCTTGCCCCGGCACCAGCAGGCCATGGTCGGCCTTGGCCAGGAACAGCATGTCGTTGATCATCTGCGCCATCCATTGCAGCTCCTCGAGGTTGCCGTGCAGGGCTTCGCGGTACTCTTCGAGGCTGCGCGGGCGGGTGAGGGTGACCTGGGTGTGGGTCAGGAGGTTGGACAGCGGCGTGCGCAGCTCGTGGGCGATGTCGGCGGAGAATGCCGACAGGCGCTGGAAGGCGTCGTCCAGGCGCTGCAGCATGGCGTTCATGGCCGTCGCCAGCTCGGCCAGCTCTTCGGGCATCTGTGCGACCGGCAGGCGTGTGGTGAGCGAGCGCGCCGATACGCTGGCAGCCACCTGGCCCATCTGCCGCAACGGTCGCAGCCCGCGGCGTGCAGCCCAGGCACCGAGCAGTGCCGTGGCCAGCGCCGACAGGCCCACCGTCAGCCAGATCAGCCGTTGCATGCCCAGCAGGAAGTGCTGGTGATGGGTGATGTCGAGGTACAGGGTCAGTTGTGGCGACTGCGGGGCGCCTTGCGCCAGGTGCACGGCCAGGCTGCGGTAGTCGGTGCCTTGCGCATGCAGGGTTGCCAGCCCGTCGGGCAGTGGCGTCCGCGGCAGGCCTGTGCGGCTTTCGAACCAGGTGGCGCCGTCGCTGCCGTTGATGCGCAGGGCCAGGTCGGCCTGGTGGCCCAGTTCATCGCGCAAGGCGGGCAGGCGCGCCTGCAGCTCGGCCGGCGTGGTGATGCCGGCCAGCTGGGTGCGGAACAGCGACAGGCGCGAGTCCAGCAGTTGCTGGTCCAGTTCGACGAAGTGCTGCTCGCTGGCCCGGCTGAATATCAGGCCGGCACCGAGCGAGACAGCGGCGGTGCAGGCGGCGAACAGCAGGGCCAGGCGGCTGCCGAGGGAGACCCGACGCATCACTCCGCGCGCTCTTCGAGTACATAGCCCATGCCGCGCACGGTATGGATCAGCTTGTTGGGGTGTGGGTCGTCGATCTTCAGGCGCAGGCGGCGGATCGCCACTTCGATCACATTGGTGTCGCTGTCGAAATTCATGTCCCACACCTGCGAGGCGATCAGCGATTTGGGCAGCACCTCGCCCTGGCGGCGCAGCAGCAGTTCAAGCAGGGCGAACTCCTTGGCGGTCAGGTCGATGCGCTGGCCGGCGCGCTCGGCGCGGCGGCGGATCAGGTCCAGGCGCAGGTCGGCCAGGCCCAGGGTGGTGTCCTGGCTGGGGCTGGTGCCCCGGCGCAGCAGGCTGCGCACCCGCGCCAGCAGTTCGGAGAAGGCGAACGGCTTGACCAGGTAATCATCGGCGCCCAGCTCCAGGCCGTGCACCCGGTCCTCCACGGCATCGCGGGCTGTGAGAAACAGCACCGGGGTGTCCAGGCCGGCCTGGCGCACGGCCTGGAGGATCTGCCAGCCGTCACGGCCGGGCAGCATCACGTCGAGAATCAGCAGGTCGTGGTCGCCGGTCAGGGCGAGGAACTGGCCGGTCTCGCCGTCGGTGGCCAGTTCGGTGGCGAAGCCAGCCTCGTTCAGGCCCTGGCTCAGGTACTGGCCGGTACGGGCCTGGTCTTCGACGATCAGCAGTTTCATTAAGCGGCAGGACTCCAGATGGCAGCGTGGGAACCTGTGGGAGCGGGCGTGCCCGCGAAGCATGCAACGCGCTATATGGCACCGGCTTCGCCGGTGTTCGCGGGCAAGCCCGCTCCTACAGGGACCGGGTGATGCTGAGATGATACGTGACGATTCACCCGCTCGCCCCAAACTGACGAAGATGTAATCCCGCTGACTTGCGCTCCAAGGCGGGGTGCAAAACCGGTAGACTAGAAGCAATTTCGAACCTTCAGGTCAGTTTCCATGCATCCCGCTGCCGAACATTCCCCGCTGGGCAAGTCCAGCGAATACATTGCCACCTATTCTCCGGAGCTGCTGTTCCCGATTCCGCGTACCGCCAAGTGGGCCGAACTGGGCGTTACCGCCCAGACCTTGCCGTGGCAGGGTGTGGACTACTGGAACTGCTTCGAGCTGAGCTGGCTGCTGCCGTCGGGCAAGCCGGTGGTGGCGATCGGCGAGTTCGCCATCCCCGCCGATTCGCCGAACATCATCGAGTCCAAGTCGTTCAAGCTGTACCTGAACTCATTGAACCAGACGGTGTTCGCCTCGCTTGGCGAACTGCAGGCGTGCCTGGAGAAAGACCTGTCCGCGGCCGCCGGCAAGCCGGTCGGCGTGAAGGTGCGCACCCTGGGCGAGGTCGAGGCCCAAGGCGTGGTGGCGTTGCCGGGGCAGTGCATCGATGCGCTGGACGTTGCCATCAGCAACTACGAACAGCCACAGCCAGATCTGCTGCACTGCAACCCGGAGCGGCAGGTGGAAGAAACCCTGCACAGCCACCTGCTGAAGTCCAACTGCCCGGTCACTGGCCAGCCGGACTGGGGCAGCGTGGTGGTCGAGTACAAGGGCAGGGCGCTGGACCATGCCAGCCTGCTGACCTACCTGATCAGCTTCCGCCAGCATGCCGACTTCCACGAGCAGTGTGTGGAGCGGATCTACCTGGACTTGAAGAACCTGCTGCAGCCGGAGCATTTGACGGTGTATGCGCGCTATGTGCGCCGGGGTGGGCTGGATATCAACCCTTACCGCAGCACTGGGGCGATCAGCCCGGACAACAAGCGCCTGGTTCGGCAGTAAGGTTCGCAAGTACACCGGGGGCGCTTCGCGCCCCTATCGCGACACAAGGCCGCTCCTACAGGTACAGCGCAAGCCTCAAATCTTGCGCTGTACCTGTAGGAGCGGCCTTGTGTCGCGATAGGGCCGCAAAGCGGCCCCAGTATTTCTAGATCCCCATGCTGTGCAGCGAGTTGGCAATGCTGCGCAGGGTGGCGGTGAGGTCGGGGTGGTCGGCCTCGAAGCGTTCGATCGCCAGGTTCACGCCGTCCACCAGGTTATGGTCTGGCGTGGCTTCCTCAAGCTTCAGTTGCGCCTCGATCTGGCGCGCTTCTTCGTGCAGCGCGGCCAGTTCCTCGTCCGAAAGCGGCACGTTGCGGTCCAGTTGCTCGCGCAAGCTGTTCAGGCGCTCTTGCAATTCGCGGGCAGGCATTGGCAGTTCTCCATCAATGGCTTGGCAAGCCATGGACCTCAGCGAAGCGGCAAAGGTTCTGGCCTGTCTTCAGCGTAATCCACCTGCCGTTGCTTTGCATGATCCGCGTCAAAGGTGCTGTATCAGGGTTTTTCGCCCTTGCGCCGGCGCTGGGCGATGTCCTGCAGGCAGGTGTCCAGCGCTTCCAGGTGGTCGATCACCGAGTGCACGCCCAGGCTGAACAGTTCCAGCGTCGCCTTGCCACGGGCCAGGTCCTGTTCCTGCGCAGTCATGGCTTGCCATTGCCGCGAGCTGCGGTCGCAGAACGGGCTGCAGGCTGCCAGCCCTACGGTCCACAACCCCGCGTTCAGGCCAGATTGCAGCAGGCGTGGGTCGCCGCTGACCAGCACGCAGCCGTCCAGGCGTTGGCTGTCCAGCGTCATCAGGGCCTGCCAGCAGGCATTCGGCGCCGGCCAGCGCGCGCCGTTCACCGAATGCCCCGGCAGCCAGGCGGGCAGTACGTGCGCCAGGCGCTTGCTCTGGGTGGCGTCGAGGTCGTCCAGCCAGATGCACGGCACCTGGCGCTGACGCAGGCTGGCGAGGGTGGCCAGGGCGCCGGGGGCGGGCGAGGGGGCGCCATTGGCGGCTTGCACCAGGCAGCCGCGCAAGCCGAACAGCACAGCGGTGAAGGCGGGTGCAGCGTCCATGGCAACTTCCCTCAAATAGTCCGCAGGCTATTCGGCGATTGTTACCGCCCTGTGACAGCGGGCACCGCGCAACAGTTGTTCACAAAATATTGAGCAGAGATGTGTAAAGCTGTTTATCAGCCCGCAAGCCTCTATACTGCCGCCGTACAGCAGCGCACCCGTTTGCGCTTGCGGCCGAGAAATTCGATGGAGAAACACCTATGCGTAGGATCGGTGCCAGTGTGATCGAACGAGTCACCCAGGCCTGTGTCTGCGCCAGCTTGCTGCTGGCGCCCGTGGCAGCCACCCAGGCCGCCACCGAGGAAGATCCCTGGGAAGCGGTCAACCGCCCGATCTTCCGTTTCAACGATACCCTCGACACCTATGCCCTCAAGCCATTGGCCAAGGGCTACCAGGCGGTCACCCCGCAGTTCCTCGAAGATGGCATCCACAACATCTTCCGCAACCTGGGTGACGTGACCAACCTGGCCAACGACCTGCTGCAGTTCAAGCCCCATGCTGCGGGCGTGGACACGGCGCGGCTGATCGTCAACACCACCTTCGGCCTGGGCGGCTTCTTCGACGTGGGTACCAAGATGGGCCTGCAGCGCAACGACGAGGACTTCGGCCAGACCCTAGGCTACTGGGGCGTGCCGAGCGGCCCGTACGTGGTCATCCCGCTGCTGGGCCCGAGCACCGTGCGTGACGGCGTGGCCAAGTACCCGGATACCTACACCAAGCCCTACCGCTACATCGACCATGTGCCGACGCGCAATTCGATCTTCGCCCTGGACATCATCGACACCCGCGCCGACCTGCTGTCGGCAGAGAAGCTGATCCAGGGTGACAAGTACATCTTCATTCGCAATGCCTACCTGCAGAACCGCGAGTTCAAGGTCAAGGATGGCGAGGTCGAAGACGACTTCTGATCCTGCGCGTGCTTGGTCCTGCGCAGTCCCCGTGTAGGAGCGGCCTTGTGTCGCGATAGGGCCGCAAAGCGGCCCCGGCAATTCATGCGGCGAAGCTGAATCCGGGGGTGCTGCGCAGCCCATGGCGACACAAGGCCGCTCCTGCAGGGGGGCCCAGCAGGCCCATCAATGCATCGCCAGAATCCGCAACCCGAACTTCTGCTGCCCGCCCGGCTGGTCGGCAATCCACACCACTTCGGTGCTGGCGTGCAGCCCCTTCAGCGCCGGGTGGTCGGACTCGATCCGTACCTCGATATGGTCTCCCACGTGGAAGCGCTGCGGTGCCTGCACCTGCATGCCGCCGCTGGACAGGTCCAGGCACACTGCCGCGATCACCTGGCCTTCGTGCAGCAGGCTGACCTCGGTGTCGATGCGCATGCGGATGAAATCGCGTTTCTCGCCATGGCTGGAGGGCGTGTGGGGCATGCTGCATCCTTCCCATCGGGTTGCGCTGGTCGACTTTCTTATAACTCCCGGTGATTTGCCCTGTAAAGTGCGGCGGGGTCGACCCTTGCATGCTTGAAACGCCTGCCGGATGGGAGTACCGTCTGCGCCTTACAAGGTAGCTCTCACAGTTGCCGGACAGTTGCCGGGCAGGTGATCTTGTCCTACAACTCAAAGTAGAGTGTGACCACAAAGAATTCCCGTAGCTGGCCGTCTGCCTTGCCGACACCGCTGCACCAACCTAAATCGGCGCCGTTCGCCCACATGCAGAAAACCAGTGCAACGCTGCTGATCATCGATGACGACGACGTGGTCCGTGCAAGCCTCGCCGCCTATCTTGAAGACAGTGGCTTCAGCGTCCTCCAGGCCGGCAATGGCCAGCAGGGGCTTCAGGTCTTCGAAGAACACCAGCCCGACCTCGTGATCTGCGATCTGCGCATGCCGCAGATGGGCGGCCTCGAACTGATCCGCCAGGTCAGCGAGCGCGCCCCGCAGTTGCCGGTGATCGTGGTGTCCGGTGCCGGCGTCATGAGCGATGCGGTGGAAGCGTTGCGCCTGGGCGCTGCCGACTACCTGATCAAGCCGCTGGAAGACCTGGCCGTGCTCGAGCATTCGGTGCGCCGCGCCCTCGACCGCTCGCGCCTGGTGCTGGAAAACCAGCGCTACCGCGACAAGCTCGAAGCCGCCAACCGCGAACTGGAGGCCAGCCTGCACCTGCTGCAGGAGGACCAGACCGCCGGTCGCCAGGTGCAGATGAACATGCTGCCGGAAAGCCCTTGGGTGGCCGGCGAGTTCGCCTTCGAGCACCAGATCATCCCGTCGCTATACCTGTCGGGTGATTTTGCCGATTACTTCCGGGTGGACGAACGGCGCATCGCTTTCTATCTCGCCGACGTCTCCGGGCATGGCGCGTCGTCAGCGTTCGTCACCGTGCTGCTGAAGTTCATGACCACGCGGCTGTTGTTCGAATTCAAGCGCGGCAGCAAGATGCGCGAGTTCAAACCCTCGCAGGTGCTCAGCCACATCAACCGCGGGCTGATCAACTGCAAGCTGGGCAAGCACGTGACCATGGTTGGCGGGGTGATCGATGAAGACACCGGCCTGCTGACCTACGCCGTTGGCGGCCATCTGCCGCTGCCGGTGCTGCACACTCCCGAGCATACCCGCTACCTGGAAGGCCGCGGCCTGCCGGTGGGGCTGTTCGACGAGGCCACCTACCAGGACCTGGTGGTGGAGCTACCGCCGCAGTTCAGCCTCAGCCTGATGTCCGATGGCATTCTGGACCTTTTGCCGGGTGACACGCTCAAAGATAAAGAAACCGCCCTGCCGGAAATCGTCAGGGCAGCAGGTGGCAGCCTGGATGGGCTGCGTCAACGATTTGGATTGGCTACGCTTGGGGAGATGCCGGATGATATCGCCCTATTGGTGTTGAGCAGGAACCTTCAATGAGTACCGGTAGAATCCAGTTCGCCGAGCAGAGCGGTACCTTCGTCCTGAAATTCGTCGGTGAAGTGCGCCTGACCCTGTGTTCGGCGCTGGATGCGACGATCGAGAAGATTTTCACCGCGTTGAACTTCTCGGCGATTGTCATCGACCTGACCGAAACCGAGAGCATCGACAGCACTACCCTGGGCCTGCTGGCCAAGCTGTCGATCCTGTCGCGCCAGAAGGTGGGCCTGTTGCCGACCGTGGTCACCACCAACCCGGACATTTCCCGGTTGTTGCAGTCGATGGGCTTCGATCAGGTGTTCAACATCGTCGATCGGCCGATCCCGTGCCCGGAATGCCTGACCGACCTGCCGTCTCAGGACCAGAACGAAGACGTGGTGCGCTCCAAGGTGCTGGAGGCGCACAAGATCCTCATGGGCCTGAACGACTCCAACCGCGAAGCCTTCCATGACCTGGTAAATGCGCTGGAGCGGACCTGATCTTCAGCCTGTACCGGCCTCTTCGCGGGCGCGCCCGCTCCTACAGGTACTGCGCTGCATTCGAAACCTGTGGTGATCCTGTGGGAGCGGGCATGCCCGCGAAAAGGCCGGGAAGGCCAGCACAAGCATTACCTGCCTGATCACCCCCGCCGCGCAAACTCGGTAGCCTCACCCCCACCCGCATCCAGCTGATACACCCGCGCCGGCCGCCCCTGTTCATCGAAGAACACCTGCCCCAACCCCGCGCCATTCCACAACCGCTCGCCAGCCTTGCTATGGCTGGGCGTACGCGGCACCACCTCCATTTCCCGCCGCTTGGTAAACCAGTTGAGCGGCGAGCGCGGCGCATACAGCCAGCGGTTGAGCCGGTCGAGCACATCCAGCAGGCGCCGCGGGAATTCGTTCTTGATCCCGCTGCTGGTCACCTGCCACAAGTGCGGGCTGCGCTGGCGGTGGCGTATCAGCACTTCATAGACGAACGAGTAATGCACATCGCCGGACAGCACCACGTAGTGCCCCGGCGTGCGCGAGTGGCGGAAGATGTTGAGGATGACCTGCGCTGCACCGCGATGGGCCATCCAGTTCTCGGCATCCACCAGCAGCGGGTAGCCCAGCCAGCTGAACAGCTTTTGCACCGTCTCGATCAGCTTCACGCCAAAAATTGGCGCAGGTGACACGATGATCGCCGATGGGTGGTCCAGCAATGCTTGCTGCAACTCGCTCAGCGCCTCCCAGTCGAGCAGGCCGGACGGCTTGGCCAGGCTGCTTTCGCTGCGCCAGCGGCGGGTGCGGGTGTCCAGCACCAGCAAGGGTGGGTTGGTGGGCAGGTTGAACTGCCAGCCCTGGAAGCGCAGCAGTGCGCCGATCAGCTCATCCTGGGTCTGGCTGTTCAACGCCTGGCATTGCCCGACCAGGGGCTTGCAACTCTGCGGGTCGTTACCCCAGGCCTGGCACAGCAGGTAGCCGAGCAGGGCATTGCCGATGATCCGCCGCGAGAAGGGGTGGCCGTAGGCGGTTTCTTCCCACAGCGCCGAGAGGTTCCAGTCGTCGGTGATGTCGTGGTCGTCGAAGATCATCAGGCACGGCAGGTGGGCCATCACTCGCGCTACCTGGCCGAGGTTGTCGGCAAACGCCTGGATCAGCGGCAGCTCCTGCCGGTAACGGGCCTGGCGCGGGGCGGTGAGCCCGTTGGGCATGTCCAGGTTCACCAGCTGCCAGGGCACCGGTGACCACACCAGCAGGTACATGGCCATAACCTCGGCGAAGGTCACCAGATGATTGTCGGCGTTGCTGGAGGAGAAGATCGGCTTGCGCTTGCCGCCGAAAAAGCGTTCGCGCAGGGTTTCGTTGCGTTCCTGGGCCGGCAGCAGGTCGGCGCGGTGGTAATAGCAGGCCGGGTGCTGGTACAGCGCCTGGCTGTCGGGCACCACCGCGCCCTCCAGTTGCTCGTCGAACAGGCCCAGGCGCGCAATCAGGCTGTGGATGGCGCGCAGCATCGGGCCGGCGACGTCGTCGGCATAGACCTGGTCGCCGGTCATCAGCAGCACGGCGGGGCGGTCCGCGGGGCTTTCGCAGGCCTGCAGCAGGCGGTCGGCGCAGAGCAGGCCATCGGCGGCCGGAAAATGCGGCTTGCGGCAGGAACCGTGCAGCAGGTGGTCGAGCCGATCGCGCAGCACCAGGCTTGGGCGCCGGGCGCCGGGGTAGAGCAGGTGCGGCGCCCAGCCGGCGATGCCCTGGCCGTTGATGAGCAGGTCATAGTCGAGCAGCTGGTTGCAGGGCAGCGGCTGGGCGAAGTGGATGTCCAGCAGGTGGATGAAGGCGTGCTGGCCCACCGCGACCACCTGGCAATCGACCTGGGCCTCGCCTGCCGGGAAGATGAGTTCGGGTTGCAGCGGTTGCGTGGCGACCAGCCAGATGGCCAGGCGCTGAGGTTCCAGACGGCGCAGTACCGGGCCGGCGAGTACGAGGGGCAAAGGGGTAGAGGAGGTCATCGACAGCTCTGAGGGCTAACCGGCCCTATCGCCGGCAAGCCAGCTCCCACAGGTACAGCGCTGATCTCGAAGGCTGTGCAGTAACTGTGGGAGCTGGCTTGCCGGCGATAGGGCCATTGAATTCAACAAACTGCTAAAGCCCGGCACTTGATGGGGGCCAGACGAAAAACGGGCGGAAAATGCTGAACACTTCCCGCCCGTCAGGCAATCCCGAAATGTATCAGGCCTTTTCAGCCATCAACTTCTCCAGCTTCTCCTGGTCCCGCGCGAACTGGCGAATGCCCTCGGCCAGTTTCTCGGTACCCATGGCATCTTCGTTCATGGCCCAGCGGAACTGGCTTTCGTTCAGCTGTTGCTTGGGCTCGCCGGCATTGCCCGGCTTCAGCACTTGCGGCAGGCTGCCCTGGTCATCGCTGAGCTGCTGCAGCAGCTCTGGGCTGATGGTCAGGCGGTCGCAGCCGGCCAGCTGCTCGATCTGGCCGATATTGCGGAAGCTGGCACCCATGACCACCGTGTTGTAGCCGTTGGCCTTGTAGTAGTTGTAGATGCGAGTGACCGACTGCACGCCCGGGTCTTCGGCGCCCACGTATTCCTTGCCGGTGCTCTTCTTGTACCAGTCGTAGATACGGCCCACGAACGGCGAAATCAGGAACACCCCGGCATCGGCGCAGGCCTGGGCCTGGGCGAAGGAGAACAGCAGGGTGAGGTTGGTCTGGATGCCTTCCTTCTCCAGCTTTTCGGCGGCGCGGATGCCTTCCCAGGTGGAGGCCAGCTTGATCAGCACGCGGTCGCGGCCAATGCCAGCGGCTTCGTACAGCTCGATCAGCTTGCGCGCCTTGGCCAGCAGCGCGGGTTCATCGAACGACAGGCGGGCATCGACCTCGGTGGAGATACGCCCCGGGATGACCTTGAGGATGCCCGAGCCCACGGCCACCGCGAACTTGTCGCAGGCCAGGTCGACATTACCCTTTGCATCGGCCTTTACCTGCTTGAGCAGATCGGCGTAACCCGGGATGGCCGCAGCCTTGAGCAGCAGCGACGGGTTGGTGGTGGCATCGACCGGTTTCAGGCGGGTGATGGCGTCCAGGTCCCCGGTGTCGGCGACCACGGTGGTGAACTGCTTGAGTTGTTCCAGCTTGGAGGTCATGGGCGTGCTCTGTCCTGTGCAATGACTCGACATTACCCGAGCCCCGACGGCCACTCAAGGGCTCGCGAAGCGCGGTGCGAAAGGTGAGGATTCGAGTCGCAAGCGGCCCCGAGGTTCCGTATGCACAAAAACGGCGATCACTCAGCCCTTGGGTTGCGCTGTCATGAAGAGGACTAGGTTCGTAAGCGCGACGCGGCTTCTGTGGGAGCGGGCGAGCCCGCGAAGAATCCAACGCGGTGGCTGGCACCGGCTGCGCCGGTGTTCGCGGGCACGCCCGCTCCCACAGATACTGCGGCGCTTGTCAGGTTACCGCCCCTGCAACAACTCCACCGCCTGGTCGAACACCGCCAGCGGCTCCGCCGCCTTGTGAATATCCGCCGACAGCAGCTGGCGGAAGCGCCGCGCCCCCTTGAACCCTTGGGCCAGCCCCAGGATATGCCGGGTAACGTGGTGCATCGCGCCACCACTTTCCATGTGCGCGACGATATATGGCCGCAACTGCGCCAGTGCCTCGCTGCGGCTGACCACCGCCGCCTCGCTGCCGAATAGCTGCTGGTCCACCTCGGCCAACAGGTAAGGGTTGTGGTACGCCTCGCGCCCCAGCATCACCCCATCGAAGGTTTCAAGGTGTGTCTGGCACTCGTCCAGGGTCTTGATCCCGCCGTTGAGCACGATCTCCAGGTCGGGGAAGTCCGCCTTCAACTGCGCCGCCACGTCATAGCGCAGCGGCGGAATCTCACGGTTCTCCTTCGGCGACAAACCTTCCAGGATCGCGATGCGCGCATGCACGGTAAAGCTCCGGCAACCTGCCTCGCGCACCTGGCCGACGAAGTCGCACAGCTCGGCGTAGCTGTCGCGGCCATTGATGCCGATGCGGTGCTTGACCGTCACCGGGGTCGACACCGCGTCACGCATGGCTTTCACGCAGTCGGCCACCAGCGCCGGGTGGGCCATCAGGCAGGCGCCGATCATGTTGTTCTGCACCCGGTCACTCGGGCAGCCAACGTTGAGGTTGACCTCGTCGTAGCCAGCCTCCTCGGCCAGGCGGGCACAGGCGGCCAGGTCGGCCGGCACGCTGCCGCCCAGTTGCAGGGCCAGCGGGTGCTCGGAGACGTCGTGGCGCAGGAAACGGTGGGCGTCGTTGTGCAGCAGGGCACCGGTGGTGACCATTTCGGTGTACAGCAGGGTGTTTTTGGAAAGCAGGCGCAGGAAGAAGCGGCAGTGGCGGTCTGTCCAGTCCATCATGGGTGCAACGCTGAAGCGACGGGAAGGCTCAGGGCGCGTGGTTGCTGGGTTAGAGCCTGGGTTTGTGGTCATATCGTTCAACGTGTCTTGTACCAAATTCAGCAATTTCGAGGGTGTTTGTAGCAAACCGAGGGCGCGACGTAGCAAAAGTCGGCGGCAGGAGATCGGTGATTGCCAGGGCAGGCGGCTAGTTTACCAAGAGAGCAGGGCATGCGTCTGGAAACAGGTCGGATGGTTCTGCCGAGCGAGCGGGCATCTCAGATGGCTGGTGGGACCCTTGTGGGAGCGGCCTTGTGTCGCGAAAGGGCTGCGCAGCAGCCCCAGGGGTTCAGCGCAGAGGCACATATTGCTGGGGCTGCTGCGCAGCCCTTTCGCGACACAAGGCCGCTCCTACAGGGGGCCGCGCTGGCAGCCCCGGTCAGTGGTGCGTGCTATCCACTGCGATGCTTTCGCCGGAAACCTCAAGGTATCTGGCGCTGCGGTTGGCGAGGGCATAGTGGATCAGCCCGCCCAGGCCCGCGCCGAAGAACCAGGAGAACTGCGACAGCGTTTCGAACGCCGGCACCAGCGCCAGCACGATGGCGATCAGCGACGCCGGGATGAAGGCCGCTACGGCGCGCAGGTTGACCCCGCCGCGATAGTGATAGGCGGCCTCGCTGCTTTCGCTATACAGCTCCGGCAGGTTCACCCGGCTGCGGCGAACCAGGTAATAGTCGGTGACGATGATTCCGTACAGTGGGCCGAGCAGGGCGCCCAGGCCGCCAAGGAAATACACGATCACGGACGGGCTGTTGTACAGGTGCCAGGGCAGGATCAGTACGGCGATGGCGGCGCTGAGCAAGCCGGCGCGGCGGAAGTTCAGCAGGTTCGGGGCCAGGTTGGTGAGTACGTAGGCCGGGGCGACGAAGTTGGCCATGATGTTCACCGCCACGGTGACGATCAGGAAGGCCAGGCAGGCCAGCACCAGGCCGGCGGTGTTCGGGATGGCTGCAACGATCTCGGTCGGGCCCTGCACCAGCTTGCCGTCGATGCTGAACTGCGCACCGGCGAGCACCACGGCGATCAGTGCGAAACCGAGCATGTTCACCGGCAGGCCCCAGAAGTTGCCCACGCTGATGGTACGCCGGTCCGGGCAGTTGCGGGTAAAGTCGCAGAAGTTGAGGATCATGGTGCCGTACAGCGAGACCCACAGCGCGGCGGCACCCAGCACCTTCAGCCACATCGTGGAGCCGGTCGGCGCGTTGCCGCTGGACCAGGAAATCGACAGGCCGCTGCGCCAGTACATCCAGCCCGCCAGGCCTGCGAAGGCGACCAGGATGATCGGCCCGGCGAAGGATTCGTAACGGCGCACCATCTCCATGCCATAGGCGAAGATCGCCACCTGCACGCACCAGATGCCGAGGAAGGTGATCCAGCCCAGGGTCGACAGGCCGAGGATCGAGTTCTGGTCGTAGGGCTTGAGGTCGGGAGCGATGGCGGTAAGCAGCACGCGCAGCACTACCGAAGCGAGGTAGGTCTGGATGCCGAACCAGGCGATGGCGATTACCGCGCGGATCAGTGCCGGGATCTGCGCACCATGGATGCCGAAGCTGATCCGGCACATGACGGGGTAGGGCAGGCCGGTCTTCTGCCCCATGTAGCCGGACAGGTTCATGAGGCCATAGATCACCAGTGCGCCGAGCGCGAAGGCTGCGAGGATCTGTGCGCCGCTCATGCCCAGGGCGAAGAGGCCGATGGCGAAGGAGTAGTTGGCGATGTTGTGCACATCGTTGGTCCACAGTGCAAACAGGCTGTAGCGGCCCCAGGTGCGATTTGCCGCGCGGGTCGGTGCAAGGTCGGCACTGTAAAGGCGCGGGCTCAACTCCAACTGAGTGGGCCCAGCCGTTTCGGCAGGGAGAACATCAAGCTGGCTGACACCGGAACGTGAAATTGACGCCATCGGGACTCCGTAACTATTGTGTACTTTTATTTTTGGTTTTGTATACAAACAAGATTCGTACCAACCCAGCGAGCAGTTGGAGTTGGCGGTTCTCGGGCTTTTGTATCCTCTTTATTGGTCGCCGTCACCTCTGGTGCGAGCCTGGAGATGGGAAATTTGTACACACATATTGTGCGCATGTGTTACTGGCTGCGCCAAATATGGATACTTGTTCGGCGCCGCTGCCGGGCATCGGCAGCGAACGCCGCCTGGTTCAGAACGCGTACACCAACGTGGCCGTGGCGCTACGTGGGCTGCCGTACCAGCCACGCGAGCCGATCGCCGTGTAGTAGGTCTTGTCAAACAGGTTGTCGAGGTTCAGCGAGACGCTGGTTTGCGGCGTGAAGGCATATTGCGCCATCAGGTTGACCACGCTGTAGGCACCCTGGGTGAAGGTCTCCTTGTTGGGGCCTGCGTTTTTCTCGTACTCCGATCCTTGCCAGCGCACACCGCCGCCCACTTTCAGTTGCGGCAGTGACTGCAGGCGGTAGCTGGTGAACAGTTTGAGGGTGTCGCGGGGCACCTCGGTGAGCAGGCGCTCGCCATCCGAGTTCTTGCTCACGGCATAGGTGTAGCTGGCCGATACTTGCCAGTCAGGCAGGATCTCGCCCGCCATTTCCATTTCGAAACCGCGGGTCTTGGTGCCGGACTCGGCCCGGTAGGCCTGGTTGCCGTCTGGCGCCTTGTTGGCACCGTCCTTCACGGCCAGGTTGTCCTGGTGCACTTCGAACACGCTGAGTGCAGCAGTCAGGCGCTTGTCCCAGAACTCGCTCTTCAGGCCCAGCTCGTAGTTCACGCCCTCCAACGGGTCGATGTAGCTGCCCGATGCAGTCTGTTTGTCTTGCGGGTTGAAGATGGTGGTGTAGCTGGCATAGGCCGACCAGTTGTTGTCGATGTCGTAAACCAGCCCGATGTAAGGGGTGACGACCCCGGTTTCGCTGCGCGAGGTGCGATCGGTTTCACCGCTCGCCAGTGTCTCGTGGGTTTCGTCACGTCGCCAGTCGATCACCCGAGCGCCGGTAATCAGCGACAGGTCATCGGCCAGGCTCCAGCGCACCGAAGCCACCAGGCCGTCCTGGGTTTCATCCAGCGCATCCTCCGTCGTCTTGTTGTAGATGGCGTCGGGTATTGGCAACGAGCCATCCCAGTCATGGATGTTGTCGATATCCTGATACGTCCACAGATCGTAGCCGTCGTTGCGGTAGTAGGCCCGGTAGTGGCTGAGCCCGACGTACGCCTGGTGCTCGCGCGACAGCACTTCGAACGGGCCCGTAGCCGACAGGTCGAACGAGGTCTGCCGAGGTTCGCCTGCCCAACGGCCAGTCCAGGTCTGGATGCCGCTGCCATCAGGTTTGACGGTGCCGCTGGCGGCGGTGGCAAATACGTCGTCATAGCTTCGGCGACTGTGCTCAGCATTGAATTTCAGGTGCCAGCCGTTGGCCAGGTCGTGATCCAGGGTGGTGAACAGGGTCTTGGTGCGACGCTTGTGGTAGCTCCAGTCCGAGGCCGAGTTGAACGAGCGGGAAGGGCTGAAGTGGCTGCCATCGGAGTTGAACATCGGGAAGCCGTGGTTACCGGCGCCGTCGTTGTCCATTTCCTGATATTCCGCCCCCACGGTCAGCATCGTGCTGTCGGTGATGTCCCATTCCAGCACCCCATAGCCCACCTGCCGTTCCAGGGACTGGCGGTCGACGTAGCTCTGGCTGTCGGTGTTCGAGGCCACGAGGCGCCCGCGTACATTGCCGCTTTCCGACAGCTTGCCAGACACGTCCAGCTCGGTGCGGTAGGTGTCCCACGAGCCTGCTTTCAGGGTCAGCTTGCGTTGCGTTTCAAAGGTCGGCTTCTTGCGGATCAGGTTGACGGTCGCACCGGGGTCACCGGTGCCGGACATCAGCCCCGTGGCCCCGCGTACCACCTCGATCCGGTCATACGACACCATGTCGGCAAGGTCATCGCGAAAGCCAAAGCTGTCAGGCCGGTTGAGCCCGTCGACCTGGATGGTGCCGACCTCGAAACCACGTACGTAGATATGATTGGCGTCGCTGCCGGCCGGCCCCATGCTGTCGACGACCACGCCTGGGGTTTGTTCCAGTACCTGGGCAACATCGTTCAGGTTCTGGTCTTCGATCTGCTGGCGGGTCACCACGCTGATCGACTGCGGTGTCTCGCGTGCCGAGAGGCGCAGCCCGGTTGCCGTATTGGCCGAACCTGTGGTGTAGCTGCCGGTGCCTTCGGTGGTGGCACCCAGCCCCACGCTGGAGACCGTCGTTGCAGCGAGTTCCATCGTGCCATCCTGGCTCGGGCGGGCCAACATGTAGTGCTTGTCTCCCGCTTGCAGCACCTGCAGGTCACTGCCTTGCAGCAGTTGCGCAAGGCCTTGCTCCAGCTCGTAACTGCCCTGCAGTCCCTCACTGCGCAGGCCAGCGATTTCTTCGTTGCTGACGCTGACAGTCACCCCGCTTGCCGTGGCGAACTGATTGATTGCGGCCCCCAGCAGCCCGGCCGGGATGCTGTAGCTGACAGGCACGGCCCAGGCATTGGCACTGGCCAGCAGCGAGCCCGAAAGGCTTGCTACCAGTGCGGCTTGGCGAATGCTGAAGGCGGGGGGAGAAAAACAGGCGGACATCCATTGGCTCCTTTCGATGGACTATGCGGGCGCAATGATGAGAAGCGTATTGATAATGATAAAGCTTCGCATAAAGGCGGCCGGATAGTTGTCCTTCCTCCTGCAGTTGTCAATCGGTGTGTTGTGTTTTTGCGGGTGGGGGCAAGCGATTACCCGGTGCTTGAAGCAGCACTTCATGCAGAAAGCCACTCGAGTAAATCAATCTGATTTACAATTGCGTCCCTTTTGCCGAGGCTGACGTTTCGTGGATGCCCTGTCGCTTGCCTATGAGCACCTGACCGATTGGGTGATCACGCCCGTTACCGACCAGTTTCTCGGCATTTTCAATTTGAACGGCCGTTTCGGGGCCTTGTTCCTTTGCATCTCCTATGGCGCAGCCTATGGTCTGTTCCGCTTCAGGAAGCGGCGCGGCCTGAGCGACGCCCAGTCGTTCTGGCAATTCATCGGTGGCGCCCGGGTACATCTGCATCCCTCGGCGCTGCTGGACTACCGCTACTACTTCGTGCGGGCCATCCTCAAGGTTGCGCTGGTGCTGCCCGTCGTCCATCTGGTCGACCCCTACATCCTGCGCTCCGGCGATTACCTGGCCTTTTTCAGCAACCTCTGGGGCGCGCGCCCGCGCCTGGGCGAGAACCTCGCACTGTCCCTGCTCTACGGGTTGGGGGTGTTCCTGCTCAAGGACTTCATCCATTACTGGGCGCACCGGGCCTTTCACTCCCGCTGGCTCTGGGCCTTTCACAAGGTCCATCATTCGGCGCCCGTGCTGGTGCCGGCGACGGCGAGCCGGGTGCATTTCGTGGAAAAGATCGTCGAGAAACTGAGCACCGGCATTTGCATCGGCTTCTACGCCGGATGCTTCTGGTACCTTTGCGGCGGTGAAGTCAGCCGCTACACCCTGTTCGGCGTGACCTACCTGGTGTTCATCTTCAACAGCCTGGCGGCCAACCTGCGGCATAGCCATGTCTGGCTGTCGTTCGGCCCGCAGCTGGAACATGTGTTGAACAGCCCGGCCCAGCACCAGATCCATCACAGTGACGCCCCGCGCCATTTCAACCGTAACTTCGGCACCAACCTGTCCCTCTGGGACTGGATGTTCGGCACGCTCTATGTCACCACATCAACGCCTGAAAGCATCCGCTTCGGCACCGGCGAGCAAGACCACCAGCGTTACCTGACGGTCTATAGCCTGATCGTCACGCCCTTTGTCGAAACAGGCCGCAAGGTCCTGGTGAAATGCCAGCGCAAGGCTGTGCTCGGCGCGTCCGGCAGGGCAGGCCGTTAGCTGATCCCGTGTTTGTTGCGAACAACTGACCGCTCAGGCGGGGAACTGGGCTATCCAGTGCCTGGCAATCTCTTCGCGCCGGCAGACCCACACCCCGTCGTGGCCTTGCACGTAATCGAGAAAGCGCGCCAGCGCCATCGCACGACCAGGATGGCCACTGATCCGCCCATGCAGGCCCACGCTCATCATCTTCGGGTGGTGCGCGCCCTCCTGCCACAACAGGTCGAAAGCATCCTTTAGCAGCCGGAAGAAGTCTTCACCGCAGGCGAAGCCATTGGGCAGCAGATAGCGGGCGTCGTTGTTGACCAGTGTGTACGGGATCACCAGGTGGGCGGGTGAGCCTGGGAGCCAATAGGGCAGATCATCGTTGTAGGCATCCGAGCTATAGAGAAACCCACCTTCCTCACGCAACAGGCGGCGGGTGTTCTGGCTGACCCTTCCTGTATACCAACCTACGGGGCGTTTACCGCAGATCTGCTCGATCACGTCGATGGTGAGGCGGATATGGCGCCGCTCCTGGTCTTCAGGCATGTCGCGATAATCCAGCCAACGGTAGCCATGCCCGGCAATCTCATGCCCGGCGGCGCATAGCGCATGGCCAATCGCCGGGGTCAGTTCCAGTGCTCGGCCAACGGCAAAGGCGGTCAGCGGCAGGCCCCTGGCGCCGAACAGCTCCAGAATGCGCCATACACCTGCGCGCGATCCGTATTCGTACATGCCCTCGACGCTCAGGTCCGGTTCCCCCACACGCGGCGGGCGGCCCGGTAGCTCATGAAGCCAGGCCTCCGACTGTGCGTCACCATTGAGCATGCATGACTCCGCACCCTCTTCGATGTTGAGTACGAACTGGACCGCAACGCGCGCCCCACCGGGCCATCGCGGGTGGGGTGGGTTGCCGCCATAACCGATCAGGTTGCGAGCGGACATCAGCCCAGCTCGAAGGTCGTGACGGCGAACACACGTTCGTGTGCGATCGCCGGAGGTGGGCCGAGGTACATGCGTGCGCAGCCGAAAACCTCGATCATGCCCTGTTGGCGCACAAGCGCCATGGCGGCGGGGTTATTCTCGGGGGCATCCAGAAACAGCGGGCAACCTTGCGCAAATTCTGCCAGGCGCGCGTAGAGGGCATTGGCTGCCAGGGCGTCATCGGCGAACAAGGGGCCGATCTTGTAGCCTTCCCGGCAGCGCCTTGCCACGCCATAGCCGCTAAGCCTGCCCTCGCGGCGGCAACCCACGGCAAGTGCATCGGCCTGGGCTATCCACCCGCTCAGGAAGGCTGCGCGCGCGGCAGGGAAGCAGGTGCGGTCGTAATCGACCACCTCATCGAACGGGAAGGTGGCCAACGGGACGATGTCCTGGTTGTCTACCTGCGAAGGTGCCGGGCGTTCGGTGGCCTTGGCACGAAAACGCATGTTGCGATGGGAGAAGACGAACCCACCCTTGGCGTAGTAGTCCTGCATTGCGAACACGCCATCCATGCCAATGCTCGCGCCTGGGCACAGGCGGGCGAGGAGTCGCTCGCGGCGTGCGTGCCAGAGGGTATTGCCCAGGCCTTGACCGCGATACTCAGGCCGGACGATGAAAAAACCCATGAAACCGAATTCGCCGTTGTAGGAAGTGATTGCACCGCCACCAATCAATTCGCCGCCCCGGGACGCTGCAATGAAGGCGGCAGGGTCCGTGGCCCAGAACAGCTCGGCATCGTGAACGCCGGGATTCCAACCCTCACGGGCAGCCCAATCGACGAGCTCGTCCAGTTCGGGACGGGTCATGTTGCGTATGACCAGCTGATTTGACACCGCGAAGTTCCCCCGGTCGATAACAGGGCGGATGGTCCATCGTTACTGTGAACCCTTTGGGTATAGCTTCAACACGAGTATTGATCCAGGCCGTTACGACACCTGCAGAACAGGCTCGTCGCCATTGAATGGTCCTGAGTGCCAGGGGTAGCTGTCGACCGATGCGGGTAAAAATCCTCAACCTATACTGACGCTTGAAAAGCGCCCGATATACGCATTGCAGGCCCTCCTTGCAGGGCAAGCGCATTGCCGTGAATTGCTCCAGCCCTGCCACTTTTAGGTGAGTCGTTGATCATGGATGAAGTCACTACCATGCCCGCGGATGATGTACCTGAACTTCAACCTGTGGTGCAGCGCAAGCTCGGACGCTGTCTGTTGCGTTTGCAACAATACGAACAGCTGCTGAAAGTCATAGTCGCGCATGCTGAGTTGAGCGGCCCTGTGGATCGGCTGCATACCATCCGTGAGCAAAAGATCGCAGGTACCAAGAAAAAAACCATGGGCATGTTGGTCGGGATGCTGGCCGACAGCTTTCTGGTCCAGTCGCCCCAAAATGAAGAGTCACATACGGAAGCCGATGCTGGTGACCAGATCGGGTTCAGCTATCGAAACCAGTTGGAAATGCCAATCGAGCACTATGAGGCAACGAAGGTGGCTACCAAGGCGTTGGTCGACCTGCGTAACAAGTTGGTTCACCTCTTCATTGAGAATTTCGATCTCTGGTCAGAGTCAGGCTGCCAGGCTGCGGATGGTTATCTTGAGGAAAGCTACCAGGCCATCAATCGGCATTGTTTGAACCTGCAATGTTGGGCCAGAACCATGGGCGAGGCACAAGTTAAATTGGCTTCGTTTATACAGAGCCAGGCATTTGCAGATGCGCTCGACGGCATACGGGAGGACGGCTCGGTCGATTGGCCTGGCAGTGGGATCTGCTCCTGTTTACGTGAGGCAGAAGCCAAGCTTGCCGAAGGTGGCTGGACTCGACTGGAAGCAGCGATCCGCTGGATTAGTGAAAGCGCTACGGTTGCAATCGCTGGAGGCATGTCCTGCACGAATCACGACAGTTCGAAATACGAAAATCCCAAGCTGATAATGAACGGACTACCGTTTGGTGTCGCAGCAAGGTCAGTTGAAAGGGCAGCTGGATCGTCACTCTATTTGTCGGCGCGCCTAGGGACTGCTTTTGGTCGTTAGTTACCTTCCGCCAAGGGCCGCTCTGGGGCGAAAGCGGTCATCCACGACCGGCAGCTATCGACCCAAAGCAGACACGAAAAAAACTGATGTCGTGAGTGCTATGCGCACTCTGTGGGAGCGGGCGTGCCCGCGAACACCGGCGCAGCCGGTGCCAGTCTTCGCGTTTGATTCTTCGCGGGCGCGCCCGCTCCTACAAAGATTGCTGTTCGGCTCACCGGCAGCAACGGGTCAAGAGCGGCCGTTCGTGAGTGACCGCTATTTACCCATTGCGGACGTTCAGATCCCCAAGCTCGGTTCATTCAACATGACGCATCCTTTAATCTTGAGAAGCCCCGCTTCGGGTCAGAACCAGACTCCAGCAACCGACCGACAGGGCACACGCTCATCACCGAATTGAATCGGTAACCTGAAGGCCCATAGCCGGCGAATTGCCCATGAACACTCGTAATGTATCCATCTGCGGTGCACTCAGGAAAAACGATGAGCCAGGCCGGGTTTCATAGCTTCCAGGCCAAGTCCCGCAGCGTGCCGCACCTGCTCATCGGTATCCTGTGTTGCTAGGCGTAGCGCCTCGAAGGCTCGAAGCGCGTCGTCGGGCAGCAGACCTCGGTTATTCAATCCACTCACAGCATGACGACGAATGACTACGTGGGGTGAAATCAAACCGTGCAAGGCTTCGCTGACATCGGCGGCGGTGGTATTGATCTGGCCGTAGACTTCTTCAAGTGTCTCTTCAACAGCAGCCCGAAGCTCAGGACGCTGATCGAGTAGACGCTTAACGGGTGTGTAGTTAAGCACCGGTGGCTGCACGCCCCGCCAGCGGAAACCGTCGAAGTTAGCGCAAATACCCGCGACAACGACGTCGGGCGTTTGCTGCATAAGCCAGTCGAAATCCTCAAGGTAACCCAAGGCTTTTGCACACCAGTTGCGGGTCGGCTGCTCGCAGGCCTCAATCGCCTGTCGACGCAGGGCCTGGATGACGGCCTCATCAGCCATGCCGGCCAGTCCGAGAATACGCGCGGCAGTGGTAGGCTGTTTATGCCCGTTTAGCTGCTCGATAAGCGCTGCCTGCGCGGGACGGCCGTTGGCAATTAGCCAACGCTCTGCGTCTTCCCCCGTAATACCATCCGAACAATGTAAGCGGCTGACGTAGAACGCGACCTGCTCGGCGAGCGGCAAGGCAGCGACACCGCGCAGGGTGTTTTCAATGGCCAGTTCGACAGGGAAATTATCCTCGAATTGCTGGCGGGTCATGCTGCGTTTGGCCAAGGGCATATAGCCAGCAAAGTCATGAAAAATCACCACGAAGCCAGGCGTCACACCAGGATGCTGACTGAAATGGCGGCCCAGCGACCTGGCGGCACGGCTAACGGTGACCAGCAAGCGTTGCTCAGCCGCTTGCCATTGGCGCGGGCCAAGCCGATTGGCGTGGGCTTGCAGTTCATCATCGAGCTGCGTGAACGGCTCACCAGCGCAGATTTCCCAATCCCAGCGCCAGTCCGCCGGGTTCCACTTCACCGAACTGAAGCTTTCATCTTCCTCGTCGGGGTAGTCTTCGCAGAGTGCTTGCAAGCTGTTTGCGGCAAAGCTGGGCAGTGACAGAACCGCCTCTTCTTCTCGGTAGCTCGCATGAAACGCTGC
Source organism: Pseudomonas sp. B14(2017) (assembly GCF_002113255.1). Lineage (NCBI taxonomy): Bacteria > Pseudomonadati > Pseudomonadota > Gammaproteobacteria > Pseudomonadales > Pseudomonadaceae > Pseudomonas > Pseudomonas sp. B14(2017). Next base: position 233,001 of record NZ_NEJY01000007.1, read on the forward strand.
GGCGTACAAAGGGCTGCCCCTCTTATCGAGCAGCGTTTGCAATGTCTGTCTGGCGGCGTCGAACAGCGCCTGTTCCAGAGCCTTCCAATTCATCATTCAGTCCCTTGCTGACAAGTGAGTTCAGCCGAGCAGGTCGAGCATCCCCTCAAGGGTGCTTTCCAGACGGGCTAATTCAATGTGCGTTCCATCGCCACATTCAGCGATACGCAGCGCACAGTCAACGATCATCGTGAGCCCCAAAGGTACTCGATGGCCGGGGTATTTGCGCAGCTTGAGTTCGACCCGGGTCGGGCTTAGCCAGGTGATGAGATCTGCTGACCACAGAGGATCCTCGAAACCAAACACCACGTTTCCGTTTTGGGTATCTATGATTTGCGGCGGGAACAGCCAGTGCGAGTTGCCTGCTTCCCACGGGGTCGCCTGGACTTGGTAGCGACCGTCTGGAGACAAGGACAGTATTTCAATTTCGCTCATGCGCCGAACTTCGCCTCGTACCACAAGTGAACACGGGCCTGGTTGCGCACTTCCACGTTGACGCCCAGGTGCGCGCACGCCTGATGAACCCGGGCGATGACACGGTCCTCTGCCTCCCAGGACAAGTCGGCGTCGAAGTAGGCGATGTCATAGTCCTTGATGCCCCTCTCCGAAGGTAGCCCGGCGCGGTGGTTCCAGAATGTCTGGAACAGGGCGCCTGCCGTCAGCATGCAGTGGGGGATATCCAGCGCTGGCAGGACGGCCAGCAATGCCCGGTTTATCGGGTTCTCATGGATGATTGCCAGCACTTGTTCGTCAGTCAGTGAATGCATGGGTACCGTCCGTGGTGGTTGCATTGCGCTGGGCTGAGCTTACCTGAATGACGCTTCGATGATGTGTTTGTGGGACAGGTTCTGCCCTCGAACGGGCAGTCGAAAAAGGCCATGAAAGCGTTGGTTACATTGCTCTACGCCGTCCTGCGGTCGATGGGACCATAGTTCATGCGTGTTCCGGATCGCTGTCTTGAGCTGGCCGGGGTGCCATTGGTCGCCCGGGCTCGGCAAACGGTAGATTTGATTCGGGTTTTGTACGATGATTTTCGTATTGGCAGGGATGAGCTATGAAATTCGGCTTCAGGGAGGCCCAGCGAGCGGTGATAACGGCGCTTGAGTCAGGGGAGTATCAACACGTTTCACGCAGGGATATCGACGTAAAGAACCTGCTGGCTACAGGGGAAGTGTCAGCCGGCGAGGTTGCCGAAGTCGTTCGCTCATGCAGGGGTATTCATCACGCCAGCACCCCTCACCATGCCGTCGCAGCCATCGAGGTGCATGTGCTCAAACGGGATGGTTGGTACATAAAGTTCTTTTTCATCGAGCCAGACACCTGGTTCATCAGCGTTCACCAGTGAGTACCCAGATCATGAAGATCTTTTTCGAAGGCGACAGAGGAAATGCGCTTTGCGAGCATTGCCAGGCAGTGGTGCCCACGCACTATGCTCGCCGGGATGTGCCGTTTAGCGATGGCCAAGGTGTGGCCAAGGACATTCTGGTGGGCGTGTGCGCCCGTTGTGATGGTGTGGTCGCCATTCCATCGCAATCCACGCCGGCCATCCGCGAGGCGCGCAAGCAGCAGCTCAAGTCGATCGAGGCGCGTTTGCCGGCGGTCTATCTGGATGTGCTCGATGCGGCCATGCATGCGGTCAGTAATGAGGCGGGGGCAAATTTGCGCAAGTTGTTTCTTGCCCACTATTTCCAACAGTTGGTGCAGGCGCAGCAATGTGGGCAGTTGCATGCGGTGCATCAAACGTTCCTTCAGGCGCTGGATGAACAGCGAGAGCAGCGCGGGCTTGCGCGTTCCAATGTTACTCGGCGGTTGTCGATGAAGGTCAATCCGTACATGGCGGAGGACATGCTTGCGCTTCAGCAGCATACAGAGATGAACCAGACCGAATTGCTGAAGGCTGTGATCGCGCGTATTCAGGCGGATGTGCTGGAGAACCGGGATCAGGAGGTGATTCGAGCTTTGCAGCGACTGGCGCGGTTGGCGTTGTAGTGAGCATTTGAAAGAAGCACAGCGTACCGCCAAGCGCTGTGCTTCACACTCGGATCTTTGAGTCTTTTTAGAGAAACTCATATCAGTTCCTACAAGAACTAATCAGATTTTTCCCCTTCCTCGTAGTCCATTTCTGAATCATCCTTTTCAAGCCGTTTCACCATTGCGATGGAAACCTGAGCCCCCTAGTCTCGCCCTGTCGTTGCAAATTCAACGACCGGGTCTGCAAGCCTGGGGAAGTATCGAAAGCGTGCTCATCATCGAGCCGTTGGTCTGTGCCAATGGTTGTGCTTAATGGTGGCTGCGTACGGGTGACCTTCGGGTCAGCCGGGTTTTTCTCGATCTTCCCCGGTCTTGCAGGCCCGTACGCAGCCGCCACCCATTCTCTGCAAGGGATGGGGTGTGGTTTTCTCTCACGAAATCGAGATGTGACCATGCTCAAAATAGTCCCGGATCCCCCCATTTCCGACTCACCCCATCACTTGGAAGACACCCTGATCCAGGCCACGGAATACGTGCTCTGCGCCTTGTCCGTAGGCCATCACGCGATAGCCTCGCTCCCCAGATCTCCCGCCACGATCATGACCCTGGCGGTCATGCATGAAATGGAGGCTGTGCGCACGCTGCTGGAGTCGGCGATTGCGCAGGTGCAGCTTCGGGCCGGGCAGCCGGTGCATACATTGCACTGATGAGCTGATTTTCAAATTTTGCCAGCCTGGGCGGTGTGGTTTTCCTGCCAGGGACTGCAACCGGGAAATCGCACTGGCCGGCAGATTCAAAAGAGGGTTTCAGATGGACAAGGAATTGGATGACGACACCGGCACACTGGGCCTGACCGTAGGCGCGGCCACGTTCCTGGACGGTGTGCTGGACGGCAAGAAACTGTTCCGCGTAGAGGCGGGAAACTGCTGCGACCATGCCATCGAACAAGCGTCGGTCTTGATGGACTGCTCACGGCGAGCCTCGTTTATCGGGGTTATGGACAACGAACCGGTGCTGGTCTGGGCTTCGCACTTTCTCTGCGACATGGCCAAGGCGCTTATGGATGACGCGCATATGGGCATGCGCAAGAACCGCTGACCCAGCCAGGCGTCGAGAAGCCGGGGCAGGGTGGGCTTGGCACCCTGCCAGTATTGTCTGATTGTCATGCAGGGGTTAGGTTGCTGGGCTCTTTTCAAGGAAGATGACCGATGAAACGGACCCTGCCGCTGGTATTCGCCTGCGCGCTTTTCCCCCTGCAAGCCTGGTCGGCGCTGGAAGTCGGCCAGTTCAGCCTGGGCATGCCCAAGCCCCAGGCCTTGGCCATTCTGCAGCAGCAGTTCGGCGAAGTTGAGCATTTCACCGGCTATCACTACCAGGTGCCCACCGAGTTCTTTCAGGGGAGCAACCCGAAGGGCGATTTCAACCTGGGCGGTATTGCCATCACGCAAGTGAAGGCGTCGTTCAACGAGGCCGACCAGCTTCGCCAGGTGGAGGTGCGGCTGGCCAGCACCGACGAGGCCCGGGTCCAGCAACTGCTGCCGATGACCAGGCAGGCCAAGCCTGTGCCGAACAGCGGTGGCCGACTCGAGGCGTTTTCCGCGGACGGTGAGCTGGTGTACTGGGTGGCCAAGGACCGGGACTGGACGGTGGTGACCATCGCCGACAAGGCCAGCTCGGACCAGAACGTCAAGGCGCGGGCCAAGAGCGATGAGCGCTTTGCCCAGCTGAACCGCAAGTTCGACAAGCTGATCGAGACGGCCAAGCACTGATCGACAAAGCCGTGCAGCTTTGAAGCCTTGCGCAGGCCATGCATTCATGGAACTGCACAAAACTCATTGAAACTGTGTGCGGGCAAGCCCGCGAGGCAGGCGACGCGCTGGTTGGCACCGGCTGCGCCGGTGTTCGCGGGCGCGCCCGCTCCCACAGGTATGGCGCATTCCTTGGGCTGCCGGAGCACCCTGTGGGAGCGGGCATGCCCGCGAACACCGGCGTAGCCGGTGCCATGCACCGCGTTGGATTCTTCGCGGCTAAAGCCGCTCCCACAGGGTACGCGGACCGCTTGCGAATTCAGTTCTCTAAGCGACAGCGCAGCAGACGGCATAAGGCCAGAAACAACCCGCGTCGGTTTCAGGATGCGCCTGGTCGTTCGCACGCAACCCCCCGGCGCCACAAGTGCCATGCTTGCAGGATGCCTCGGACCAGTACGCGCAGACGTGCGGCCGCAGGCAAGGAGGCCGCTGGCACCACGCAACCGTGACGTGGCCGGCGCGCCGCAGCAGAACACGCCGGATACCTGCCCTTACAACAATTCAGGCAGGGTCCGTGATGCCGAGGTCCGCTGTATGCCTGATGAATTGCTCCACCTGCCTGTGATCCACCGCATTCTGGCCCGTGACAAGGATACCCCCGGCGCGCTGTTGCCGATCCTGCATGCCATCCAGCACGACATCGGCTACATCCCCGATGCCGCTGTCGCCGAAATTGCCCATGCCCTGAACCTCAGCCTGGCCGAGGTGCGTGGGGTGATCAGCTTCTACCACGATTTCCGCACCACGCCACCAGCGCGCCACACCCTGCGCCTGTGCCGCGCCGAGTCGTGCCAGAGCCGGGGCGCCGAGGCGCTGGCCGCGCAACTGCGCGAACAGCTGGCGCTGGACGACCACGGCACCAGCGCCGACGGCGCCATCAGCCTGCGCCCGGTGTACTGCCTGGGCGCCTGTGCCTGCTCGCCAGCGCTGGAACTGGACGGCCAGGTGCATGCGCGCCTTACCCCTGAGCGCCTGCGCGCGCTGGTCAACGCTTGCCGGGAGGACGCAGCATGCTGAAGCTGTACATCCCCTGCGATTCGGTAGCCCGTGCCGTGGGCGCCGACCAGGTCGCCGATGCCTTGCAACGTGAGGCCGAACGCCGCCAGCTGCCGCTGGACATCCAGCGCACCAGTTCCCGCGGGCTGTACTGGCTGGAGCCGCTGCTGGAGTGCGACAGCGCGCAAGGGCGCCTGGGTTTCGGCCCGGTCACCCCGGAAGACGTGCCGTCCTTGCTCGACGCCTTTACCGGTGAACCTGGTGGCCACTCGCTGGCCCTGGGGCCGGTCGAGGACATCCCTTACCTCAAGACCCAGCAGCGCCTGCTGTTCGCCCGCGCCGGCATCACCCGCCCATTGTCGCTGGACGACTACCGTGCCCATGGCGGTTTCGCCGGCCTTGAAACGGCCGTTGCCCTGGACGGTGCCGAGGTGGTAGCCGCCGTGCTCGATTCCGGCCTGCGCGGCCGCGGCGGTGCGGCGTTCCCGGCCGGCATCAAGTGGCGCACCGTGCGTGACGCCGGGGCCGGGCAGAAGTACGTGGTGTGCAACGCCGACGAGGGTGACTCCGGTACCTTCGCCGACCGCATGCTGATGGAAGGCGACCCGTTCCTGCTGATCGAAGGCATGATCATTGCCGGCCTCGCCGTGGGTGCCGACAAGGGCTACATCTATGTGCGCTCGGAATACCCCGACGCCATCCGCGTGCTCGACCAGGCCTTCGCCATCGCCCGTGACGCCGGCTATCTCGGCAGCGACGTGGCCGGCAGCGGCCAGGCCTTCGACCTGGAAGTGCGGGTCGGCGCCGGCGCCTATATCTGCGGCGAAGAAACCGCGCTGCTCGAATCAATCGAAGGCAAGCGCGGCATCGTCCGCGCCAAGCCTCCGCTACCCGCGCTGCAGGGCCTGTTCGGCCTGCCGACGCTGGTGCACAACGTGCTTACCCTGGCCTCGGTACCCATCATCATGGCCAAGGGCGCGGCGTTCTACCGCGACTTCGGCATGGGCCGCTCGCTGGGCACCATGCCGTTCCAGCTGGCCGGCAACATCCGCCAGGGCGGCCTGGTGGAACGCGCCTTCGGCCTGACCCTGCGCGAGCTGGTGGAAGGCTATGGCGGCGGCACGGCCAGCGGCCGGCCGCTGAAGGCCGCGCAGGTTGGTGGCCCGCTCGGTGCCTGGGTACCGCCCAGCCACTTCGACACGCCGCTGGACTATGAAGCCTTCGCCGCCATGGGCGCGATGCTCGGCCACGGTGGTGTGGTAGTGGCCGACGACACCCTGAACATGGCCAGCATGGCGCGCTTCGCCTTGCAGTTCTGTGCCGAGGAGTCCTGTGGCAAGTGCACCCCATGCCGCATCGGCTCGACCCGCGGCATGGAAGTGGTCGACCGCCTGATCGCCACCAGCGACCTGACCGAACGGCATGACCAGGCCCTGTTGCTGCGCGACCTGTGCGACACCATGCAATACGGCTCGCTGTGCGCCATGGGCGGCATGACCGCCTATCCGGTGGCCAGCGCGCTGAAGTACTTCCCCGCCGATTTCGGGCTGACCCACACGGAGGCCGCGCAGTGATCAATTTCTTCGACCCCGCTTCTGATAAAAGCAGCGACCTCGGCACCCCGGCCCGTGACAGCGAGGTACAGGTCAGCCTGAGCATCGATGGCCGTGCCATCACTGTGCCCGCCGGTACTTCGGTGATGCGTGCCGCGGCCATGCTCGGCACCAGCATTCCCAAACTGTGCGCCACCGACAGCCTCGAAGCCTTCGGCTCGTGCCGCATGTGCATGGTGGAAATCGAAGGCATGCGCGGCTACCCGGCCTCCTGCACCACCCCGGTCAGCGAAGGCATGGTGGTGCACACCGAAACCCCGCGCCTGGCCGGCCTGCGGCGCAACGTGATGGAGCTGTACATCTCCGACCACCCGCTGGACTGCCTGACCTGTTCGGCCAACGGCAACTGCGAGCTGCAGACCGTGGCCGGCCAGGTGGGCCTGCGCGAGGTGCGCTACGGCTACGACGGCGCCAACCACCTTGCCGAGAAAAAGGACGTATCCAACCCGTATTTCGACTACGAGCCGAGCAAGTGCATCGTCTGCAGCCGCTGTGTGCGCGCCTGCGAGGATATCCAGGGCACCTTCGCCCTGACCATCACCGGGCGCGGCTTCGAATCGCGAGTGGCGGCGGCGGGTGGTGAGAACTTCCTCGCCTCCGAGTGCGTGTCGTGTGGCGCCTGCGTGCAGGCCTGCCCGACCGCGACCCTGACCGAAAAGAGCCTGGTACAGCTGGGCCAACCCGAGCGTGCGGTCATCACCACCTGCGCCTATTGCGGCGTCGGCTGCTCGTTCCGCGCCGAAATGAAGGGCGACCAACTGGTGCGCATGGTCCCGGACAAGAACGGCGGCGCCAACCACGGCCACGCCTGCGTCAAGGGCCGCTTCGCCTGGGGCTACGCCACCCACCCGGACCGCATCACCAAGCCGATGATCCGCAAGCGCCTGGAAGACCCATGGCAGGAAGTCAGCTGGGACGAGGCGGTGACCTACGCCGCCAGCGAGTTCCGCCGCATCCAGCTGAAGTACGGTCGCGATTCCATCGGCGGCATCACCTCCAGCCGCTGCACCAACGAAGAAGCCTACCTGGTGCAGAAACTGGTGCGCACGGCGTTCGGCAACAACAACGTCGACACCTGCGCGCGGGTATGCCATTCACCCACAGGCTATGGCCTGAAGCAGACCCTGGGTGAGTCGGCTGGTACACAAAGCTTCGACTCGGTGATGCAGGCCGACGTGGTGCTGGTGATCGGCGCCAACCCCACCGACGCCCACCCGGTATTCGGCTCGCAGCTCAAGCGCCGCCTGCGCCAGGGTGCGCGGCTGATCGTGATCGACCCACGGCGCATCGACCTGGTCGACTCGCCGCACGCCCGCGCCGAGCTGCACCTGCAACTGCGCCCCGGTACCAACGTGGCCATGCTCAACGCCCTGGCCCATGTGATCGTCACCGAAGGCCTGCTGGCCCAGCGCTTCATCGATGCCCGCTGCGAAACCGAAGATTTCGCCCGCTGGCGCGACTTCGTCAGCCTGGCGGAAAACGCCCCCGAAGTGCTTGGCCCGGTCTGCGGCGTGCCTGCCGAGCAGATCCGCGCCGCCGCCCGGCTGTACGCCACCGGCGGCAACGCGGCGATCTACTACGGCCTGGGCGTGACCGAGCACAGCCAAGGCAGCACCGCGGTGATGGGCATCGCCAACCTGGCCATGGCCACCGGCAACATCGGCCGCGAAGGGGTAGGGGTGAACCCGCTGCGCGGGCAGAACAACGTGCAGGGCTCGTGCGACATGGGTTCGTTCCCTCACGAATTGCCCGGCTACCGGCACATTTCCAACGAGGGCGTGCGCGCCGAGTTCGAGCGTGCCTGGGGCGTGACCCTGCAGCCCGACCCGGGCCTGCGCATCCCCAACATGTTCGAAGCGGCGCTGGACGGCAGCTTCAAGGCCTTGTACTGCCAGGGCGAGGACATTGCCCAGAGCGACCCCAACACCCAGCACGTCACTGCGGCCCTGCTGGCCATGGAATGCGTGGTGGTGCAGGACATCTTCCTCAACGAAACAGCCAAGTTCGCCCATGTGTTCCTGCCGGGCAGCTCGTTCCTGGAGAAGGACGGCACCTTCACCAACGCCGAGCGGCGCATTTCGCGGGTGCGCAAGGTCATGGAGCCGCTGGCCGGCAAGGCCGACTGGGAGGCGACCGTGGCCCTGGCCAATGCCCTGGGCTACCCGATGAACTACCGCCACCCGTCCGAGATCATGGACGAGATCGCCCGCCTGACGCCCACCTTCCACCGCGTCAGCTACGCCGAGATCGACCGCCACGGCAGCCTGCAGTGGCCGTGCAACGACGCAGCACCCGATGGCACGCCGACCATGCACATCGACCAGTTCGTACGTGGCAAGGGGCGCTTCATGCTTACCGGCTACGTGCCCACCGAGGAGAAGGTCAACAACCGCTACCCGCTGCTGCTGACCACCGGGCGCATTCTCAGCCAGTACAACGTCGGCGCCCAGACCCGGCGTACCGGCAACGTCGCCTGGCATGACGCCGACCGCCTGGAAATCCACCCAACCGACGCCGAAAGCCGTGGCATCCAGGACGGTGACTGGGTCGGCATCGGCAGCCGCGCCGGGCAGACGGTGCTGCGCGCCAAGGTCAGTGCGCGGGTGGCGCCGGGGGTGGTGTACACCACGTTCCACTTCCCCGAGTCGGGGGCCAACGTGATTACCACCGACAACTCCGACTGGGCCACCAACTGCCCTGAGTACAAGGTGACGGCGGTGGAGGTGGTGAAAGTGTTCCAGCCGTCGCAGTGGCAGAAGCGCTACCAGGACTTCAGTGACGAGCAGCGGCGCTTGCTGAAGGAGCGCCGTATTGCGGAAAAAGCCGAGGTGCGCCGATGAGCAGTGAGAACCTGGTCAAGATGGCCAACCAGATTGCCCATTACTTCGACAGCGAGCCAGACCGGGCGCTGGCGGTGCAAGGGGTACGGCAGCATCTGCAGAGCTTCTGGACACCGGCGATGCGCCGGCAGCTGGCGCAATGGATCGAGGCAAATGCAGGGGAGGGGCTGGACCCGAAGGTGCAGGAAGCGTTGGCCTAGCGTTTGGTGTTGAATGGGGCTGCTATGCAGCCCATCGCCGGCAAGCCAGCTCCCACAGGTACTGCACATGACTTGAGGCCAATGCAGGGGAGGGGCTGGACCCGAAGGTGCAGGAAGCGTTGGCCTGGCGTTTGGTGTTGAATGGGGCTGCTGCGCAGCCCATCGCCGGCAAGCCAGCTCCCACAGGTACTGCACATGACTTGAGGCCAATGCAGGGGAGGGGCTGGACCCGAAGGTGCAGGAAGCGTTGGCCTGGCGTTTGGTGTTGAATGGGGCTGCTGCGCAGCCCATCGCCGGCAAGCCAGCTCCCACAGGTACTGCACATGACTTGAGGCCAATGCAGGGGAGGGGCTGGACCCGAAGGTGCAGGAAGCGTTGGCCTAGCGTTTGGTGTTGAATGGGGCTGCTATGCAGCCCATCGCCGGCAAGCCAGCTCCCACAGGTACTGCACATGACTTGAGGCCAATGCGGTTGATGTGGGAGCTGGCTTGCCGGCGATAGGGCCCTGACAGATTGACTCAGCCGCGGGCCAGTTCCGCCTGATGAGCAATTGCCTCCTCGCTCTTGAGCACCAGCACATCCCCTTCCAGCGAATCCAGCACCACCTCCGAGGTATTACCAATCAACGCCCCGGAAATCCCCGTGCGGCACACCGTGCCGATCACCGTTACCACGGCATCCAGCTTCTTCTCGGTATGCGGTATCAGCACATCCGCCGGCCCTTCGGCCACATGCAAGCGGTCTTCGCTGATGTCGTACTCTGCCTGGAATGCCTTGCACGCCTCGCGGTAGCGCTTTTCGATGGTCTCGCTCAGCTGGTACACCGGGTCCGACGCCGACAGCATCGGCGACGGATGGGCGCTGATGACGTGCAACTCACCCTTGGCCAGCGCAGCAATGTCATAGCCATGGTCGATGATGCTGGCATGCAGGCGTCGGTGGTCCTCGTCCTGGTTGCCCACGTCCACCGCAGCCAGGACCTTGCCGCCGGTCCACGGCCGCTCGCTCTTGACCATCAGCACGGCACACGGGCACTGGCGCAGCAGCTTCCAGTCGCTGGGGGTGAGCAGGGCCTTTTTCAGCGGGTTGTCCGGGCGGTGTTCCTTGATCACCAGCTCGCAGCCCTCGGCCTGCTGCACGTAGATGATGGTGTCGTGCAGGTTGTCGCGCCAGGCCTCTTCATGGGTGACGTTGTCGTACCCGTCATCATGCAACTGGCTGCTCAGCAGGCTCAGCAGCGCGCTGTGGTCATGTCTTTTGTCGCACATCAGCAGGTGCAGGCGCGCGCCGGTGACACCGGCGATCAGCTTGGCCCGGGTCAGCGCCCGGCTGTGGGCGTGCTCGGGGTCGAGGACGACGAGGATGCTGCGGACGGCTTGCATGGGCGTTAACTCCCTTCAAAGGTGGCGACCAATGCCTGACTATAGTCGGCGCTTCCCCCGCTGGCGCTTGATGTACATCAAGCATAGTCACTGGCGCCGCCCGCCGCCGCCGGTATAATCGCCGGCCCTGCCTGTTCTTTGTGGTTGCACGCTCATGTCCCTGATCCCCGAAATCGACGCCTTTCTTGGTTGCCCGACACCAGACGCCTGGATCGAAGCGGCGCTCGCCGACCAGGAAACCCTGCTGATCGACCACAAGAATTGCGAATTCAAGGCTGCCAGCACCGCCCTGAGCCTGATCGCCAAGTACAACACCCACCTCGACCTGATCAACATGATGTCGCGCCTGGCCCGCGAGGAGCTGGTGCACCACGAGCAGGTGCTGCGCCTGATGAAGCGTCGCGGCGTGCCGCTGCGCCCGGTGTCGGCGGGGCGTTATGCGTCGGGGCTGCGGCGCCTGGTGCGCGCCCACGAGCCGGTCAAGCTGGTGGATACGCTGGTGGTGGGGGCGTTCATCGAGGCGCGCAGCTGCGAGCGCTTTGCCGCGCTGGTACCGCACCTGGACGAGGAGCTGGGCCGCTTCTACCACGGCCTGCTGAAGAGCGAAGCGCGCCACTACCAGGGTTACCTGAAACTGGCGCACAACTACGGCGATGAGGCAGACATCGCCCGCCGGGTGGAACTGGTGCGCGCAGCGGAGATGGAGCTGATCCAGTCACCGGACCAGGAGCTGCGCTTCCACAGCGGTATCCCGATGGCGCAGGCCGCCTGATTCGCACCAGGCGGCCCAGGCGTCAGTGACGGCGGCCCAGCAGCAGGCCGACCACCAGCCCGAGGCCGGCGGAAATGGCCACGGTCTGCCACGGGTGGCCGCCGATGTAGTCCTGGGTAGCCTCCACCACCGGTTGCGCCTTGCTACGCACCTTGTCGGCGGCATGGCGCGCCTGGCGTAGCTTGAGGCTTACCTGCGCGCGCAGGGTTTCCGCCTCGTCACCCACCAGGGCGGCGCTGTCGTTCAGCAGCCTTTCCGATTCTTCGATCAGCGCCTGCAGTTCGCTGAATACCTGGTCCTTGATCTGATCGCTGTCGGCCAGCGCGGCGTTTTTCCGGGCCATGAACTCGTCCTCGTCGATGGTGTGGTTTGAACAATGGATGCCGGCGCGTCGGGAAAGTTGCGGCGGCTTTGGGCTGTTGCAGTACCTGGGTGTAAGATAGCGGCCATTTTCAAACCTGCAGGTACCTTCATGAGTTTCAATCTGGCCAACATGAGCTTCGAGGAACGGGCGCAGATCGAGGCAGAGAAGGCCCGGCTGTTCGAGCTGTGGCAGAACAACCTGGGCAAGGCCAAGGGCGAAGCGGCGCGGCTGATCGCAGAAAAACCACGGCGCAAAGGCAAATGGGCCGAGTGGGTGCGTGCCGAGCTGGATGGCATGTCGCCGCCCGAATACGCCAACATGGTGCGCAGCGAGGTCAACAAGCTGATGGCCGCAGCCAGCGCCAACCGCTGATCACACCCCGCCAGGCGCCTACCAGTAGGCGCCCTTGGGCAGGTCCAGCTTGCCCTCGTCGGTAAAGCGCACGGTCCCCAGCAGCCCGCCGGCCAGCTTGCCGCGCAGCACATAGGGCAGGCCCTGCAACGAGTCCACTCGGCCCAGCCCATAGGCCTGGCGCAGGAAGGAAAACGCCGTGATGCTCACCGGCACCACGACCACCGCTTCGCCATAACGGCCGATGTGCCCCTGCTGGTCGCTGACCCCGGCAGCCAGCGGCTGGCCGTTCACTTCCAGGTTCAGGGCGATGCCGTTGTAGTCGATCGGCGTCTCGTTGGGGTTTTGTACCCGCATCTTCACCGCCATGCGCAGTTCCAGCTCCTGCCCGGGCAGCGGCTCGATACCGATCACGCTGATATTGACCGGGTCGCGTGCCTGGAACAGCGCACAGGCCCCCAGGCCGCAGGCCAGCAGCAGGACCAGGAACAGGCGGGCGTAGCGGTGCAGACGGGCAGCCATGGGGTGCGACCTTGCCAGAGTGGGCGAATGGGCAGTGTGGCAAATACGCGTCGGCGTTGAAAGTCTCCGCCCAGATGAAAGATACTGTTTCTCATTAACGCCCGATAACTTCTCCTACTGGCCGTTCCCAAACCCATGCTGACCTCTCCCGCGCCGGGCCTGCTGGCAAGCTTCCAGGAGCACTACGACGACCTGCTGCAATTCCTGACCCGGCGCATGAGCGACCGTCAGCGCGCTGCCGACGTCGCGCAGGAAACCTACCTGAGGCTGGTGAACATCGACCAGCAGGCGGTGCCGGTGCTGCACGCGCGCAGTTTCATCTTCCGCGTGGCCGGCAACCTGGCGATCGATGCCTTGCGCCGTGAGCAGCGCATTGCCGCCAGCCACGACGACAGCGAGCGGGCAGGTGAGGTGGCCTGCCCGGCCCCGGCACCCGAAGCGGCCTTGCTGGCCCGGGAGCGCCTGCAGATCCTCGACCAGGCGCTGCTGCAGCTGTCCGACAATGCCCGCCAGGCTCTGTTGCTCAACCGCGTCGATGGCCTGACCCAGGCGCAGATCGCGCAACGCCTGGGGGTTTCCGAAAGCATGGTGGCGAAATACATCGGCCAGGCCTTGCGCCATTGCCGTAACTGGCTCAAACAGGCGGGCGTGGCTGCGGCCCTGGTGTTGGCCGTTGCTGTGGCGGGTTGGCAGCAGGCGCCGGTGCTGCTGGCGGATTACCACACCGGGGTGGGTGAGCGACAGGTGATTACCCTGGCCGATGGCACGCGGGTGACGTTGAACAGCGCCACTGCCCTGAGCGTGGTGTTCAGCGACCGTGAGCGGCGGGTGGTGCTGGAGTCTGGTGAAGCCTTGTTCGAGACCACCGATGATTCACGGCCCTTTGTGGTCGACACGGCCGGTGAGCGGGTGCAGGGGAGTGCGGCTACCTTCAGCGTGCGTCGCGATGGCCGCGTGGTATTGGCACATGGCGAAGCCAAGGTTGGCGAGCATGAACTGGCAGTAGCGGCCGATGCCGGCACGCAGATGGCCTGGCAGCGCGGCAAGTTGATCTTCAACGGCAAGCCGCTGGGGCAGGTGCTGGCGGAGCTCGAGCGTTACCGGCATGGGCGGATCGTGTTGTCCGATAGCAAGCTGGCGGCGATGGAGGTCAGCGGGGTGTTCGACCTCGATGAGCCGGAGGCCCTGTTGCGGACCCTTGAGCAGCGCTATGGGCTGAAGGTGACCTACCTGCCGTGGTTGGCCGTGGTTCATTGACTCGCCTGTGCCGGCCTCTTCGCGGCTGAAGCCGCACCCACAGGTACTGCACAGGTCTGGAAGGCTGTGGAGATCCCTGTAGGAGCGGCTTTAGCCGCGAAGAGGCCGGCACAGGAAAAATTTTTTATCTTGCACTGCAAGTTCCTGCCAGCCAGATCGTCGTAGTGGGACTGATCAGCAACCAATTCTCATTTACGACTTGTCAGGAAGCTCATTCGTGCCTCTGATGCTCAAGCCCTTGCACCACCGCCGCGGTCCGCTTCACCATGCCCTGATGTCCTGCAGTGCCCTGGCCATGCTGGTCGGCCCGCTGCAGGCGTTTGCCTCGACCGCCACCGAACAGGCCCAGACCCAGGCCCGCCTGGTCCAGCTCGACCTGCCGGCCCAGCCGCTGGACCAGGCCCTGACCACCTTCGCCGACCAGGCCGGCCTGCACCTGCTGTACACCACCGGCGACGTCGCCGGCCAGGCCAGCCCGGCCTTGCAGGGCAGCTACAGCATCGAGCAGGCCCTGCAGCAGTTGCTGGCCGGCAGCGGCATGAGCTGGCACTTCAGCGATGCCCGCACGGTGACCCTGCGCAAGGCCGACGCCGCGCCGCAGGCGGTCAATCTCAAGCCGATCGAGGTCAGCGTGGCCTCGCGCACCAGCACCGCGATCAGCGAAATCCCCGGCACCGTGTGGGTGGTCGACCAACAGCAGCTGCGCGAGCAGATCGACAGCGGCGTCAGCCTGAAGGAAGCCATCGGCAAGCTTGTACCAGGCCTCGACCTGGCGCCGGAAGGCCGTACCAACTACGGCCAGAACATGCGCGGGCGCAACGTGCTGGTGATGATCGACGGGGTCAGCCAGAACAGCTCGCGCGGCCTGTCGCGCCAGTTCGACAGCATTTCGCCGTTCAACGTCGAGCGCGTCGAAGTGCTGTCTGGCGCCAGCGCCATCTACGGCGGCGGCGCCACCGGCGGTATCATCAACATCGTGACCAAGAAGGGCGAACCCGGCCCGGCGCGCTTCGAGACCCAGCTCGGCGCCAGCAGCGGTTTCAACAACAGCGACGACCTGGCCACCCGCTTTGCCCAGTCGATCAGTGGCGGCAACGAGCGGTTCAACGCCCGCCTGGGGGTTTCCGGCGAGCAGAACGAAGCCTTCTACGATGGCGCCGGCGACCAGATCTTCATCGACAACACCCAGACCGACCTGCAGTACAACCGCACCATCGATGTGCTCGGCACCTTGGGGATGCAACTGAACGACCAGCAGAGCCTCGACCTGTTGGCCCAGTACTATGACTCGGGCAACCACGGCAGCACCGGTATCTACTTCCCCAACCTGAACCACAACGCCCCATCCGACCTTGAAGACGCCGAGCTGCGCAGCGGCTACTCGTCGGACCTGGAGCCGCGCACCCGGCGCCTGCTGCTGAACGCCAACTACCACCACACCGATGTGCTGGGCCAGGACTTCTACCTGCAGGCCTCGTACCGCAAGGAAGACGACAACTTCTACCCGTTCCCGTACTACAACCGCGCCACGCCCACCGGCTCGCGCGGGGTGTACTTCGCCGCCTCGCAGCAGAACTTCGAAGTCACCAGCCTCAAGGGCCTGTTCGCCAAGCAGTGGGACGCGCTGAAGCTGACCTACGGCGTCGACCTGGACCGCGAGCGCTTCAATGCCGAACAGACCACCTTCAACGCCCAGACGTCGTCCGAGTCGGGTGGCCTGGAGCTGGAAAAGGAAAGCAAGGCCGCACGCTACCCCAGCTACCGGGTCGATGGCGTGTCGGTGTACGCCCAGCTGGACTGGCATGCCACCGATAACCTGACCCTGTCCGGCGGCGCCCGGCGCCAGCAGATGGATGTGGACGTCAGCGACTTCAAGGGTGTGCCGGGGGGCAGCAACGATTACCAGGTCAACCTGTTCAACGTCGGTGCCATCTACGATTTCAAGAATGGCCACCAGGTATGGACCAACTACGGCGAAGGCTTCGACCTGCCCGACCCGGCCAAGTACTACGGCAAGCCCGGCCTGAGCGTGGCCGACAACCCGCTGGCCGGCATCAAGAGCCGCCAGGTGGAGCTGGGCTGGCGCTATGCCGACCTGGACTGGGATGCCCAGGCGGCGCTGTATTACATCTGGTCGGACAAGATCATCAACGTCGATTCGCAGACGCTGACCATCAACGTGGAAGACCAGAAAAGCCGTGACTTTGGTTTTGAGGGCGCGCTGACCCGGCACTTCCAGACAGGGTGGGAAGCCGGTGGAACCCTGCACCTGACCCGCTCCGAGGAAGAGGATGTCGATGGTGGCTGGATCAAGCGCGATGCCCGCTATGCCTCGTTGTCCAAGGCTACAGCGTTCGTCGGCTGGAGGGGCGATGGCCGCAGTGCACGGCTGCAGGCCAACCATGCCTTCAGCCTGAAGGACGATGCCGACCACGAGATCGATGGTTATACCACCTTCGACCTGCTGGGCAGCCAGGACACCGGCTTCGGCACCTTCAGCGCCGGCATCCAGAACCTGCTGGACAAGCAGTACAGCACGGTCTGGGGGCAGCGTGCGACGCTGTTCTACTCGCCGACCTACGGGCCGGCTTACCTGTATGACTACCAAGGGCGCGGGCGTACCTATACCCTGACCTGGAGCATGGCTTACTGACCCTGTGCGGTTCTGTAGGAGCGGCCTTGTGTCGCGAAAGGAGTGCGAAGCGCCCCCAGGACTTCAGCTTCGCAGCACATATAGCCGGGGCCGCTTTGCGGCCCTTTCGCGACACAAGGCCGCTCCCACAGACACCGCACATGCCTGAGGAAGTCGCGGTCCCTGTGGGAGCGGGTTTGATCTGGTCAAGTAATTTTGGACACCGGTTAAGGTTTATGCCGCTGCCCTCAGTTTTTCCTCCATGGCTACCGGGGTCTCGTATCCGTTGTAGCTGTG